>JALOLT010000119.1 GCA_025455775.1 Fimbriimonadaceae bacterium
ACATCGGTGCCGTCGATGCGTTCGAAGCGCGGTTCGCCATCGTAGATCACCGACAGCGTGGCGGTACTCCGGTCCACGGTGGCGGTCTGCGGTATGTAGGCGTCGCGGGCGGCCTCGCGGGCCGCCGTCGTGCCGGCCACATGGGCCAGTACGCCATCCTTTGGCGAACCCTCGGGAATGCGGGCGAAGTCGGACGGCAGCTGGTCGGGCGGCACATGGCGCCAGGGACCCTGCTGGAGATCGGCAGTGGCCGACCAGCGCCCGGCTGCGAGCAGGAAGTACCGCTGCGAGGCGACCTCCAGGAACAGGTCCTTGTCGGTGTTGGTGGCGTAGAGCAGGCCGGTGCCCTGGATGGGCTTCATCTGCGGAGGGCCGTCCAGATCGAGCAGGACGGCCGGCGTGGTGCGCACCACGATGGCGGGGATCCGGGCCGTGGCGGTGCCCAGGGACTTGACGGTGTCCACGGAGGCCGCGAGCGAACGCAGCGAAGCGGGTACATCGTTGGTGTTCGCATAGGGGCCCATCAGCTCGTGGGACTTGAACCACTGGCCCGAACCATAGAGAAAGTGGGCGCTCCTGCGGTAGCGCAGCAGCAGGTAGGGCGTGTTCAGTACGCGGTCCACGTCGGTGGCGATGTCGTCGTACAGCGGATCGCCGTAGGCGGAAGGACGCTCCAGGCGCAGGTACTGCGGATCCCCATCGATGTAGACCAGCACGGACGGCCGCTCCATGTAGATCACCTCGGGGGGCTCGTTCCAATAGGCATCGTTGGGGTTGTTCTCCTCTTCCAGCGCCGCGATCAGCCAGTCGATGGGGAACGGCTGTGTATGCCGGGGTATCTCGCGCGACAACATCACCCCGATGCGCACGGCCTCGCGACCCACGGGGTCCGGGAAGTGCACGTCGCTCACCTCCAGGCTCACCAGGGTGATTCTGGTTTCGTCGTGGTGCAGCACGAAAACGGGATCAAAGTAAAGTCGAACCCAAAGTTGGCAAAAGCGAGTCTCAGAGCAATTGAATCGCCAGAAAGAACCCTCCTCTACTTTGATGCCTCTGATTGGAAGAACACGCAGCGTTTGGTGGTGGGTGTGGACGGGAACACATTCCGAGTCAGTGGAAAAACGGTAGAGAAGGCCTGTTCCTCCCATTACCTTTTGCCCAAGGGTGCCGGTCAGTAATTCATCTTGGCCGAGAAATCCTGGTAAGATATTGGTTCTGCAAGAGCGGGTGTAGCTTAGTGGTAAAGCTCCAGCCTTCCAAGCTGATCATGCGGGTTCGATTCCCGCCACCCGCTCCAAAAAACTTCCTGGCACCGTTTGCTGAGCCGGTGCCGATCAATGCGGGTGTAGTTCAATGGTAGAGCGTCAGCTTCCCAAGCTGAATGTTGCGGGTTCGAATCCCGTCACCCGCTCCAACTTTCCACAAAATGGCCTAGTCTTCCCAGCTCTGTTTCGTGTATCTTTCTGACTAGTTAGGGAACTTTGTCTGCGAGCCTTCCCACGGCCCCCTCTGATTGCCTCACCCTGACCGGCCCAGGGTTCGACAATTGCTTGTTCTTTGCTCCGGCGATCGTGACGGTTGCCGCCTGACTGTTGTTTCTCCTGACAGCCTTTCTCTGGCAAATCACCAGCCAGTTCTGACTGAACATGCCTACCCCGGAAACTCTCTCATTACTTGAAAATCCTGACTCCGAACCTCTGATCTTGCTCGAATCGGATCTGACGGAGGAGGCCAACTTTGGCTCCCGGACTCTGATCGTCACCAAAAGCGCAGTGGAGGTTCGCGAACCTGGCGGAGCCACTCTTCTCCGAACCGAAGTGAGCGACCTTAGAGGGGCGCGTACGGAACCCCTGGTGAGCGGCGGTCGGCTCTTGCTCCGCCTGAAGTCGGGAGAAGAGATCACTGCGATCAGCTTTAGCCTCACCCACTCCCACCAATTCAGCGAGGCAGCCAGAGGCATCGAGCAACTCGCCGAGGGAAAAGATTTCCAAATCAATCTCACTTCGGAGAGGACGAGGTGCGCAAAGTGCAACCGCCTTCTTCCCGAAAAAGATGGCGTCTGCCCGAACTGCGTCAACACCTCGAAGACGATGCTGAGGATCGCCAGCTTTTTGGCACCTTACAAAAAACAAGCGATCTTCCTCGCCCTCATGGCCTGTGTCAGCACAGGGCTCAACCTCTTGCCCCCCAAGTTGCAGGCCACTATCCTCGACCACTTTAATGAAGGGCTCCGCAGTCTCCCCTTCCTTTATCAAATGGTAGGGTTCTGGGCCATCACATTGGTAGCAGTGGCTGGGCTCCAGATTTTGAATGGGAGGCTAATGACTTTCCTGGGTACCCACATCTCCAGCGACCTCCGTACGGCTGTCTATCGTTCCGTCGAGTTTTTGCAGCTCAACTACTTTGACAAAAAGCCGGTCGGAGCCATCGCCAGCCGCGTGACGCAAGATACAGAGCGGGTCTGGTTCTTCTTGGTCGATGGCTTGCCCTTCTTCCTTATCAATGGCCTGATGCTCATTGCCGTCACAGGATTGCTCCTCAGCATCAACTGGGTCCTGGCTCTTTGCATCTTGGCCCCCTTGCCCCTGGTGGGTTTCATCAGTGTGAGAGCCTGGAAGCCGATCAGCAACCTCTTCCACCGTGTCAGCCAAAAAATGGCAAGGGTTCACATGCACCTTAACGAGTCTCTGACCGGGATTCGGGTGGTGAAGGCCTTCGCCAAAGAAGATCATGAGTACGAAAGGTTCCAAAAGAGGTCAAATGAGCTCCGCGACGCAGCCGCCAGAGCAGACATGACCTGGTACACGGCCTTTGGCGTTATGACCCTGTGTGTCTCTTTGGGAACCGTGATCCATTGGAGCGTGGGAGGCTATATGCTCTTCACCAACCGCTTGAGCCTCGGCGAGTTTTACATGATCCATGCCTACTTGGGAATGGTCTACGGCCCCTTGCAGTGGTTTGCCCAGGTCAACAACTGGTTCAGTCGGGCGATGGCAGGGGCGGAGCGCATCTTCGAGATCATGGATATGACGCCAGAACCAGCGGCACGCAAGGGCCTCAATCAGGTGGTCACAGGGGCTGTCACCTTCGAGTCAGTTCGGTTCGGATATGACAAATCCAATCCTGTCATCAATGGAGTGAGCTTTGATGTCAAGGCGGGAGAAATGATTGGACTGGTCGGGCACAGTGGAGCAGGAAAATCAACAACCATCAACTTGCTCAGCCGTTTCTACGAGCCCGATGCCGGCCGCATTCTCGTGGACGGAATCGACTATCGCGAGTTCGATCTAAGGGGCTACCGGAGTCAAATCGGAATCGTTTTGCAGGAGCCTTTCCTCTTTCACGGCACTATCGCCGAGAATATCTCCTACGGTAACCCCGGGGCCTCGCTTGAGGAGATTATGGAGGCAGCCAAAGCGGCCAACGCTCACGACTTCATTCTCGGCAAGCCAGACGGCTACGACACGATGGTAGGCGAGCGAGGTTCCCGGCTCAGCGGAGGCGAAAAGCAAAGGATCTCGATTGCCCGCGCCATTCTGCACAATCCGCGCATCCTCATCCTGGACGAAGCAACCTCAAGCGTAGACGTCGAGACCGAGAAACAGATTCAAGTTGCCATTCAGCGCCTCGTGTCTGGCAGGACGACCTTCGCCATCGCTCACCGTCTCTCGACCTTGCGAAACGCTGACCGCCTGATCGTGCTGGAGCGGGGCAAGATCGCCGAAATGGGAACCCACGAGGAACTGATGACCAAAAAAGGCGCCTTCTACAAGCTGGTGCAGACCCAAAGCCAGATTAACGAGATCATTGGAATCGGAACGGGAGCATGAAAAACGATATGAGAGTCTTTTATCATCCGGAAGGAAGGCTGAGGCTGGAGTTTGAGGGTAAGTGTTACCTCTCGGTGGTTCCAATCTGGGCTTCGCCTCTCACTCACCCAAGCCGATTTCTCGCCCTGGTGGATGGCAAGGGAAGCCAGATCCTCATGTTCAAGAACCCGTCTCAGGAGCTGTCTGCCGAGAATTGGCAGGTGCTTCAGACTGAGCTCCAGCGGCGGTACCTCAGCTCCCAGATTCACAAGGTTCTGGAAGCAAAGACCGAATTCGGGGCGACTTATTGGACCGTTGTGACAGATCGGGGGTGTAAGGAGTTCGTGACCCAGAGCCTGCAAGAGAACGCCCAGTGGCTTGGCCCAGACCACCTCTTGGTGATCGATGTGGACGGCAACCGATTCGAGATCAGGTCTGTGCAAGGTCTCGACGAGGCCAGCCGGAAACTCGTTGACGCGACGGTTTAGCTGCTTGCTAAGCGTGCCGAGCGAAACGTCACCTTTCGCGGGGATTACATTCTGGAAAATCCATGATGCTCCATCGGGTTTCCGAAGATGCGAACGATGCAGTGCCACCAATCGTCACAAGGGCGTACCGGTCAGATGTTTCCCGTTGGGAATCCATTGCTCCGTTCCAAAGAAAAGCCTCCGCCTCGTTGAAAACGGGGCATTCCGGCGCATAGGCCGTTAAAGGCTCGCGCGGGAGAAAGAAATTATACGTGATGGCAGCGCCACACTGTTCGAATCTTTTTCGTCCGGCTCCTTCGTCAACGCTCCATAGATCGAGAGAAGCCCCGTAAGGAACAAGGCCTTCTTGGATGGGAGGAATCCCTCGTTGGTCAACGTAGTTCCATATATCATCAGGAGCACGGCAATGAGGGGCTCTATTGGGGGGCGGAAAATACGCCATCCGATCGTCGAAGTCCGTGGCATAGAGTAAAAATGCCCGGTGAATCTGGGAGACGTTGGAAACCACCTGCGTCACCCTGGCCCTCTTTTTCGCTTGGGCAAAGACAGGTAGAACAATCGCGGCCAGAAGTGCCACGATACCAATCACAACGAGCAACTCGACGAGAGTAAAGGCTAGGGATCTTTTTCTGTGAGTACTGGTGGCCACATCTTCATCTTCTCCGCAAGGTGTGGGAACTGTCCCATCGAGGCAAGCGCGATCAAACTGGCTTGTCCCTGGGGATCCAAGTTCCATAAGGATCTTAGAACTGAGTAAGTAGTATCTTCGGAGTCTACTTTGGGAAGGAGAACCTTCAACTTCTGGCTCGCTTCAGTTCTAGCAGACTCAGGAAAGCAACGGCTTATCGCCATGAGCCCAGCAGAAACGGCTGATGGGTTGCCTGTCTCCATGAGATCGTAGATCCTCTTTCGGTCAGCCTCGCTTAAATCCATTTTTCCCAGTGAGACCGAGCAAGCGTCCAACAGAGGCAAAGCATCTCGCCAGAGATCGACCTTCACGCCGGTGCTCCTCGCCATTTTCTCGCCCAAATCTGGCTTCGATCGACCAAGCTGGTTCCAAACGAGGAGGGAGACAAAGACCCCGATTCCTACACCCACGGCGAGACCTAACCAGATTTTTTTCTTTGTTTGTGTCTCAAATACTCTCATCGCTTATACCTAGGGTTCGATCGGCTCAGCCTCTGGCCTTGGTGTGCATTTTCTCTCACCAGAGGTGAACTGCTTGGCGCAACAGGTCTGACAGTGCGACTGTGTCAAAGCAGTACCGCAGTTTTCATAACAACAGTCAACGCAGGCACTGTAGCTGGCCTTCAGGCCGCACCTGTTAGGGTCACTTGATGATCCAGAGCAGCCAGGCCAAATAGTTGCCGACATTGTCGAATAAGCAACTGCAACACTGGCGCACCCAAGAAGAAAACCAGTCATGACAGAGAGAGCAAACCCCTTTTTGTACTCACGCAAACAGTGTATATGTGTATGTCTTTGAATGTCAAGTTAGAACCGGATATTCGTCAGATTTGTCAATTAATCGACAATATCGCGAAACCTGTGTTGGCATCGCTACGCAAATAGAGTCCATCAATCCTCTAGCCAGTGCTCTGCATCGCGGCAGCGATCCCTGCCATCACTTGGAGCATGGCAGGGCGCCAGCGCTCTTGCTCGTCCAGGGGGGCTTCGTTTAGGCGGCCCAAGAGCGAGGCCTGAAGGACGTTCAAGGGCATCATGAGGGGATTGCGAAAGGCGACCGTGCGACGAACGGTGGGGGCAGCCTCGAGGAGCTCACCATGGCCAAAGACGGTTAGTACCATGGCGACTGTCCTCTCATACTCTGCCTGGATTTGATCATGAATCGTCCCGCCGTCGAGCCCCCCGTACAGGCGAAAAGTCGCGGGATGAGCCCGCAAAAGCTCTAACTCTGCATTGCGTAAAACGGTCTGGAAAAATGGCCAACCTTTCGCCATCGCCCGGAGCCGAGCGAGTCCATCTGGGCCTTGCTCACCATAGGTCTGGAGCGCGGAGCCTAGCCCAAACCAGCCTGGCAAACAATAGCGGCTCTGAACCCAGGCGAAGTTCCAAGGGATCGCCCTGAGCCCCTCCAGTCGATCCAGGCTCCTTCCTGGCCTCATCACGGGGCGGCTGGCGATGGAAAGGTGCTTGATCCAAGAGATCGGGGTCGCCCGCGTGAAGAAGGTCAGAAACTCCTCTGAGTTCTTTACCAAGGAACGATAGACCTCTTCGCTGACCTGAGCAAGCTCGCTGGCTGCCTCAACCCACGAAGGATCGACTCGGCTCGGATCACGGGATTCGCTTGCCACAAGCAAACACGCGCTCACGATCTGTTCCAGGTGACGGTGGGCAATTGGCCTGAGAGCATAGCGAAAGCTCACGACTTCGCCTTGCTCTGTAAACCTAATGTGCCCATCAAAAGCTCCAGGGGGTTGGCTCAGGATCGCCTTATTCGCCCTGCCCCCTCCTCGTCCGACCGTGCCGCCTCTCCCATGGAAAAAGCGAAGGTGAATCCCGAGTTCTTTTGCCGCTTGCGTCAAGGTCTCGAGGGCATGGTGCAAGGCCCAGTTGGCAGCGAAGAATCCTCCGTCTTTACTGCTATCGCTGTAGCCCAACATCACCTCTTGCCGATCGTCCCTTTGGGCTAGATATGCCCGATAAGGTTGTACAGACATCAGGCCCCTCAGAAGGTCTGGGCCCCTGTGCAGGTCGTCTACTGTTTCCAGCAATGGCACAAAATCGAGACTGCCGCGAAGCTGACTTCCATCAAACTGGATGACTCCCCACTCTTTGCAAAGCAACACAGTTTCCAGAATATCGCTGACTCCGTGGGTCATGGAGATGATAAAGCATGGTGTGAGATCTCCCGAGTCTCTCATCAAAATCAGGAGCTTGCGGAGCTCCTCCGAGCTCGGGCTGGGTCGCCACCAGGAGTTCACAAGGGGCCGGGGTTCGCTCAGCTGCTTCTCAAGCAAAATAACCTTCGCTTCTTCTGGGAGATCGATGTAGGCTTGGGGTGATTCGACGAGGCCAGATGTGGCGAGCACCTCCGCCAAAAAGCCTCCAATCTGCTCACTGTGTTCCCGAATGTCGAGCCTCGCTGCCACAAGCCCGAAGGCTTGGACAAGCCGCCGCAACCTGGCAAAGAGTCCTGTCGTCGCAAAAACTTCTGCCCCGTTGCGCTGGAGCCACTCGTCCACCCTCGCGACTTCTCCGGCCAAATGGTGTGGGTTCTCCCGCAGAGTTGTACGGAGCTTTGTCATGAGGTCGCTGGCAGAGGTACCGTCTGGGCCTGGCATTTGAGTTGCCTCTTTTTCGAGCCTCATCAGGAGCTTGTCATAGAGTTCAAAGGCGACTCTCTTGTGGTCAGAGAGGGTTTCCTCTGTCACCTGAGCAGTCACCAAAGGATTCCCGTCTCTGTCTCCCCCCACCCAGGATCGGTAAGAAAGCACTGGCGGTAAGGTTCCTGGATTGCCGGGGTAACACTCATCCCAGGCCTTTTCGATATCGCGATGGAGCCAGCTTGCGACGCGAAAGATGGATCTTTCGAAATAGAAGAGAGTGTTTCGAACCTCGTCACTCACGGTCATACCCCAGGGGTTTTGTTCGCTGGTTTGCCACAAAACCTCCAGGTGGCGACGGAGGTTGCTCACTGCCATGCCGTGACTGTCCAGAGGGTGCTCCAGGTTATAGGGAGTTCCCTCTCTTTCCCACTCGACAAGGGCCAGAGCGATGGCCTCCAGCTTGTCCAAGACAGCTCGCCTCTTCGCTTCGGTGGGGTGGGCCGTGAGCGTTGGAGTGATCTCCAGCTTGCCCAGGATCTCCCTCATTTCGTCGGCTGTGATTCCCTTTTCCGCCAGATGGCGGAAGGTATCGCGGATCGATTCTGGGCGGACTGGTTTCGTGCGATTCGCGCGGATAATCTCCTTCTGTTCAGCGAGGTTGATGAGTTGGAAGAAGATCGTATAGGCCCTTGCCACCTTCTGGAGGGTGTCTGGGGTCAAGTTCAGGACGGAAATTGGGTCTGCCTCCTTGTCTCTGATGCTGAGTTCATAGACCTCTCGGCAAAGCCGTACCACTTCTGCCCCCTC
>JALOLT010000120.1 GCA_025455775.1 Fimbriimonadaceae bacterium
ATTGCTGTAGAAGGGGGGATCCTATCGCTCCTCCTCTTCTTGGTCTTTTTGGGGGGAAGTTTCCTCTTTGCTCTCAAAGGCAGTCAATCTCTCCCTCGTGATCGAAAACTGATGCTGGCTGGCGTGATTGGGGGAGTCGCTGGAGGCTTCGCCCACGGGATCACCGAAAGTAACCTCTTCTACCTTGGGGTCGGATTCTCATTCTTTATTCTTCTTGCCATCGGACTCCAGCTCAGTAGCCAGGCATCGAGTCCGGAATTCCTCCCGCAGCAAGTGAGGGGTGGCCTCGCTCTTCTCTGTTTTCTACCCTTGGTCGCTATGATTCTGGCTGGTCAAGCAGAGCTCTCGCGGGCGAATGTCGCAACGGCTGTGGCAGTCCAAAACCGCGAAGCCCTAGAGTCAAGCCTTGCCTCCCTGGGGACTGACCCAGAGAGCCAGTACCAAAGAGGAATCTACGGGGCGCGATCCCCGCAGGAAAGGGTGGAATTGCTCCAGCAAGCTGTGAAAGGACTTCCCACAACCAGAAATCTTCGCGCCTTGGCCCGCGCCTATGGCGAGGTCGAGAAGTTCAGCGAAGCAGAACAGGCCCTCCGGCGCGCCTTGACGATAGACCCAAATAACCTTGCGACCCACGCCTTACTCTGGCAAACCCAGCTTGCCAGAGGCGATCAGGCAGGGGCAATCGCCACTGCCCAAAAGTTGGTTGAGCTCGAATCAACAACGAGCTTCAAGGTTCGCGCGATTCCTGAACTCATCCCCCTCGAAACCTACGAAGCTCGCGCTTTTCTCGCCAAGAACTCCCCTTCCAACACAGAGCGCCTCAAGCTCCTTCAAGAAGCTGTCACAGGATTCACCTTGTATCTCGAGCGAACCTTCCCCCGAGCGGAGACTTTCCCGGGAGAAGGCAAAGAGGAAGCTCAACGAAAAATGCAAAGAGGACTAGAGCTTGCCAACGAGGCGGCAATTCTAGCGCAGCAGCTAGCAGACACTCAAAGCGAAGAGGCTCTCAAATCAGCAGCGCGGAGATTTTCAGAAGCCCTCGCATCTGCCGGTTGAGCTTCATCTCGCAAAGAAAACCAACGCCTCACCACTTGTCCTGCCAAGGGTGCCGCCAAGTCGCCCCCGTGCCCACCGTTCTCTACCATGACGCAAATCGCGATCTCTGGATTATTCAGCGGGGCATAGCCGACAAACCAACTGTCTGGTTGGCGTCCCCGATGATTTTGGGAGCTCCCAGTCTTACCACCCCAGCTCAGTCCCGAAATCTGGGCTCTGCGACCAGTTCCAGCGTCGATCACGTTGAACAAAGAGTCGGCAAGGTCTCGCCAAAACTCTGGGTCTGCGTCAAACTTTCCCAAAATCTTCTTCTCTCTGAGCTGAACACTTCCGGTCGTCACGTTCATGAACCCGCGGACCACATGGGGTTCGTAAGAAACACCCCGGTTCGCAACGAGCGAGATAACGCTGGCCATTTGGAGGGGGGTCGTGTTCAATTCACCTTGGCCAATCCCCATGTTCACCGTGTTTCCGTCGTACCAGACTCGGTTGCGGTTTCGAAAGAGAATGGTTGGCACGATCCCAGCACTCTCTCCCGGAATATCGACTCCGGTGCGGCTGCCAAGCCCAACTGCCAGTGCCGCCTTCTCCATCGCTTCCGGCCCAGATTGCAAGGCGAGGTTCGCAAAGTACTTGTTGCAACTGCGGGTCATCGCCCATTTAAAGTCCATGGCCGCTGGAGGGTGGTTATCGCATCTCACCCTTCGATTGCCGACCATGATATAACCAGGACAAAAAACCGAAGTGCTTGGTTGCCACTTTCCTGCCATCTTTGCCGCAATCGACGTGACGATTTTGTAAGTTGAACCAGGCGCATAGGCACCGGCAATCGCCCTTGGATACAAGGGACGGTCGGGATCTTCCCTCAAGCGGGAAAAGTCCTCTTCGCTGATTCCCCCCTGCCAGACCGCCATATCATAGGTGGGGGCACTCGCGATCGCAAAAATTTCACCGGATCGAGGATCAAGGGCAACTATCGCGCCCCTCCGCCCAGCCAGCAGGGTCTGAGCATAACTCTGCAATCGCGAGTCGAGAGACAAAATCAGCTTCTGACCAGGAACAGGACTATCTGAGCCAAGGTAACGGATCGGGCGACGCCGAGCGTCAACCGCCACCCTCTCACTTCCAGGAGTCCCCATGAGCTGGGATTCGTACAGGGACTCTATTCCATCCCGTCCTACATAGTCGGCTGGTTGAATCCCTTGCTCTTTCAACCGCCTCTCCGTCCTTTCATCTGGAACCCAAACGAACCCCATCATGTGACTGTAGTTGATCGTATCCTGATAGTGCCGCATCGGCAGGGATTCGACTGTTACTCCTTGGAATTCTTCTGGATTTTCAACTAGGTAGGCAGCTATTTCCGGGCGTATTCCGACGAAGACTGGTACCCGTGCATCGAGGCCCCTTTGGCCCTTCTCCATCGCCCGGGTGAGTCGTTTCTGCTCGGTTCCCAGGATCCCGGCAAGTCTTGCCAAAATCTCTGGATCTCTTCTCATCTCACGGGGCACCACGAAAGCGACGAAAGAAGGTTGGACGGTGGCAAGTGGGATATCGTTGCGATCAACAATCAAGCCTCTTGGAGCGAGGAGCCGATCTTCTAACACCCCAGATCGGCTGGCTTCCTCTTTTAAGTCCTCAAAGCGCGCGACTTGCAAGAACCAAAGCCGAAACAGAAAGAAAACAAAAGCGAGAACCAACAGGATCGGCACAAGGAGGAACCTTGGCGAAAGTGGGGTTCGTTCTTGCGTGTGGATGATCGACATGGTGCTAGCGACCTGGGCCATGGACCGGACATGGTTTCCGAGGCTCAGTTCCTTTCTTGAAAGGTCGTTTCACTCTTTCTGGGCAATAAATCGTCGCCTTTTGCCCTGTATCGGCACAGACCTCTACATAGACAATGTCATCTTCTGGCACAGAAGTGCCGGTTGTCCCGCCGCTAGGCACATTGCCGCCGTCGCCTTCTGGCGGATACACCCTCACCCCGCCCCCAGTCCCTTCACCAGGGCCGGTTGAGCTTCCTTGTCCGGAACCACCAACCGGTCCGCCGTCTTCCGGCAATGGTTCGTCAATGGGGGGAGGTACGACTGAAGGCTCGTCGGCTGGTTGATCTGTGATCGTAACAGACGTCCCGTCCGAATCCCCGCGTCGATTGCTCCACTGGGGTTCGCCGAGCGATTTTTGAATGTTGCTCATCAGCTTCGCCCACAAAGGAGCGGAGTACTGACCGCCATAAACACCAGACATCGGAAGCGAGACGGGGCGTCCGTTCCGTACTCCTTCCCTCCCGAGCCACATGACTCCGACAAACCTGGCAGTGTAGCCGCAAAACCAAGCGTCCTTATGGTCGCTCGTTGTTCCGGTCTTTCCCCGCGCGTTCGTCACGTAGGAAGCGAACTTGCCAGTGCCGTCTGTGACAGTGGCGCGCAACAGGCGATCAATCCCATTCGCTGTGTTGGAACTTACGACATTTCGCACCCTTTGCGGTTCAAACAGTTTAATCGCTGATCCGTCTGGTCCGATGACTCGCAGAATCGGGTTCGGTTTCACCCGATCTCCGCCTGATTGAAACACGGTGTAGGCTTCCGCCATCTCCATCATCGTAACTTCGTTCGCCCCAAGAGCAAGAGTCGGAACTGGCCTCATTTCACTGCGGAAGCCGAAACTCACCTTGGCCATGTTCACGACGTTTTCGGTTCCAGCGTTACGTTGGGCCCACATCGCCGCTCGGTTATAAGATTGAGCCATCGCGGAGCGAACACTCACAAATCCGAGTGAACCACCTCCCTCGATGTTTCGCCTCCTGCTGCCGGTCGTGATTAAGAACTGACCATTGTTGACCTCACCATAGGGGCTCAAGGCACCATATTCGAAAGCTGCTGCATAAACAAATGGCTTAAAGGAGGAACCTGGCTGGCGCAATCCTTGCGTGGTGCGGTTGAATTGGCTGTCCTCGTAGCTCATCCCCCCCACCATGGCAATGACCCTCCCGTCCATGTCCAAACACAGAAAGGCACCAGTGTTAACCCTCGCCCCTCGGTAGCGGTAAACAGCTGATCTCAGAATCTGTTCTGACTGCTGTTGCACCTTGTAGTTCAGGGTGGTTTCAACTCTGTACCCACCCCGACTGAAGTCAATTTCTGGGTGTTGAGTCTTCAGGTAGCTCAGCACATAGTCAACAAAGTGACCTGCTTTTTTGGGTGACTTTCTGGGAGAGGGAGGATCTTTTCGAAGCTTCAGAGGCTCGTTGATCGCTTTGCGATAATCCTCATCCGTAATCATCTTCTCTTCCCGCATGATCCCCAGAACGATGTTTCGGTTCTCAACCGCTACCTTCGGGTTATCAATTGGGTTCTGATCGCTGGGACGCCTGACAATTCGTGCCAAAAGAGCAGCCTCAGCAATCGTAAGCTCGTTCAAGTCCTTGCCAAAATAGATGTTGGCTGCCGCAGCTACCCCATATGCGCCTTTCCCATAGAAGTTGTAGTTCAGATAAAGCTCTATAATCTGATCTTTCGTCTTCATGCGCTCCATCATGATGGCGAGGGCCATATCGTCCAGCTTTCGTTCGATGGACCGTTCGTTACTCGTGAAGAGCTTCTTGGAAAGCTGCATCGAGAGAGTCGATCCGCCTTGACTCGCCTCCCGATCTCTCAACCCGACAAAGACAATTCTGGCTATCGCCCAAGGGTCAACGCCCTGGTGTTGGAAAAATCTCTTGTCCTCCGCCGCCAAGGTCGCCATTACCACCCGCTCCGGGATCTCTTGGCGGGGAACGAAAGTTCGGTATTCGCTCAGCTCAGAGTAGAGCTGCGTCCCATCCGCGGAGAAAATCAGACTCGGCCTGGTATTCAGATCCGCCATGATGTCCGGCAGGTTGGGAACCATTGCCTGAGCCTTCTGGAGTCTGGGAAGAGCAATCGCAGTTCCGACAGCCCCCAAAATCACTGAAATCATGAAGAAGCTCAGAATCGCAACCTGGAGGGCTTTCACCCACTTGGGCTTTCTCCTGACTTGAGCAGTCTCAGTTAGTATCTGAGTTCTTTGCACTGTGAACTATTATAACAACCTTAGGTTCGTCGAGGTTGCCAAATCTGAACGCGACCTGCCAAGAGCTTGAGTTCCTCCTCCGGCAAATCTCCGATCAGGGCGAGAGAAACTCCGTCTATCTTCCAGGAATAGACCTTCACCCTGCCGTCCGCTAAATCACGGAGGTTCCGGGCAGGGATCTCTCTTCGGCTCACGATCAAGGAGACTTTGGCCTCGCCTGAGTAGAACTGACGCACCACCAGCTGATCCCCTCTCCCGATTGTTCGCACGAAGTTCAGTCGGAATCCTGAGTTCTCCGGTAGACCATAGGCAGGCAGCCCAGTTCGGCGAGAAAGCATTAACAATTCCTCGCGAGGTGTTACAAATCGCGCTCCGGGGATTTCGAGTCTGAAAGCCCGTTCAGAGATTTCGACCCCATGGTCGATTTGCAGGAACTCGAAAGCCATCACTTTCTGCCCCCGAGGGCCGAGCACCTCTCGCTTCAAGACGACAAGTTGGGTGAGATCGACCCAAGCGCGCTGGCTGACTGTGCCTCTGGGGTCGACGAGTTCAAAAAGGGTCGTTTGAAATCCAGCCACTTTGCCACCGGGAGCCGTCCGAATGGTGCCTCTCTGACCTCTTGAAAAGGACAAGAAGCCAATCATCGCTTCGACCGGGAGGGGTTCCGACCGCCGGATTTCCTTTTGAGAGGGGTTATAGGTCAGCCTCTCCTTGGGGGTGTCGATGACGATAAAACCGGCAAAGGGACCTTCTCCCGGGAACTCAGTTCTCACCATCGCCCCCGAGACAGTCAATCGTTCGAGATAGCTTCTCAGGTTTTGGCCGCTCCCAGTGGTCACCTGCCGAGTCCCGACGTAGCTGTGGTTCGCCCTGGCGTCGTGGAGCCGAACCATGATCTGCGGGAGCTTCCCACCGTCGGTTGATGCTTGGGTTCCAGTACCTCGTTGGCGAACCTGTGCATTTCCTGGTTGGCTCAAAGCCTGTGAGATAAGGCCAAAGCAGAGGAGGCAGACCAGCGGAACCGGTATCCAGTATTTCCGACCATCAATCCTCATACTCATCTTCATAAACCCCAACAGTCTCCGTCGATTACTTCCTAGTCACTTGAGTTCAAAACCATCAAATCCGGCGCAGCGATCCCCATCAGCACTGCTGACGAGTCATTCTCGTGGCCTTGAAGCAGATCCTGGGCTAATGCCTCATTATTAGCTTGGCTCGTTTCTCGGAGCCCTTGAGACAGGGAGGCTGGAATCAGAACCGCAAAGGCAAGCCAACAAGCAAGGCCACCCACCAAGGCTCCCGAACCCCAATAAAGCCACGTCTTACGACTTGGCTTCGGTGCTGCCTTCATCAGTTCTTCGTTCAGGGCACTCCGCCAGGCCATGCTCGGTTCTGGTTGTGGCAAGGCGGCAACCAAAGACCGGACGTCCTCTTGGCTAGCTAACTCCTGTTCCAGCAGAAGGGTTTCTTCCGCTGTCAGGGGAGTTTCGGTCATCACCTTATTGATCCAATCTTGTTGACTCACGAGTTTGCTCCATAAAAATAACCTTTCAAACGATTCTGCAAAAAGGCACGCGCCAAAAAGAGACGACTCTTGACTGTTCCGACGGGAATATCCACTGTAGTTGCGATCTCCTCGTAGCTCATATCTTCCTGGTCATGCAAAATCAAAACGATCCTGAGTTTTTCGCTCATTGCGGCAAGGCTCTCTTCCAGAACTTGCGACAGTTCTCTCTGCAAAAGGGCTGATGCCGGGTCAAAGCGCATATCAGCGACCTCCCTCTCCTCATCTTCTTCTACAACCAGCGAAATCTGCGAAACGTGAGCAGATCGGGACACCTTTCTTGCCCGATCTATACACAAATTGTGAGCGATTCGAAAGAGCCAGGTTCTCAGACTGCATCTACCATCAAAGCGATCCACTGCCCGAAATGCCTTTATGAAGACCTCTTGGGTCACGTCCAGGGCCTCATCCTCGTTCAGAACCATCCGGCGAACAAATCCCAAAACCCTCGACTGGTAAGCGTCAACGATCTTCCCAAAGGCCTCAACATCCTTTCGCTTGGCTCGATCCACCAGTGCTTGATCCGCCACGAGATTCTGTCGGTCGCCTGGTTCCAATCTTTTGACTCCTACCGAAAACGTCATTATCTCTTGCACTAACGCCTCTTCCCTTCACAAGTTCACCCAGCAGCGGAAACAAGGCAATTTTCCTAGTCCCCTCAGTCCTCTTCGTCGGAGGTTCCTGAACAAGGTCGAAAAAAACTGAGACCTATTCCAAGCTTACGTCTTGGCGAGACCCAAGATCGCGTCCATGGCTCGACTTGCATTTTGCACCCTCACTCTGGGATGGCGAGCATAGGTCGGAATCATTTCGCAAGGGACTGGCCCGTCATATCCGATCTGGTGAAGAGCTGTCACCACCGCTTGCCAATCGACGTCACCCTCTAGCAAATCAACAAAGCCATCCGCAGTCCCCACGGATCGGCGAAAATCCTTGAAGTGCACTCCAACGATCTTGTCCCCCAAAATCCTCACCCATTGATCAGGATAACCATAGGGCAGAATATTGGCAACATCGAGGTAGGAACCGATGAGAGGCGAAGCGAACTGGTCGAGAAACATCGCCATCTCCTTGGGAGAGAGCAGGAATTTGTTCCAGACATTCTCAATTCCAAGCCTGACGCCGGTTTCTTCCAACAAGGGGAGCAAGGATCGTAAGCCTGCCGTCGCATGGTTCCAGACAAAGTCGTAGTCCAGGACTCTGCGGTTTGGCAAGAAGAAGACATCCACCGCCCCAGGGATCGTCAAGAGAGTCTTCGCCCCGAGCCAGTGGGTAACCAAGATCATTCTCTCCAAATCGCTCTTGGCTCCATCGCGCTCTTCCTCTGTTTCCGAGGCAAGATTTCTTCCCCAATACAGTCCACTCGCACAAGACAGAATCGGCACCCCAAGGGCCTCGGCTTGGCGCCTGAGCTCCCGGCACTCCTCCTCAGATGCGTCGTACCCAAAGGCAGATCCTGGCTCCCCGATCCCGATCTCCACCGCGCGAAACCCGTCTTCATGCGCCATCTTTAAAAAGTCGAGAGGACTGAGAACCCCTTCAAGGCCGCCAGGGTAAGACCAGTAGTTAACCGACTTGATCATGAAAGAAGAGTTACCTTATTTCAGAGCCCCAGCGAGCATCGCCTCTTGAACTTTTCCTTTGAAAATCAGGTACACGACCAACCCTGGCACAACTGCCAAG
>JALOLT010000121.1 GCA_025455775.1 Fimbriimonadaceae bacterium
TTCTAACTCAGGCATTCTCGTACTGCCTCGCCTTCCGCTCGGCGGCTCGCGGACATTGGGCCTCTCTGGATTCCCCTTCCCTTCGTATTTTTACTGGGGGAAGGGTAATCCGTAAACCTCTTTACACGGGGTGGAGTAGAGACTATTAAGCCTCCACGAAACAATTTGCCAGAGGCACAAAACCTCGGTGGGGAACCTGATCAGGCAGTCTCGCGCAAGTATTGTTCAAGGCGGCCAGTCGTAATGCGGTCGGAGCGGAATACAGCCGCAGTGCCTCGATATCGTTCCTTTTCTCGATGCAACTCTTTCATGCGAACCTCGATGTTTACAGGCTGCTGATCGATCCGGAAGAGCAATTGAAGAGTGTTCCCTGCGGGGGGAGCTGAATCAGAGAAGAATGAAAAAGCAGTCTGCGACGCAGCCAAAATCTTAACAGGGGTCTTGATATCGCCGGCAACCAGAACCCCCGCCAATGGCTGAACCAGAGTCTTCACGCTATGACTCTGGGGGATGAGTTGCGGTTGCTCCAGGGGGCGAATCGACATCATCTCTTCTCCCATCAGCGAGCTATTCCCTGTGAGACGCACGTAGGTCGTACCGGAAAAAGCGACCAGTTCGATCGAACCCAAAGGCGGTGAAGGTGTCATCGACAAGATCTTCCCGATTAAGACTCCGTCGTGAACTCGGACAACCTTGACGGTAGCTCCCCGATCCGAATCGGCAGAGACGTACCCCCTGACCCCCATCAGGCGTTGCGGCATAGTGTTATTTATGGTCATTTTTTCCGCGGAAGCTCCCAGTGAGGGGGTTCGAAAGTTGCGGTATTTTTGATCGATTTTCGAACCCGCTCTTAAAAAGAGTCGGTTCAGCCAATCTCATTCTTCAGTCTTAAACTTTTCCGACTCCAGCAAGGGATTCGCAAGATCTGGAGCCAGAGCGAGCGTCCTAGGCACAGAAAAATCAAAGACGAGCTTGCCCAGAGTGATCCAAAAACCACCGGTAGGTTGAGGCAAGGCCCTCTTCTAGGCTGATCTTGGCTTTCCAGCCAGTTTGGTGCAGCTTTCTGACGTCCATGAGCTTGCGAGGAGTGCCATCTGGCATGGAGGAATCCCACACCATCTCGCCCTTGAAACCGACAGTTTTAGCCACTTGCTCCGCCAGTTCCTTGATGCTAACATCTTCCCCGACACCCACGTTAATCAGTTCGGGCGAGTCGTAGTTCCTCATCAAGTAAACCGAGGCGTCGGCCAAATCATCCGCGTGAAGAAACTCCCGCCGCGGCGTGCCAGAGCCCCAGAGCGTCACCGTGCCCTCCGCCGAATGAAACTTTCGAATCATGGCAGGCAGAACGTGGGAGTTCTCCAGATCAAAGTTATCGTTGGGGCCGTAGAGGTTGGTTGGCATCAAGGAGATGGCTGGGAAGCCGTGTTGCTGATGAAGTGCCTGACACAGTTTCAACCCAGCGATCTTGGCAATGGCGTAGGCTTCATTGGTTGCCTCGAGTGGCCCAGTCAAAAGGCAGTCCTCTGCCATTGGCTGTGGAGCATGTTTCGGATAAATGCAGCTCGATCCCAAAAAGAGCAGTTTCTTAACCCCCGTCTCGAAGGCAGCCCGGATCACGTTGTTCTGGATTTCCAGGTTATCGAGCAGAAAGTCTGCTGGATAGCTCCGGTTGGCATGGATTCCCCCCACTTTCGCCGCTGCCAAAAAGACGTAATCTGGCTTTTGCTCTTGAAAGAACTTATCAACCTGGCTCCGATTCATCAAATCAAGCTCAGAGCGAGTTTTCAGGATCAGCTGACTCGCCCCTTCCTTCTCGAGCCGCCGGACAATTGCCGAACCCACCAAACCACGGTGGCCGGCAACAAAGATTTTGCTGTCGCGATCCATGTCGTTCTCTCTTGATCCCGATCTTTCTACGCCCCAGCGTCCTTGAGGATTTTCTCCCGCCGTGCCAGTTCCATGTCGTGGTCGACCATCATCTTCACGAGGTGCTTAAAGCTCACCTCTGGTTCCCAACCGAAAGCAGATCTGGCTTTGGTCGCGTCACCCAGAAGATAATCGACTTCTGCTGGTCGGAAGTACCGGGGGTCAATTTCGACGTACTGCTTCCAATCCAGGTCGGCTTGGCCAAACGACTCCTCCAAGAATTCTTGAACGGAGAAGGCTTCGTTTGTGGCCACCACATAGTCGTCTGGTTGATCCTGCTGGAGCATCATCCACATCGCTCGGACATAGTCGCCAGCAAATCCCCAGTCTCGTTTCGCACTGAGGTTTCCAAGGAAGAGTTTGTCCTGCAGTCCAAATTTGATGCGGCCCAGAGCTCGGGTGATTTTGCGCGTCACAAAGGTTTCTCCGCGCCGTGGGCTTTCGTGGTTAAACAAAATCCCATTGCAGATAAACATGTTGTAAGACTCGCGGTAGTTGATTCCGTACCAGTGAGCCGCCACCTTCGCGACTGCATAGGGGCTCCTGGGATGGAATGGGGTCGCCTCCGACTGGGGAGGATTTGCCGCACCAAACATCTCCGAGCTACCAGCCTGGTAGAGCTTGACTGGCTGACCAGTGGCATGCATATGGTCGCGAACTGCATCCAAAAGCCGCAAAACACCAGTTCCAACGACATCGCCTGTGTACTCAGGCTGATCAAACGAGACGCGGACGTGGGACTGAGCCCCTAGGTTGTAGACCTCATCCGGCTTGACGAGCTCAATCACTCGCCTCAGGCCTGTTCCATCACTCAGGTCGCCATAGTGGAGATGCAGCCTCGTGCCTTGCACATGGGGATCTGTATAAATATGATCAATTCTTCCTGTTGTAAATGTGCTGGTTCGGCGGATGAGACCGTGGACTTCGTAGCCCTTTCCCAAAAGGAATTCAGACAAATAGGAGCCATCTTGCCCCGTAATTCCCGTAATCAGTGCGCGTTTCATATCAATCTATCCTTCTCATTATGGGAGGTTTGGCCTTTCGTGTTTAGTCTCACCCAGAGGGTTTTTCCTCAGCAAACCAGCTATCTTGACCCCTTTGGGAGATGCTAGAGTTCAGACAAACCTCAATTTTCGGGTGAAGCTACCGACTTTTAGTCCTTCTCTTGATCCGCTACTGCGACTCTTCGGACCGCCTCCGCGACCCTCGCTACGACATTCCGGTCGAGGGGATCCGGAACCACGAAGTCCCGATTGGGCTCAGGGACACAGTCAGCAAGGGCGTGAGCAGCTGCAATCTTCATCGTTTCGGTGATCTGGGTCGCACCTGAGTCCAGAGCGCCCCGGAAGATTCCTGGAAAGGCAAGGACGTTGTTCACCTGGTTCGGCAAATCGCTCCGTCCCGTTCCAACCACGCTCGCACCTGCCCTATAGGCCTCGTCTGGCCAAATCTCCGGAACAGGATTCGCCATCGCAAAGATGATTGGGCCTTTTGCCATCAGTCGCACCAGCTCCTGATTGAGGAGCCCCCCAACACTGACACCGATGAAAACATCTGCCCCTTCCAAGGCGTCGCGCAGAGTGCCAGAGCGATCCGAGCGGTTGGTGTATGCGAGCAGACGTCGCTTCTCTTCGTTTAATTCGTCGTAGCGCTTTCGGCTCACAATCCCTCTCGAGTCACAGGCCAGCACATCCTTTACTGGCACACACACACTCGGATCATGTCCGACACATCGCAGCAGTTTGGCAATCGCTGTGCCTGCCGCCCCTGCTCCGTTGATTACGACATTCAACTCTTCCGGCTTCTTTCCACTGACTTTGCAAGCATTGAGCAAAGCGGCGAGCAAAACGATCGCAGTTCCGTGTTGATCGTCGTGAAATACAGGAATTCCCAAATCCTGAAGCTCTTCTTCTATGCGAAAACATTGGGGCGCGGCAATGTCTTCGAGGTTAATTCCGCCAAAAGTCGGGGCAATTGCGCGAACGACGCGAATGATCTCGCTCGGATCCTGGGTCGAGAGCACGATGGGAACGCCATCGATGCCAGCGAACTCCTTAAAGAGAATCGCTTTCCCCTCCATCACAGGCAAGGCTCCCGCTGATCCTATGTTTCCGAGACCCAAAACTGCCGACCCGTCGCTCACTATTGCGACTGAGTTCCCTTTCATCGTCATTTGCAGTGCCGCGGATCTATTGTCTCGTACCGCCAAGGAGACATCAGCTACCCCGGGAGAATAGGCCAAACTCAGGTCATCCTTTGTCTTGAGCGGCACCTTGCTGACGATTGCGAACTTCCCTCGAGTCTTGGCGTGAAGTTCCAGCGAACGCTTTCCAAAATCGGACATTAATACACTCTAACCCCATTTATATTCAGCACGACTACGATCTGGTATCCCTACTTGCAACAACAAATCAAGCTGATGGAACTCGATCTCAGGGTGTATGGAGTGTACTCATTCTTCTCTGACAAAACAAAAAGGGGCGGCAAGGCCGCGTTTACTCTCATTGAGATCTTGGCGGTCGTTCTCATTATCGGAATCCTGTTGGCAGCAGCAGTGCCAACGTTTGTCTCTCGGAGGCAAGAGGCAAGGGCAACGACGATCGTGGGTGACCTAAAGGCCATCGAAGCAGCAAAAAATCGGTACATCGCCGAAACTGGCCAGGTCTCCACCGTCGCAGTTGCGCCAACGGAACTCGTGCCAACCTACATGGCCAAGTGGCCAGAAGGCCCTTTCAAGGATCCTGATGACTATGAGGCGAACGCAGGCAATGTAGATCCCACTTACGCTGGATCCCGATACACGAGCCGCAGCCATTACAACTCTTGGGCAGTAGTTGCTTCTGACATCCTGCGATCTTTTGGAAGAGCCGAAAGAAGGGGGCTGTCAAACGAATTCCGGAATGTAGGAGCTGTCTCACAAGTGATTCAATCTTTTCTCTTGTGACCTGGCTGCCCCGCCTCCCCGAGGCCACACCCTCCCCTCCGCTGCGCTTCGGGGCTGCGCCTCGGCGGGGCAGGTGACCAAGACCCGATCGAACTGCATTCTTGGAAACCTAAAAGGGGGCTGCCACTTTTGAGATGGCTCCAGGGGAATTCTCGCTCATAAGACAAACCCAAACTTCTCCTCTTTTCCGTATCACCATCCGTTGACTCCCAGTCTCTGACAAAACCTCTAGCAAAAATACGAGCAACGCCCACGGATCCTCATGGAACAAGTTTGTAGGAGTTTATCTTTGGCCTGCATGACTCATCACCGAACCATTTCGCGAAACCGGAAGACTGCCTTCACTTTGGTTGAGATCATGATCGTCGTTCTCATCATCGGGATTTTGTTGGCGATCGCGGTTCCTACCTGGGTGTCTCGCCGGCAGGAAGCCAGAGCCACGACGATTGTAAAGGACCTGAGAGCCATATCCGACGCTAAAACTCGGTACATTGGGGAAACGGGCCAGGTGTCCACTGCGTCGATCGATCAGACCGATCTCGTCCCAAGCTACCTCCGAAAATGGCCCGAAGGTCCATTCAAAACACCGAGTGATTACGTCCCGAACGCTGGGAACGTCGAACCGACTTACAAAGGCGTCACGGCAGAGACGCTTCAGGATCCCGCCACAAGAACCGCTGCGATTACCTCGCTTGGCCTCTGAAGTCATCCTCCGCTAATCGGTCGGCCGAACTACCCAAAACTTTGTGACTTCGCCAAGGTCGACATTTCCTCCGGAAACCAGCACCCCGACTCTGCGACCTCTGATGTCCACATGACCACTCATAGCGCCAGCAAGGCCCAAGACCCCAGTCGGTTCAACCACGCACTTCATGCGCTCCATCACGAACCACATCCATTTCGCCAATTCAGGATCGCTCACCGTGAGGATGTCCTCCGCGTGTTCCCTAATGATCCCAAATGTAAGGGGGGACAGGGACGGAGTGCGAGCTCCATCCGCGATCGTGATCGGGTCACGGACTGTTTGAATCGTACCGGTACGGAATGACCTCTGACCGTCGTCCCCTGCTTCTGGCTCGACAGGGAGAATCCTCACGTTTGGGTTAATCCCATGGATTGCCAGGCACGATCCGCTGGAAAGACCGCCCCCGCCGAGACAGACGAAGAAGAGATCAAGATCAGGAACCTCCTGCATGAGCTCCAGAGCTGCCGTCCCTGCCCCTGCGACAATATGGGGATGATCATAAGGCGGGATGAGGGTGAGACCCCTTTCGCGACAGAGCTTCTGGCCCAAGGCTTCACGGGTCTCTTCTGCCCGGTCGTAGAGAATCACCTCTGCCCCGTAACCTTCAGTCGCTGCCTTCTTCACAGCGGGAGCATCGTTTGGCATCACCACCGTGACCGAGACCCCTGAATTTCTTCCCGCGAGAGCCAGTGCCTGGGCGTGATTCCCGCTGGAATAAGTCAAGACACCCTTTGACTTTTGGTCAGGACTCAGGTTCAACATGGCGTGGGTTGCCCCTCGAAACTTAAAAGAGCCAGAGCGTTGAAAGCTCTCCATTTTGAGAAAAATCTCCGCCCCTGCCAAATCGTTCAGGGTGCGGGAGGTTAGGATGGGAGTTCTCACGACATGAGGGGCGATCAGGGAGTAGGCATTTAAGACATCTTTGTGAACGACTGACATTCCTTAACGAGTATCTCCGATAAAATCCGGCTCATGACAGCAAAAGAACACAACCTTGCCCTTTTTGATGAAGTTGGCTTCCAGCTCACCCAATGCTTCGCGAACTGGCCAGAAGGAACCTGGGACGAAAAGCTAAACGAACACGCCTTTTCTGGTCGCGAGATGATCGCACACCTCTTGGAATGCTACGAGGCGTTCTTGGCTGGCTCCCGGGGCGAAAAGCACGAATGGGGGACATACTCCGCTCCCACCGACAACCCAGCGGAGCTTCTTGCCCTTCTCGTCAGTAAACGAGCCGAAGCCAGAGCTGTGATAGAAGCCACCGACTCTGACGAGGTATTGGGGCTCTCTGGTAGCTATATCTTGCTCCACGATGCCTACCACGTTGGCCAGTTGGCAACCTTGCGCTTACACCTGGGTGGATGGGATCCCTACTCCATCTACGCAGGTCACTAGTTCAGCTGCTACTTTGGTAAAGGTGGCCAGACCATGACCCGGGAGGTAAAAGATCCGGCTTGGTCGCCTACCTCGAATCGATATTCGCGGAAGCTGGCTTTCTTTTGCTCGGCATTCGGCTTGTGTACTTCTGCGTCTTGCCACTGGCTTTGGGTGAACCGGTAGGAGTCGCTGATCGCGCTCCATTCTTGCCTTTGTTTCAGGCGCGGATCCTGGACTGTGTCCGAATCAATCCCTTTGGGAAGTCCTCCCTCGACGTGGCCAAGGACGAGGTTCGCAAAGAGGGAGAGGCTCTCGAAGGCTTCCCTGCCATCTCCCAGGTTGTGACCCACGTTTGGCACGACTCTCATCAGTTTTGGCTCGTTTAACTGGGGCCAGTACAGGTTGTGGGCGTCCACTGTCCAGAAAGGGTCGTTGCCTCCCACGATGACAAGGGTTGGCACTGTAACCCTCCTAAGATAGCTGTAGGGATCCACCATTTTCGCGAGAGTTTGGCCTGTTTGAGTGGAGAGGATCGCTGTGAGCCCGGTTGAGGAGTAGTCATTGATTTCGTCGCTCAGCCCTCCGAGCATCTTGAGTTGATGGTTCAGCTGGGCAGGCATATTGAGGATATCAATCACCATCGGGGCAATCCCTACCACCCGTGGATCCTGAGCCGCCCCCACCAGCCAGGTTGTCCAGCCTCTTTTGCTCGCCCCTGCCACGATGAACCGCTTTACCTTCCCCCTGGTATGCTCCTGGATCGCGTCCATCCCCCGAATCGCAGAGAGGGTCATGGGAAAAAGGAGTGGCCAGGTTCCGTCACCCGTTTGGAGGTACTGAAGAAAGGTGGCGGCGATCAGGGCGTCTTCACGCAGGCCATCCATCAGGGGCTGGTTCGGAACCTGGTGCAGAACGTAGAGAGGCAGTCTCGCTCTCTTGGCCGCTTCGATATAGCGAGGGAAAGGGTTCGTGGAATAGTCGCCGGTTATAAAGAGGATCGCGTCGCCGGTGGTACGCACGTTGGGGGGAATGAACTCAACAAGGGCATGTCGCCACCTTGTGCCTTTCCAATCTTGACTTTCGAACCGGAGGTTTGCATAGCTTGCGTTCCGCCGAAGTTCGGTGAGTTGCAGGGGGATCTTGGGTTGCTTGAGAAAGGTGTCCAGTTCGGACGGGATCGGCTGCAAGAGGGCCAACCCCAATAAGAGGGCAGTCACAGCCTCCCGCCCCGCCCGGCTGGCTCAACAGAACGAAAGATGCGCTCGAGGTTCGTCAGACTTCGTTGAAAAACAGCCTGTTCGCCGGAT
>JALOLT010000122.1 GCA_025455775.1 Fimbriimonadaceae bacterium
AAGTACGTTCAGCAGCTGCGGCAACTCGTCCAGACTAAACTTCCGAATAAACTTCCCAACTTTTGTGACCCGCGGATCGTCCTTCATTTTGAAAATCGGGCCACCCTTTTCGTTCTGCTGGGCCAGGTCAGCCTTTCGCTGATCAGCGTCTACATACATAGAGCGGAACTTGTAGAAAGGGAATATCCTGCCGCATAGCCCGACTCGCCGGGACACGTAAAAGATAGGCCCCCGCGATGTCAGTTTGATCAGGAGGGCGATCACTGCGAATAAGGGAAAGAGAAGGATCAAAAGAGCCAAGGCTCCCAACATATCCAAGATTCGCTTGCGTTTTCTGTACCGAATGATGCGCGGCTCAATGTCCCGCACGACATCAGTGCTGACAAAGCCGTCCTGATTCATCAAACTCGCTTTCATTACCTCTACCTCGGTGCAACTAACGGGCCAAACAAGCCCCAAATTAAAATTCGGCTTTCGAGGGACTCGAAAACCCCTTGTCTTATAACCTGCAGGTCACGAGACTGATCCCCTACAATGGGGAAAAACAATGAAGCGTCCTTGCTCATCTATTCTGACAGATCAGATGCAGCGATAGTTCATTCTACAGTAACACTTTTGGCTAAGTTCCGCGGCTGGTCGATTTCACAGCCCCTGGCCTTCGCAACATAATATGCCAGCAATTGAAGGGGAACGATCGAGACCAAGGCGTTCAAGTAAGGCGAGCCTGACTTCGGAACCTTCACCACTCGATCGGCCACTGAGTCGAGCGAAGAATCATCCTCGGTAGTCAGGGCAAGAACGTATCCCCCCCTCGCCTGAACCTCCTTCATGTTGCTAACTGTCTTTTCGCGCACATCTGAGTCCGTCGCGCCAAAAACAGCAAGTACGCCAGGCTCGATCAGGGCTAAGGGGCCGTGCTTCATCTCACCTGCCGGGCACTCTTGGGTCGGCACATAGGCCACTTCCTTCAGCTTTAAGGCAGCCTCGAGCGAAACGTGAGCATCGGCATTGCGGCCCAGGAAAAAGACGAGCTTTGCGTCTTGAAACATCTCTGCGACCTCTCTCATCTCAGACTCAAGGCTGAGGGACGCTTGAACGTATCCGGTAAAGTTACGCAGGTCTTGCACCATGTTCCCAACTCTCACCCCAGGGGTCTCTTTCACTTGGGCAATATGAAGAGCCAAGAGCAGGAGCACGATACATTGCGCTGTATAAGCCTTGGTGCTGGCAACAGAGATTTCTGGCCCAGCTTGCGTCATGATCGTGCGGTCACATTCCCGAGCGATAGAACTACCCACGACGTTCACGATGCCAAGGGTGCGGATCCTTCGACTCTTGCAGAGCCGTAAGGCAGCCAGCGAGTCAGCAGTTTCACCGCTCTGGCTGATAAACACAGCGAGAGACCGAGGCGAAACGACCGGCTCACCATAGCGAAACTCGCTCGAAAAGTAGACGTCGGTAGGGAGCTGCAAGACCCTCTCAAACAAGGTCTTTCCCATCAGCCCCGCGTGGAAGGCTGTGCCACAGGCGATGATCACCACACGATCGATTTCTTGCCAGACGTGATCAGAAAAAAGGCCTTGAAGCGCTACGCCATGACCCTCGATCCTGCCAGCCAAGGCACTGCGCACCACCGCTGGCTGCTCGTGAATTTCTTTCAGCATAAAGTGGTCGTAGCCCCCTTTTTCGGCAGCTGCTATATCCCAATCGACTTCAAATGGACTGAGCTCGAGCTTTCTGCCGTCAAGTCCGATCACCTTGATCTCGCCCCTCGTCACTGTCGCCACCATGTCATTTTCTAAAATCGCGACTCTGCGGGTGTAGGGAAGCAGAGCTGGGATGTCGCTTGCGACCATATTTTCACCTTCTCCTAAACCCACCACCAAGGGACTCGCATTTCTGGCGCAGACAAGTTTTTCCGGGTCGAGATGCGAAATCACCACGAAGCCGAACGCTCCGCGCATCTTTTGCACAGCTTTTCTGACTGCGTCTTCAAGACTAACGCCCTCGACATACTCTCGGCCGATGATGTGGGCGGCAACCTCCGTATCAGTCTCACTCTGAAAGGTATGGCCAGCCCTGACGAGCTCTTCTTTCAGCTCAAGGTAGTTTTCGATGATGCCGTTATGGATCAGAGCGATCTTCGCTTGTTGGTCGTAGTGGGGGTGAGCGTTGAAGTCTGTCGGCCCGCCGTGAGTCGCCCAGCGGCTGTGAGCGATGGCTAGGTTTGCCTCTGGCTTCTCCTGCTCGATGAGACCTCCGAGTTGAGTCAGCTTTCCAGCCCTCTTAAGGATTCCGATTCGATCAGCTTGCACAAAAGCGACTCCCGCTGAGTCATAACCCCGGTACTCAAGCCGTTTGAGTTGGTCAAAAACAACGTCAACCGCGTTTCGCGTTCCAATGTAACCAGCAATCCCACACATCGCGAGAACTTTACCTGTCTGGGGAGCTGATCACCACGAGGCAGGAAGGTTAAACCGGCGGGAAACGAACTTCGCGAGACCCCGGATCGAACGATCAGAAAGAGTTTGGTCTGAAGCCATCATCCAGTCGCGAATTGGCACGCTAAAGCCAGACTTCGGCCTGCTCAAAACTTCACTTGGAAGCGAACGTTTCAAACTTTTCGCCATGTCTATCTTTCTAGGGGGAACGTGGCTTTTGATAAGAGGAGCGAGATTGGTGAAAAGTTCTATATCCACAAAGGGAACTCTGAGCTCAATCGAATGGGCCATAGAGGCCCAGTCAGAATCACGCAAGAGCTGCGCCCTCATGTACCACTGGGCTTCTAGCAGTGCTAGCTTACCGTGGTCATTTTCTGCATCTTTGGTGATGTCCTTCAACTGTTGGACACTACTAAGCATATCCCAGCCTTCACGCACCAAATCTGCATCTAAGAATTGAACCAATTCATGAGGAAGCCAGTGGCTTCGCCTTAAGAGATAAACTTCCGCAATCGACTTGCCGTACTCAAAGACTCCACTGTATTTTGGTGATGTTCTGGATCGGAGAAAAGGATAAGACACCGATCTAAAGAATGTTCCGAAACCAGGTACACGAGATGGAATTCTGAGTCTTCGATGCCACTTCGGCACGTCAGAAAAGGAAGGATAACCGCCAAAAAGTTCGTCTCCACCGAGTCCAGATAGAGCAACCGTGAATCCTGCTTTCCTTGCGTATTTGCTTACCAAGTAAGTATTAAGGCCATCGATGGAAGGTTGATCCATTTTTTGGATGATGTCTTCGGCATCACCCATGAACTCTTTCTGGTCAATCCACATCGTCATATGGTTTGACCCAAAAGACTTTGATGCAAGTTCAGCCGCAGGAACCTCATCATAAAGGTGGTCTTTGAACTCCTTGAACCCTAAAGTCAGGGTGGTAGGAGACTGGTCAAACTCACTCATTAGAGAGAGAAGCGAACAGGAATCCAGACCAGCCGAAAGAAACAATCCCACCGGGACATCCGATACCAAGTGGTGCTGAACAGAATCTCTTAAGGCCTCTCCTAAGATTTCACCCATCTCGGCATGCGATCCTCTAAAGGTCTCGGCTTGACTAAAGATCTTTCCGATGCTCTGAAACCTCTTTGGCTGTTCAGGGCCCTCCTCCGTTACCCACATGAAATAACCTGGATGGAGTTCTGTGACTCCCTTATAGATTGTATGGGGGGTGGATGGGTGGCCCCAAACAAAAAAACTTACTAATCCAGCTGGATTCCACGACCGATCAACTTCGTTTCCTGCCAGCAGCGCCTTGACCTGTGAGGCAAATTGAAAAACACCTTCATGATTTGAGTAATAAAGTGGCTTGATTCCATAGGGATCTCTCGCCATAAAGAGCTTCTTCTCGTGCTGATCCCAAATCGCAAAGGCATACATACCCCGAAGCATCGTGCACATTTGTTCGCCGTACTCGGCGAACAAAGCGAGAAGAACCTCTGTGTCGCTGCAGGATCGAAACTGATAAGCTTTTTGTTCCAGAGCGTCTCTGAGGGCGGCAAAGTTATAGATTTCTCCGTTAAAAACAATCGTATAACGTTTGCACAGACTGTGCATGGGTTGAACGCCTAGCGGGCTGAGATCGATGATGGCGAGTCGTCGGTGTGCAAGTCCGATGTCACCATTCTCCGAAACCCAGATTCCCTCTGCATCTGGCCCGCGATGGGACATCAGGTCGTTCATAGCCTCAAGTTGAGCACCGTGAACAGGTCGGTTCCCGCGATGAGAAAAAGCTCCGGCAATTCCACACATTAAAAAATCTCCTCCAAACGACGCATCGAGTACGCTTCCCACTTGGATGCAGCCTTCAGGGTAATGTGCCGAAGATCATTCGTTGAATGATCAGCCTTGTCACGCTGGGCCCCAGCCCGGTCCCTCGAACGTATAGCAGCAGTATATCAGTATTATGAAAATACTACAAGTGATCAGTACGATGAATCCATCAAGTGGTGGCCCTGCCAACTGGGTGTTGACCTGTTGCAGAGAGATGGAGCGAATGGGTCACGTGAGCGAAGCCCTTACAGTGGATGACCCTCAGGATGCCTTTTTGAAGGAGATTGGAGTCAAAGTTCATGCCGTTGGCCCTGGTTCAAAGCCCTTCGGTTACACTCCAAAACTGAAGTCCTGGGTTCGCAAGAATGCCAGAGAATATGACATTGTGATTTTTCATACAATTTGGGACTATTGTACTCCTGGATCATATTACCAAGTAAAAAGGCTGGGGATTCCCATGGTTACGTTTCCTCACGGAATGCTCGACCCTTACTTTAATAGGAACTTTCCTCTGAAAAGGCTCAAGAAACAACTCTATTGGAATTGGGGAGCTGCGCCGGTCATCAGAGATTCTGTTTTGACGCTCTTTACTACTGAGGAAGAGAAGATACTAGCTCGTGAATCCTTTCGCCCCTATCAGCCAAAGGAACACGTAATCAGCTACGGTGTGCCAGACCCTCAGTTTGATTGCGCCGAAGCGCGAATCGCCTTTTTCCAAACAGTCCCAGTGCTCGGCAACAAGCGATACCTTCTTTATCTCAGCCGCATTCACCCAAAGAAAGGGTGCGACCTTTTGGTCCAGGCTTTTGCTCATGAAATGAAGGAATCAGACCTTGACCTTGTTATTGCTGGGCCAGACGAAACAGGGATTATTCCTCAACTCCAAGCTATTGCTCAAAAGGTCGGGATTGCAGACAGGATTCACTTTCCCGGGATGCTCAAAGGGAACCAAAAGTGGGGCGCCTACCTGGGAGCAGAGGCGTTCATTCTTCCGAGTCACCAAGAGAACTTTGGTCAAGTCGTTGCAGAAGCAATGGCCCTCTCCCGACCTGTTCTCATATCAGATAAAGTAAACATCTTCCGCGAGGTCTCAGCTTCTGGAGGTGGCCTCGTGGAACCAGACACCTTAGCGGGAACTCGTTCCCTCCTGAGGCGCTTTAGCAATCTGACTCCTGATCAGAGGTCGCAGATCGGGGCTGCCGCCCGGATTGGTTTCGAGACTCACTTCGAAGGGACAAAGTCGATCATTGATTTTGTCGCTGCCGTGAGCCCCCACGTGAAGCCAAAGTCATAGGCTTGGTACCATTTGGCCGATATTCTTGTCGGTTCTGATGGTATGGCTTTCGGTTCCGGGTTTTTGGCACGAGTCCTGTCAGAATAGGATGCGTGGATGTTGCAATCGTTGGAACCGGCTACGTGGGCTTAGTGACTGGAGTAATACTGGCCGATCTCGGCAATCGAGTCATTTGCGTTGATCGTGACCAAGCAAAGCTCGACCTAATTGCGCAAGGTAAGAGCCCCATTTATGAGCCTGGGTTAGAAGAAATCATCAAACGTACACTGCAAGAAGGCAACTTGTTGTTGTCATCGTCTATCGAAGAAGCCACCAAGAAGAGTGAAGTTGTCTTTATTGCGGTTGGCACTCCCCCTGGGGAAGATGGTTCGCCGGACCTCTCTGCCGTGCTGGCCGTTGCCAACGCCATCGCACCAGCGATTGATAAACCCACCGTTATTGTGAATAAGTCGACTGTACCTGTCGGCACTGCGCAACTGGTCGAAGATCTGATCCTTTCTTATGGAACAGACCCTGGACTCTTTGAGGTTGTGAGTAATCCCGAGTTTCTCCGCGAAGGATCAGCGGTTCACGACACACTCCGTCCTGATCGGGTGGTCGTCGGGAGCAAGACTAAGTCTGCTGCGATGAAGCTCGTAGAGCTCTATTCTGTGTTAGAAGCTCCGATCGTTCTTACCACAACAACAAGCGCAGAGCTCATCAAATATGCCAGCAACAGCTTCTTGGCAGTTAAGATTAGCTTTATTAATGCAATCAGCCGGATTTGCGAAAAGTGTGGGGCAGACGTCGAGGAGGTTGCCCGTGGAATGGGACTGGATAAACGTATTGGCAGTCAATTCCTTAAAGCAGGTTTGGGTTGGGGTGGCTCTTGTTTCCCCAAGGATGTCCAGGGCCTCACCAAGACTGGTGAAAAGCTAGGTTATCGCTTTGATCTGCTTACGGCTGCTGATGACATTAATAAACAACAGACCACTCACTTCTTGACGCGACTGGAAGAGAAACTCGGTGGCCTCTCCGGAAAGAGAATTGGTCTCCTTGGATTGGCTTTTAAGCCGAATACTGACGACATCCGCGATGCCAAGTCTTTTGAGATCATTGATTATTTGGCTGGGAAGGGAGCAGAGGTCATCGCTCACGACCCGGTCGCGATGTCTAATATGAAAGAAGTGCGTCCTTATATTGATTATGCGAAAGATGCGACCGAAGTGTTTCAAGGATCTGACGCAGTTATTCTTGTCACTGAGTGGGAACAGTATCGCGGACTGAACCTCGATCAGCTCGGAAGCCAGATGAAGTCCCGTATCTTGTTTGATGGCAGAAGAATGTGGACGAAAACGAACGTGGAACGGTACGGCTACTCCTATTCAACCATCGGACTTGAGTAGAGATTCTCGTCGTTAGTTTGGGCTGAGTAGCAGAGCGACTTCGCTGCAAAAGTGACGTCCTTCGGGAGTTAAGAAAAGGTAGTTCTCTTTGTGAGTGACCCATCCACGTCGAACGAGGGTCTTAATCGACCTTGTGTCGACTGAGACTCGACTAACATCAAGCCCACTGTTGAGCCTTATGCCAAGCATGATCTGCTCAAACTCACTCGTTTTAGGGTCGATTAGGTCTTCGTCGCACCACAGCTTCTTGCCCAGTGAGATCGCCTCAACATAAAGACTGGGATGCTTCATGTTGGTGTAGCGCAATCGACGACCCTCCTGGTCTTCGAAGCATCCAACTGCTCCAGGGCCGTAGGAATAATAACACTCATTTCGCCAATAGCAGAGGTTGTGTTGGCACTCCTTACCCTCTTGAGCAAAGTTACTAATCTCATACTGACGATAGCCAAATTGAGAAGACTTGGTGACAGCTTCCTCATACATTTCTCTCTGAACTTCGTCGTCTGGCAGATCAAGCATCCCTCTCAAATTTAGCCGATAGTAGCGCGTATTTGGCTCAATCGTTAGGCAATAAAGGCTGAGGTGATCTGGTTTGAGATCAATCGCAGTTTGCAGGTTGATGCTCCAGGCCTTGCGACTCTGGCCAGGAAGAGCAAACATCAAATCAAGGTTCAAATTCCGAAAGCCAGCTTCTCGAGCCATGGCGACAGCTCTCGCAATGTGACTTGGTTCATGAACTCGACCCAGGGTGAGCAAGTCTGATTGTTCGAAACTTTGGGCTCCTAGGCTTATTCGATTGAACCCCGCCTGCACCATCGCGGCGAACTTGGGCATATCCACTGTGCCAGGATTGGCCTCACTTGTTATCTCGCACCCTGGAACTGGCGGATGGATCTCGAGAACCTTATGGAGTAGACGCGTCAGCTGCTTCTCGCTGAGAAAGGTTGGCGTTCCACCCCCAAAAAATATCGTCTTTGCACTTGTCCCTCGCCAAGGGCTCCTCTCAAGTTCAAGGATTATAGCCTCGACGGTTTGATCAATGATCTCACCAGTCATCGCGTAGCTATTGAAGTCGCAGTACCCGCACTTGCTCGGGCAAAACGGTGTATGCAGATAGATAGCGACTGGGGATGTGGACATATTGTTTTCCAGTTAAACAATTGCAGAGAGACAATCATCCAGAAGCGAAATGAGTAAATCAATATCTTCTACTGTCACGTTAAGGTTAGGCCTTAAGCGGATAGAGACGGTTCCAGCTCCCAGAAGAAGGAGTCCGTGCCTTTCGCGTGCAGTGGCAACGAG
>JALOLT010000027.1 GCA_025455775.1 Fimbriimonadaceae bacterium
CCACGTTGTTGCGGCTTCTCCCTCGCACAACCATGAGTTCTTCGCGAATCTCCCGGCGGAGTTTGGCATCGAGGGCGATCGTAAAGGGCTCCAGGATATCGTCCACATAGAATTTCACTCTGGTTTCGTTGCTATTGAGCCAGCGGCTTGACTGGCCCTTTCTGAGAGAGATGATGACGTCGCGCGCAGCCCCCAACTCACCTTCGGGAATTTCACCAAAGAGGCCATCGTTCAGACGGGAGAGGTCTTGGCTCAATTCTTTGGCAACAGTGCCAAAAGGCTTTCCCTTTGCCAATTCGTCGTCGACCTTCCTTTGATCAGCTTCTGTCTTTACTGCGATGATCCGGAGCCGAAACCGTTTCGGAACTTGATAGCGGACGATGTTATCGCGGTAGAAGTTATCCACCTCTTGGTTAGCAATATTGACCCCCATTGTTTGCAACTTAAACTCAGCCAAATTGACCGTAAAGATGTAGCGGATTTCTGCAGGAGTGACACCAGTTCCGAGAAGGTCTTTGAGCATTTCGGGGGCTTCTGCTTCCGCTTGCTTCACCTGAGCATCAATCTCCGCCTCGGTCGGGTAGACACCCTTCTCACGAGCAAGTTGCAAAAGCAATATCTCGTTCATGATGGTCTGGAGAGTCAAGAATCCAGGGGCAGCAGGAACAAAACGATCGTTGACAAGCCGCCCAACTCCTCCGAGGGTCTCCATTCGCCGGTAATAGGTGGTCGTTGTCACCCGCTCCCCGTTGATGATCAAAACTGGCCTGTTCGGGTCGAGGGTCGTTGGCGGTTGGGTACTGGCCTGACCAAAGGAGAAGGAAGTCAAGGCAAGGGCAAGAGGAAGGAGAGCGTGACGCATCATCATGAGTTGTCCTGTCCATTCTGACGGTCAGAGTCTGGAAGAAACACGCCCTTTAGGAACAATTACGCTTCTTTTGCCTTCGGATCGAGCAAGGCTCGTAGTCCATCCCCCACGAAGTTTAGGGCAAAGACGGTCAGGGACAGAATCAGACAAGGCCAGAGAAGGAGCCAGGGGTTCACCAACTTGTTGGCGTTTCCACTTTGAATCATCGAGCCCCAACTTGCTTCGGGAAGCTGCACTCCAATACCCAGGAAGCTGAGTGTGCTCTCGGCGAGGATTGTGGCTGCAATATCGACCATCATCACTGCTACCAGAACTCCTGCAAGGTGAGGCAGGATGTGTCTCACGACAATCAGGGGGGTGGAAGCTCCCATCGCTTGGCTTGCCACAACGAACTCCCGATCCTTGAGTGACGCAACCTGGGTTCGAACGAGCCTTGCGACACTGGGCCAAGATCCGATGGCAAGGGCGACGATGACCGGCACAAGCCCCATCGAAAAGAGTCCCGCAATCAGGACAGCCAAGAGTAGGTCGGGAAAAGCGAACATCCCGTCGGTAAACCTCATCAAGGGTGTGCTCAGCCACTTTGGGCCGTATACTCCCACGACTCCGACGCAGATTCCGATCGCCACGGCGAGAACCTGAACAGAAAAGCCAATGATGAGTGAGAGTCTCGCGCCGTAGGCCAATCTCGCCATCACGTCACGCCCCAGCTCGTCGGTTCCAAGCCAGTGGGTGCCAAAGGGAGGAAGCATGGGAGAGGCCACCTGAGCTTCCCACGAAAAGCGGAAATGGGGGCCAAAAACGGCAAAGAGGAGCAAGCCAACCAGGTAAACGACCCCGCACCAAAAGAGGAAACCTGCCTTCTTTTTCAAACCTGACTCTCCCGAATGCGTGGATCAAGGATAGGAAGAATCAAGTCAACCGCCAAGTTCACTAAGACGAAAACAACCCCCGCTACCAGAGTCGTTGCCAAGATGACAGGTGTGTCCCTTTGGCGAACCGCATCAATTGCCAAGGATCCCAGCCCTGGCATCACAAAGACCGTCTCGACCACAAAGGAACCGGTCAGCAAGAAGCCAAAACTCGTCCCAATCGCCGTAACGACTGGCAGGATTGCATTGCGCAGCCCATGGAGAAAAATCAAGCGAAAAGGCGGAACCCCTTTTGCCACTGCCAGGCGGATGAACTCCTGCTGAAGGATATCAATCATGCTCGCCCTCGTGAGCCTTGTGAGGGTCGCGGCGGGACGAGCTGCCATCACCAAAACTGGCAGGAGCAAGTAGAAGATGTCTGGGGCAGTTCGGCGATCGGGAGGGGCCCACGAGGTCGGCAGATAGTTCAGTTGAACGGCAAAGACATAAACCAAGATGGGGGCGAGCACAAAGTTTGGAATCGTAACCCCCAAGGTGCTCAAAGAAAGAGCAGCCCGATCCGCAAATTTGTTTTGACGAATGGCTGAAATTGTGCCGAGCGTGAGGCCGATGATCGCTGCCAGACAGATGGCGAGGAAGGCGACTTGCATTGTCGTCGGAAGGGCACGCGTGATCTTGTCCCGAACTGGCTCGCGGACCCCTGCATAGCTCATCCCGAAGTCCAGTTGGGTCGCCTTGATCACAAACTCGCCGAACCGAACTGGCCAGGGTCGATCCAGTCCCATCTCTGCCCTCATGATCGCGAGAGTCTGGGGGGTGGCCTTGTCACCCAGTTCGAGAAGGGCGGCATCGCCCGGCGCGACTTCGTCAATGATGAACGTGACAAATGCGATGAACAAGATGCTGACAAGCCCATACAGCAAGCGAGTGCTGATGGACTTGAACAAGGAAACCAGAGAACGGGATGTGCTAGCCACGAATGACGGTCGCAGAGGTTACCTTGTCTCCAACCTCCAGACGTCGCACGACTTCCATACCCTTCGTGACTTGACCGAAGACAGTGTAGCTGCCATCTAGGAAGGGAGCATCCCGCAGCATGATGTAAAAAATGGAATCACCAGAATCAGGATCTCTTTCTCTGGTGGCGAGCCCGACAGCGCCGATCCGATTTGACTTTCCAGAATCCTCGTAGGGGACGGTGCTGCCGGAACCGCCGGATCCCAGGCGGGAATCGGTCAGAGACGAGCGAGACAGGGGATCCCCCAGCTTGACCAAGAAAGGCTGAGGGTCTGCCATTACTTCATGCACTCTTTGGCCGTTGTAGAAGCCTTCTTGGGCAATTCTAATCACCTGGCTCGTCGCTTTAGGGGCTTCTTTGGTGTGGAGCAGAATGATGACTTCCCCCTTTTTCTCAATTTCGAGTCTCAGAGACGTGGTCGCCTGGGGGGCAACAAGATGTGACGCGATCGTTGTCGAACTCGCGAAGACTCCTACCACGAGGCCAACCCAACAAAACCGGAGAAACTGTCTCTTCACTGTATTAGCTTAGACGGATCATGTTCGATTCTGGAATCACAAAATGGGCTCCATTTCCGAAAAGATCCATAAGAAAAGCCTGTTCCTATCAAAGGTCGCGCTCTTGGTCTCGCCTCTGATCTTTTTCCTTAATGGATTCACGTTTATCGTAGTTCTTCTTTCCGCGCGCAAGGGCGATATTGACCTTGGCTTTTCCGCCTTTGAAGTAGATGCGAGTAGGGATAAGAGCGAGACCCTTCTCCTCCGTCTTTCGGCGGATCAGGTCAATTTCTTTCCTTTTCATCAGCAGTTTGCGATCGCGACGCCTCTCCGGAGCATAGTGGCTCGCATAAGCATAGGGCTCAATATCTAATTGAAATAGCCAAAGTTCGTCCGAAACGACACGGCAATACCCGTCGGTAAGATTTGCTCTTCCCAAGAATAGGCTTTTGACCTCCGACCCAACCAAAACGATTCCAGCTTCGAAGTGTTCTTCGAAGATGTAATCAAAGCCTGCTTTTCGATTGCTAATCGTGGCAGGTCCCTTGGATTCGGATTTCTTTTGGCCTTTGCTTGACATAAGGAACTGAGGCTCCCTGGCGGGAGTTAGGTACGATTATGCCCATGCGAGCAATTTTCGGGGTTGGTCTCTTGGCCTTTGCCCTTTTCCTGGTCGGTTGCACACCCCAGGAAACAGATTCGGTCAACCAAGTGAAGTTAGACCCGACGGCAGTCACACAAATTGAGGAACTTCAACCAGGAACTGGCCCTAAGGCGGAGAAAGGGGACATTCTCTACGTCCGATACCGTGGCAAGCTCAAGGATGGCAAAGAGTTTGACTCGAATATTGACAAACCTGGCCGCAATCTCTTTCGCGTCGAACTGGGTGCCGGAGGGGTGATCGAAGGCTGGCAAGAAGGCTTGCTGGGGATCCAAAAGGGTGGCAAAAGGCTGCTGACTGTACCCCCCAACAAGGGGTACGGAGCTGAAGGAACCGGTGAAATCCCTCCGCGAGCCGTACTGCTCTTTGAAGTTGAAGCAGTCTATATGGTGAAGAAGGGCGAAGAAGGAGTCTATGATGCCAAGGTAACCGCCGAGGGCACTGGCCCAGAAGTGAAGCGAGGAGACACTGTTACAGTCCATTACACAGCCAAATACCTTGGAGGAGCTGTGATCGACGACACAAGACTCGCCCGCGACAAGCAACCAGTCAAATTTACAGTTGGCGAGCGAGAAATAGTGAGCGGGGTCGAATTTGCTGTGATTGGGATGAGAAAGGGCGGCAAGAAAACCCTGACTCTGCCACCTGACTTAGTCTTTGGCATGTTCGGAAATGGGTTGATCGAAGGAAATGTGCCCATTGAAGTAGAAATTGAAGTGATGAGCGTGAACTGACCACGCCAATAAATAGTAAGAGTATCAGGACGAAAGGAAACTACATGAACCTCAAAGGAATTTTCGCCTTCACCGTAGTCGGGCTCGTTGGAATCGCAGCCGCCCCGCAACCCGGCACTGCTCAGATTTCCCAGCAGGGCAATAAGTACCTTTTCCGCTACAAGTGGGAAAAGGGAAAGGTCTACAACTACAACCTCGCCTATACCATGACAGTGCCAGCCTCTGCTGGGAGAGGAGCCACTGGATCTGCCGGGGCACCCCGTCCCCAGACAATGAATTCTCGCTTTTCGATGAAGGTGATTGACGTTAAGGGAGGCACAGCAACAATCGAGCTCACCATGCCTGCTGCCCAGGGTCAGCCTGCGCCTAAACCCCAGAGAATGACCATGGACTCCTTGGGTCGCGTTCAGGGTGCAGCCGGCTCAAACTTGTCCCAACAGGCTCCAGTCCTCCCCCAAAGAGCAGTTGGTATCAATGAGACCTGGACCAACACAATGCAAGTCCCAGGAATGATGGGAGGCACAATGAACATGACTTCCACCATGAGACTCACAGCTGTCCGCACGGTCGGGGGACGCAGAGTCGCAGAAGTCAACCAGAACATCCAAATGAGGGGAAGCGGCATGACTGGCGGAGGGAGCGGAACCTACAGCCACGACATGTCCGACGGCATGGTGAGAAGCGCCAGGATGAACATGACAATGACCATTCCTGCGCCTCCGGCGCGGCAAGGCCAACCCCAGGCAAAGCCTATGTCGATCCCCCTGACCGTGACAATCAGTCGCCTCTGAGTCTCTCTTCTTTCCTCCTCTGGGCCACCCTGAGTCTCGGTCAGGGTGGCCCAGAGTGGTTCATGTGACGTCTCGCTGTTGCCTATCAGTCTCTGTGTTGGATCATGAACTTTTGTGGATCACAGGGAAATCAATCCAACCGGCCAAGCTCTGCACTAGCCGCTACCCAGATTGGCTATGATTGGGATTGTCCTGAACTGCTATGAAGGTTATTGAGTCCCTGACTATCGAAAACTATCGCCTTTTTAAAAAAGGTGTCCTTTAAAGGCACTCAAACCCCTGACGGTGGTCGTTGGCGCAAACGGAACTGGAAAGTCCACCCTTTTTGATGTCTTTTCTTTTCTCAAAGATTCCCTTACCCAAAACGTCCAGGCTGCAGCTGCCAAGCGGGGGGGATTCAAAGAATTGAGAACCAGAAATGCCACGGATCCCATCAGAATCGAGCTAAAGTTTAGGGAAAAGGGAGGCAGAATTGCGACCTACGACCTTTCATTGGTGGAGAAAGACGGGAGGGTCGTGGTGGCGAGAGAGGTCTTGAAATTCCGACGCGGAAAGCATGGACAACCTTGGCACTTTGTCGACTTTAAGTTTGGAAGTGGCTCAGCGATCACCAATGAGACTGTCTACGGCGGGAAGAACGTTGAGGAAGACAGAGCCGATCACAGCTTGGATGATGCTTCTACCCTCGCCATCAAGGGCCTAGGCCAGTTTAAAGAGTTCCGGATCGTGTCGGAGTTCCGGAGCTTAATCGAGAACTGGCACGTCTCGGATTTTCATATTGCAGATGCGCGTCAAAGCGCGGAGGCCGGATATGCAGAGCACTTGTCTCCCGTTGGCGATAACGTCGCCCAAGTCGCCCAGTATCTCTTCGAAAACCACCGAACAGAGTTTGACCGTGTCCTTGAGGCGATGAAGGCAAGGGTTCCTGGCGTGACTGACGTCCAAGCAATGCTAACCGCAGATGGAAGACTCGTCTTGAGATTCCAGGATGGCTCGTTTACAGATCCTTTCATTGCTCGCTATGTATCGGATGGAACGATTAAGATGTTCGCCTACCTGCTCCTCCTCTACGATCCAGCCCCTCATCCCCTTCTAGCTGTAGAAGAACCGGAAAACCAACTGTATCCCAAACTGATGCAAGGGCTCGTTGAAGAGTTTAGAAGCTATGCGAAAAGAGGAGGCCAAGTCTTTGTTTCAACCCACTCACCGGAGTTTTTGAACGGCACCACTCTGGACGAAATCTTCTGGCTTGTCAAACGAGAAGGATGTACCGAGATCAGGCGAGCCTCAGATGACGAGCAGTTGAGAGCCTTTTACGAAGCTGGTGATCTCCCTGGAGCCTTGTGGCGCCAAGGGCTTTTCGAAGGATCTCATCCTCATCTTTGTTGAGGAGCGTTCGATGGAGGCGTTCTTAACCCCAATGCTCCAACGACACTTTCCAGAGCTCGACTTTCTTATTGTTGTGCACGAGGGTAAATCAGACCTCCAACAGAGTGTGAGTCGAAAGATCCCCCGGTGGAATGTACCAAACGATCACATTATCATTCTGCACGACAATGATAGAGGGGACTGTGTCTCGCTTAAAAAGAAACTCCAGAACCTTTGCGGTATCTCTCCAGGATCGGGGTCACCCAAAAACCTCAAGATCAGAATCGTTATCCAAGAATTGGAAGCTTGGTACTTTGGCCAGCCAGAGAAAACGGCACAGGCACTCGGGCTCAGGAAGCGGCTCAAGCACCACGCAAACCCTGACACTCTCGTGAAACCATCCAACCTGTTGAGAAAATCGTTCCCAGATTTTCAGAAGGTCTCACACGCAGCAATACTCGGAAATGAGCTGACCTTGGAAAGTAGCAGCACGAGTTTTAGGGCATTTTGGTCTGCCGTTAAAGAATTAACCAAGTCTCCCGACTGATTCTGATACTGGGTGTGAGGTCTTCTCACCAGGGAATCTCCCTCCCTACCGCAAGCCAAAGCGACTAAACTAAGGAACAATGGTAAAAGTCGTTTCGACCCAGGATGAGAATCTAAACCAGTTCCTCGCAAGGCATCCTCGCGTTGAATTGATTCAAGGCGAGTCTGAACCGGACTCGATCGTCTTCTACCAGGGCTCCTGGCGAAGAACAGTGAGGTGGAATAGCATCCCAACTGAACCAGACCTGAGCGGTCTTGTTGAGCTCTGTGACAATAACCCGATGGTGTGCACAGACTCCTTCGTGATGCCGAGCCCTGCCGCCACCCTCGCCCTTGTCACCCTTGGCCCCCTCATCAAGGCTGGGCTGATTCTCGAAGATCCAATCCTCAACTACAGCGACCATACTTCAACCGACGACGTCCTGTCCCATTTGCAGCGAGAGGGATGGCAGGGGGATTTTCTGGCCACTCACGATGAGGCGGACCTTGGGGGAGTCCTCGCCCTTTCTGCGATGGTTGTTGTGCCTACGTTGAATCACCTCACAGAATTCGATGAACTCTACGACGAGTGCTACGGCCGCAGCTTCTACATCAACCATTCGGATCACTGGGATACTTCTTTGGTCGCAGGAAAAGCCCACTGCCTCTACCGACTTCGCATCACGGTTGATGAACCTCATTCCCTCCTCACGATCCAGGCGATGGCAGATCGGCAAGGCAAGCTGGGTGCAGCTGGCACCCTGCATGCCCTGAACGTCATGGCTGGATTTGAGGAGTCACTCGGCATCGAATAGCCCTGGCCCTGGTCAATCTCCGCCCGTGGCGGCAACACAAGGGCGCCTCAGAACCGTACAAACTAGTGAGATGAGTTTGATTGCCCCCCTTTTCCTCGCTGCCTTGGCAAATCCGGCCCTCGCCAATGTCAGTTTAAGAGCTGGCGTCACGACTTACGCGCCGAATTCTCCCTTTACGGTTGCAGTTCATGTTAAATTGCAGCCGGGATGGCACACCTACTGGATGAACCCAGGAGACTCCGGGATGCCAAGTCGCGTGAATTGGACTCTGCCAAAGGGTTGGAAAGCCAGCGAACTGCGCTTCCCTACCCCCGAGCAGTTCAGCGCGAACGACTTCATGACCTATGGTTACCACGACGAAGCTGTCTTTCTGGCGACGATTACTCCCGGAGCAGAAGCTCCCGCCACTGCTCAGATCCGGGCTGACGTGAGAATTTTAGTCTGCGATGAATCCTGCATCCCGTTTAATGGATCCGCCACGATTAATGTTCGAAAGGGCTCTGAAGCGGCGGAAAATTCCTCCAACGCCAAGTTCATTCAAGAGTGGGAACAAAGGGTTCCCCAGCCTTTGAAGACTCCCGGCACTATTGCCTTTGCCAAAGAAGCTCTTACCTGGACGCTTCCTGCCGCTACTGCGCCTAAGGCGAAGAGCTTTTTCTTCTTTGGGGCTGACCCTGGCGTTCTCAACAACAGCAAGCCAGTGGAAAGGGTCATCGAAGAGAATGGCTTCATTGTGCTGACCCTCAACCCCAGTGACGTCCTGTACGAAAAGCCAACCCAACTGCGCGGAATCCTGGTTCCTCGTGGCGAAAACGGCAAGGCCTTAGGACCTGGCTATTGGGTTTCAGCCCCTGTCAAGTGAGAGGTCCTGCCGGAAACACAACTGCTTGCGCTGACAATCACTTTGCCGGATCAGTAGAAGTACTTGGACGGTCAACATGATAAAGAGAACATTACTGGTCGGCGGGATCGCCATTGCCGCTCTCGCTTTCGCCCAACAAGCAGCTGGACCTCGGATCGGTGCTGTTGCCCCTGCCTTTACCCTGCCTGACAGCAATGGGAAGAGCCATAACCTGAAAGACTTCAGTGGTAAGTACGTGGTGCTCGAATGGACCAACCATCAGTGCCCCTTCGTTGTCAAGCACTACAAGAATGGCGACATGCAGGCAACCCAAAAATGGGCCGCCGATAAGGGAGTCGTATGGCTCACGATCTTGTCATCTGCTCCTGGCAAGCAAGGCTTTTTGGATGCAGCCGGAGTCAACTCCCTGCGAAAGGAGCAAGGTTTCCAGTCTGCCGCCACCCTTCTTGACCCGCAAGGGACGGTCGGCCGCGCCTATGCCGCCCGAACCACCCCCCACATGTTCGTCATCGACCCGAAGGGGACAGTGATCTACATGGGTGCGATCGACAGCAACTCCTCCGCAAATCCGGCTGACATCAAGGGGGCAAGGAACCACGTCCGAGCCGCTCTGGAAGAAGCGATGGCTGGCAAGGCAGTCTCGATCCCCTCTTCTCAGCCATACGGCTGCAGCGTCAAATATCCTGACTGAGGTTCTGCTCAGGCTTGCTAAACTGCCATCGCCCCAAGCGGGATGGAGGACCGTTAAACCCCTTCTCCTCTTTGAGGAAGAAGGGGTTTAACGGTGGTTACCCGAACCCGGCGGGGGCGGGGGTAGGTTGACCGAAAGGGGATCGGCTCTATCGAAGGGATTTTGCCATGGAAAGACTGCTGACTTACAACCAGAGTCCTCACTTTCCACTGAATGTGGTTTCCCGGAGTTGACCCTCATTCCACCCCTCTCCCCCGCATTTTTACGGGCGAGAGGGGCCTTCGGATTAACACTTAATAGCGATAAGTGTCAGTCTTGTAGGGGCCAGCGACCGGCACATTGATGTACTCAGCCTGATCCTTTCTCAAGACAGTGAGTTCCACTCCAAGCTTGGCGAGTTGGAGTCTTGCGACTTTCTCGTCCAGAACCTTTGGCAGGACGTAGACGCCAGGACTGTAGGCACCAGGGTTAGCCCAAAGCTCGATCTGAGCCATGACTTGGTTAGCAAAGCTGCTGCTCATGACGTAGCTAGGGTGGCCAGTGCCGCAACCCAGATTGATGAGTCTGCCTTCGGCCAGGAGGATGATCCGCTTGCCATCGGGGAAGATGATGTGATCTACCTGAGGCTTGATGTTCTCCCACTGATACTGCTTGATGCCGGCAACGTCGATTTCATTGTCGAAGTGGCCGATGTTGCAGACGATGGCGTTGTCCTTCATCTTCGCCATATGATCATGGGTGATAACCATGTAGTTGCCTGTGGCAGTGACAAAGATGTCGGCTTTATCGGCGGCATAGTCCATCGTCACGACGCGATAGCCTTCCATCGCAGCCTGCAGGGCACAGATGGGATCGACCTCGGTCACCCAAACTTGGGCACTCAGGGCGCGCAGGGCTTGGGCCGAGCCCTTGCCTACGTCTCCGTACCCACACACGACAGCCACCTTTCCGGCGATCATGACGTCGGTGGCTCGCTTGATTCCATCGACGAGTGACTCGCGGCAACCGTAGAGGTTGTCGAACTTGCTCTTGGTCACAGAGTCGTTAACGTTGATGGCAGGGAATGGCAGCTTGCCTTCCTTTTGGAGTTGGTAGAGGCGGTGGACGCCTGTGGTTGTCTCTTCTGTGACACCCTTAATATTCGCTTTGATCCGGCTGTAGAAGGTTGGATCGACGGAAAGCTTCTTCTTGATACTGGCAAAAAGGTACTCGGCTTCTTCGCTGCTGGGGTGGTCGAGCACGCTGATGTCCTTTTCTGCTTCGGATCCGAGCAGGACGAGCATGGTCGCGTCGCCGCCGTCATCGAGGATCATATTCGGCGTTCCGCCGTCGCTCCACTCCATGATGCGGTGAGTGAAGGCCCAATATTCTTCGAGAGATTCGCCTTTGAAGGCAAAGACAGGGACTCCTTGGGCGGCAATGGCAGCGGCAGCGTGGTCTTGAGTGCTGAAGATGTTGCAGCTGGCCCATCGGACGTCTGCCCCGAGATCGACGAGGGTCTCGATGAGAACGGCGGTCTGGATGGTCATGTGGAGAGAACCGCAGATCCTCGCTCCCTTCAGGGGCTTGCTGGCGGCAAACTCCTCGCGGATAGCCATGAGGCCTGGCATTTCGCCCTCGGCGATTTTGATTTCCTTGCGACCCCACTCAGCCAGAGAAAGGTCAGAAACGACAAAGTCAGTATGGGTCGGATTTTCGATCACGTTCATATTGTTCTTGTTTTGCTCGGTCGGTTGGGCTTGTCTCTGGAGCCAGCCCTTGAGGGAGGTCGTTTCAGAGAAGGGCATAAAAAAAACGCCCGCAAGCCACCATTTTGGATTGCGAGCGCCGTTTCCAAATCGGGATAACCCGATTGATCAGCTGAGCCTGGGTTTTGGCGGTCGCCAAAAATCGCAACGCTCCTCAGCAGATGATTAAAGTATATGCCTTTTTCTGGCCACTCCTCTCAGGAGTCCCAGATTATTTGACTAAAACACCTAGAGCCGCTGTGACTTCGAACCATTCTGGGGGCACATCACCTTCATCGACGATGATTGCGTTGACCGCGTTGGCGAGTGCCCATCCCAGAATCCGATTGGCGGGAAACCCTGTTGTGTAGCTGATCACGCTCAGGCGGCGGTGACAGAAGTTGACGAGGCTCGAGAAATCGGTATGAGGCGGCAGAGAGTTGAGAAAGTGTTGAGCTGGTTCAAAGCAGCGATCCCCCATTAAGCCCTTAGGGTCAATCGCCACCCATTCATCGCCACTCATCAAGATATTGTTTGCATGGAGGTCTCCGTGCAAGAGGACTCTTTCGCTCGTCGAGCCCAGGAGAGTCACTGCTGCCTTTTGGGCGAGTAACACAAGCTCAAACTCTACAGGACAAGAGAGTGGATCAGCTTCCAGGAGCCCCTGCAGCCACGATTCCAGCGGATGGAGTCGTTCGTTGGGATCGCAGGGGCGGATGAGTTGGAGGGCCGATTCGCTCACGACCAGGTCGTGCTGCCAGATCTCAGCTTGAGAGAGGGGAAAGCCTGGAGTTGCGCGATCCAGGAGCCTTGCGCCGAGGCCAGGATCTTCCCTCCGCAATTGAATGGCCCCGAGACCCTGGTAGAGTCGGAGGGCCTCTGCCTCGCTCTCTGCTTCGGGACACGGAACACCGAGCTTTAGGACAAGCTCACTCCTTGTTTCATCCCGTACTGGCAGAACCAAGTGGTACCGGCTAGAAAAAGCCCCGCCGTCCAGGGTCAGTTGCCAATCGGCAAGAACTTGCTGGTGGAGGTTCGGCAGTTCACCGAGCCAAGCCTCTCCTTCTTCGTACGTCTTGCTGACAGTGGCCACGAAGTCTGCAGAGAAAGTCACTTTCTAAGAGCCGCCGTGATGGTCTGGCCAGGCACAAGAACCTCCATCCGGATCAGCCTTCCACTCGCCTCATAGTAGTAGTTTTGGGTGATGTTGTCCCCGACCCGGGAAACGTGGTGGGCTCTTCTCTGGCCGACAAAGGTCGCGACGGTCGCAATTCCCTTATACTGGACGACCTCCTTCCCCATCCCAGAATTCTGCACAACGGGAAGAAGTGCCGTTACCTTTGTCCCGACTCTTGGAAACTTGCCAAACCAGGCGACCGACGGGTCTGCGACACGCTCGAGGGCAGCAACATTCGTCCTTTTTGTTCCTTGGGTAAAGGCAACTTCCCTACCCCCTTTGGTGAGGATTGCACTGGTGACAGCGGCCTTGCCCGATACATTATCCCGTCTCGTGGTCTTGATAAAGGCCCCGTTGTTCGAGTAGACCGACTCACTCACGGTGGAGTCTCCGTTTGTGAATCGCAGGGTGCCAGTGATGGTAACCGTGGAACTCTGCCGAACCATGCGATGTTGCAACACGGCGGCCCCTTCGAGGATTGTTTCTCCGCGCAGGACATCCACCTGGAGTTCTGAGGCAGCAGGTGACTGAAACAAGGCAAAGGCGGACAAGGTAGCTGGCAACATCTCTGAGAGTTTGGACGTTTTACGGGGTTCGTTGTGAAGGACTCCTCGGGACAGGACGAAGAGTCTCCCTTCCGGACAAACTGTGAGCTATGAAGCCGTGGATGCTTGGGCCATTCGTAAAGCATGTTTCAGCTGGGGCAATCCTTCAGCCAGAGACTGAATCTGTCTTTCACTGCCAGGTCAGGAACACATCCACCGCTTGGGAATCCAGCAGTGTCTTTAACCCCTCTGCGCTCGCCTACGAGGGAAAGATTCATCTGATCTATCGAGCGGAAGATGGCAGTGGAGAGGGCTACGGCCTCCATACAAGCAGAATCGGCTTGGCGATTTCTGAGAACGGGATCGACTTCAAGCGCCAGGGAGAGCCGATTCTCTTTCCCGATCAAGATGACTTTTTGGGAGAGGAGTGGCCTGGTGGGTGTGAGGACCCGAGGGTTGTTCGGGCGGAGGAAGGTTTTTGGGTGATGCACTACACGCGCTGGGATCAGTTGGTGGCACGCCTGGGGGTCGCAACCTCAAATGACCTCCGCACCTGGCAGAAGCACCCCCTGGCTCTCCAAGGCGAACATGGCAAGAGATGGGCAAAGTCAGCGGCAGTTGTGTGTCGGAGAGAAGGGGATGAACTGATTGCCGCCAAAGTAGAGGGTCGCTACACCCTCTACTTTGGGGAGTCAAATCTCTTTGTTGCCCAAAGCGATGACCTGATTCAGTGGGAAGTGATTGAAGAGAAGCCAGGCCATCCGAAGAGTGTGATGACCACGAGGCCAGGACGCTGGGATAGTGGTTTGGTTGAACCTGGCCCAACAGCGCTTTTGACTGAAGACGGCATTTTATTGCTCTACAACGCGAAGAATTCAGAGGATTTCGGGGATCCGACTTTGCCAGGCGGCTGTTACTGCACGGGGCAAGCCCTTTTTTCCTCCTCTGACCCTACGCTTCTGATCGACAGGTCGGAGGACTTCTTTCTGAGGCCGGAAGAGCCTTACGAACTGGGGGGCCAATTCACTTCCGGCTGCGTTTTTATCGAAGGTCTCGTGCCGTTTGGTGATTCCTGGTGGCTCTACTATGGGTGCAGTGATTCCCAAATTGCGGTTGCAAGTTGCCCCAGGGCCGGATCACCCTCTCACATTTCTTGACGAAGCAAGCAGACGAATGCCCCTGCCCCGACGCCTAAGTGGGGGAAAAGTCGATAGCAAGGCCAATCGACTAGTTGGGACTGGGTGTCGGTAAGGAGAGTGATCTTCTGGGGGGTGAAGGACGGGAATCGCTTCAACAGCCAGGCCACAGTGTCTTCGTTTTCTTCTGGGCCAAAGGTGCAGGTCATGTAGGCCAGCCACCCTCCCTCGTTGACGCACTCAGCGGCACAGGCCAAGATGCGACGTTGACGGTTGGCGTTTGTCTTCACAATATGGGGCAGAAAGCAGCCGAAGGCATCTTTCCCCCTCGCGATCAGAGACTGACCGGAACAGGGGGCATCAACGATGACAAGATCAAAGGAGTCTGAGCCCTGGGCCCACACCTTTGGATCCAGATTCGAGATATCGGCCTGGATCTTGAGTCGTTCGAGATTAGACCGGAGGGCAGGAATCCGCTTGGCAATCACTTCGTTGCAGCAAAGTACTTTGGGATCTAAGGCTCTTTGGGCCAGGATTGCCTTCCCGCCTGGTGCAGAACAGAGGTCAAGTACCGAGACGCCAGTGGGAATTTCGGTGAAAGCAACGCTGGAAAAGACCGATGAGAGGTCGAGGCTGTACAAGAGGCCTTGTTGGTGCTGGGGGTCTTGCCCTACCGAGAAGCCATCGACAAAGCGGGCGACGGTGGCTGGCTGCCAAGAAAGGGGTTCGAGGGTTGGCAAGTGAGAGGTCTCTGCCCCTGGCATTAAGACTGCCGCAGGGCCCCGAGAGCGACCTTCAAAAAGGGCGTTGAGGAACGCTTCGCGCTCCTCAACATCACGAAAGAGCCGCTCAGCGAGTTGTTCGGCGTGGCGACTCCTTTTGGGACGGTTTGGCTTCAGGGTCGGACAATCTCCAGAACGATTGAGGTAGTCACTGGCGGCATCATCTCGTTGAAACGCACGTTTTCCCAGACACCTTCCGTCCGGACAAGGTCATTGGTTTTGACATCGAGCCAAATGGTGCTGGAGGCGCTCATGGCCTGGTTCCCTTCGAGCTCGGCGAAGAGGTGGGTGATTTTCCAGGCTGTCACTCCCATGACCGTCTCCTTTCCTTCCAGAGTCCAACGGGCTTTGGAATTCCGAATACCTTTGGCCGCATCTGCCTTCCATTCCTTTTCCCACGAGTCCCCGACCTTAACCTTGGTTTCTGGCCTGAGGAAAACACGCATCAGATCCACTCTTGGGTTACTGGGCATGGCGGTCCCACCGCTCATGCTAATGAACTGTCCTCGTCGGTCGAAGACAGTGGTCATCTTTCCATCCCCTGTTTGGTTCCCCATCATGCTGGGATCCATTTCGTTTTGTCCAAACCGCATTTTCATTTCTGAGGCGACAGACTCAGTTGTCACTTTGTCAGTTTCCACCGACTTGATGGTTTCACGAGTCAAGAGAGAGAAGACGACTTCGGTGGGCCCGTCCCCCATGTTCACTTGGGTGGTCGAGGTGAGGCGGTAGGCAGAGGTTTGACCCACCACTGGTCGCCAGGTCAGATCTGCTTCTTCAGCGGGACGAGCCGATGCGAAAGAAGTGGCAAGAGCCAAAAGGGAAACGCATCCAAAAGACACACGATTCATGATCTTAGCAATGTACCAAATACTCAGGTGAAAGGTTGCAACAGCCATAGGGACAGTCAAACGCTCCAGCAAAAAAACCCGTCACTAGAGACGTTCATTGCCAGAAACAAAACTCAACTTTGTTCGGCAAACCTAAAGAAACACTTTCACTTTGCCGAGTAAAGAATATGCTGAGAGAAAGGACCAAACTTTTGGTTGGCCCCATTTTGGAGGAAGTCAAGGAAGCGTTCGAGAATGGGAAGCTCGAACTGAGTAACGACTTCTTTGAAAACCAGCAGAAGTTCCGCCGATTCTACGCGTCAACTCCTTGGTTTCAAGGGGTTGTCACCGGAGCCATTTGGGCTCTTTCCGTCGCGGTGATTGATTCAGCCACTGGCTTTCTGGCTGCTGGAAAGACGCTCTACGCTTGGCCAACTTGGGTCGCGGCGCGAAAGGGGAGCAAATTGGCTGGCTTGCTTACCGGGGCCTTATGCCTGGGACTGTTTTATCGGAGTCTCGTTCTCGATTCCACGACCTCGACCCGATTCCACGACGAGTTGTTTCTCTTCGGTTTTGCTCTTTTCTTCTCGATCATCTTGGCTGACAAGACAGGTCGAAAGCTAGAGTCTATTGAAAAGCAGATCCTCCAAGACCCGCTGACAGGGGCTCTCAACCGCTCAGGACTCAATCTGTTTTATCAAAAGCTGGAAAAGGAGTCCTTAGAAGAAAACCGACCTCTTCTCGTGGCAGTTGTGGACCTCGACAACTTTAAGCAGCTAAATGACACGTACGGCCACTTGCTCGGGGATTCCACCTTGGTCACCTTGGTGAAGGTGCTCAAGCAGGCGGTGGGTGACGATGGTCTTGTGGCTCGAATGGGGGGAGACGAGTTCCTGGTTGTCTTCTCGAACTCTCATCCGGGGATGGCGCGCCGCGCCCTGGATGAAGCCCGCTTGAAGTTCAAACGAATTTCCCGGCAAATCGGAGCCTCCTCTAGCTTTAGCTACGGACTAAGTACGACGACATGCCAAGGGGACAAGTATCTCAATCGTCTGATCGAAGAAGCTGACGGAGCTATGTATAAAGCAAAGGCAGCCAGAAGTGGTCAGGCCCTGGCTGGTTGATCTGGGCGAGTCGCCCCTGGTCTTTCGGAGAGCGTTACGTCGCGGAAGCCCATCTGGGCGGTAGAATCATCTGTGATATGAATTCGGTTGAGATCAACCTCACCGCCAAAGATCAGCAGGTTGGTGAACCCTGGCTCTGGCGTCTCTCCCGCGAGTTTGACGTCCGCGTGACCGTCCAAAAGGCGAATGTAGATTCTGATTACGGCTGGGTTCAGATTCGGCTTGACGGCCCCCTCGAAGAGATTCAAAGAGCGACAGCCTGGCTCATGACAACGGGCCTTCACGTTGACGCTCTCCAACGCTCTGTTGGGGCATGAGGGTTACTGCCTTCCCCAAACCGGAGGACTTTGCGTCTTTTTGGCATGAGACCAGGCAAAAAGCTGAGTCCCTTGATCTTGATGTGAGTTGGGAAGAAGAGAAGCCAAGCGATCTGACCCACCATTGTCTGCGTACTTTTCGCTTTCGTGGGGCCGATGGTCAGACCCGCTACGGCTGGTACGCAGATCCGCCAGAGAAGCCTAAGGGTGCCTTTCTGTGGCTCGCCCCTTACTCGAGGTGGTCGATGCTGCCCAACGAATATGGGACGCGCCCTGGCTTTGCCTCGCTTTCCTTCAACTTTCATGGCGAAGCTGCTTTTCACCAGGAGACTTACCATCCCTCTCGCGGATATTTCGCAGAAGGGGCAGGGTCTCCCGAAACGTGGATCTTTCGGCGAATGTTCCTCGATAGCTACTTAATGGCGAGACTTTTGAACGAACTTCATCCATCGGAGAAAGGTTTGGGAGCAATGGGGATGAGCCAGGGGGGAGGCCTGGCCATCTGGCTCGGAGCTTACTGTTCTCTGATCCGAGCAGTGGTCGCAGACATGCCTTTTCTCGCCGGGATGGAGTGGGTGTTGTCCCAAAAGATGCCTCGCTACCCGCTGAAGGAGCTCGCAGACTTTATCGAATCTGCTCCCGAGAATCGAGAGGCTCTCGTGAGAACCCTCAGCTACTTTGACACACTGACTCAGGCGGGTGAATGTTACACGCCGACCCTCGTAACGCAGGGTAAAAGAGATCCAGCCGTGAGACCAGACCAGGTGAAGGCGATTTTTGAGGCACTTCCCGGAACAAAGGAGTTGGTCGAAATCGACTGGGGCCATGATTGGCACCCCTCGATGGTGGAACGGAACCAGGAGTGGCTTGAGCGATACCTCACATGATCGAGAAAAATGGCTTCACATCGGGAGTTCGATGCCGAACGATTTCGGGGGAATCGAGCGCTACCTGTGTCATCTCTCGCAGGCACTGTTGGATGCAGGACAGGAAGTGGTGGTCACAGCCCCGCCAGGTTCACCCCTCGCTCAGAACCTTCCGCTAAAAGCAGTTCCCCACGCCTTTCGCCACAAGTACGATCTGAAGGGGATCGCTGGCCTGATCCGACTGATTCAGGGGGAAAAGCCCAGAGCCCTATTTGCTCACTTCTCTCCGGACTATGTCCCGAGCGGAATCGCAGCGAAGCTGGCCAAGTCTGCCCCCCTTGTGATCGTTCGTCATGTAGCCGTTCCCTGGAAGCCACAGAAGGCGCGACTTTACAGTAGGCTCGCTCACGGATTTATTGGGGTGAGTGAGGCGGTGAGCCAAAGCGTTCGCTCCACTGGCCTAGAGTGTCGAACCTGCTTGAGTGGGATATCTCCCTTGAAACCAACGCTGAATCGGCTAACAGCGAGAGAAAAGTTTGGGCTCGATGGCTTCTGCGTTGGCACCCTCGGCCGAATCGTTCCTGAGAAGGGTCATGCAACGGTCCTGGCTGCTCTCACGCCAGATCTTCCCCTGACCTATCACATCTTTGGCTCAGGTTCTTACGAAGCGACTTTGCGCGAAAAAGCGAAGGGTCTCCCTGTAGTTTTCCAAGGAAGGACAAATGACGTCGCAGAGGCGACCCTTGGCCTCGACGCCGTTCTGATACCCAGTGTATGGGCGGAAGCTTTTTCCCTGGTTGTGTTGGAAGCGATGTCGTTGGGGAAGGCGATTGTGGCGAGTGAGGTCGGGGGAATTCCGGAAGCTATCGTCTCGGGCGAGTCTGGACTCCTGCTGCCACCAGACGATCCTATGGCCTGGCAAAACTCCCTCTTTCGGCTTCAGAATGATGGGGAGCTCGTAATGCGTCTGGGAGCTGCGGCCAAGGACCGATTCGAAAGCGAATTTCAGCTTCATCACTTTAGCCAAAGATTCTTAACCACGTCATCTGACCTTTTGCCTTCGCCTGTCCCCTCTTGAGAGACTCTCCATGAAAATCGCCACCTTTAACGTCAATTCTTTGCGTGCCAGAATGCCAGTCTTCTTGGACTGGATTCAATCAGATCAACCGGATGTGGTGGCGATCCAAGAGATCAAGGTTGAGACCGACAAATTCCCTTATCAGGATTTAGAGCATCTTGGCTACCATTTGGCGGTTCATGGGCAGAAGTCTTACAACGGGGTCTTACTCATGTCTCGGACGCCAATGGAGGATGTCGAGACAGGGATTCTTGCGGACTGGGCGACTGATGCCCGCTGCGTTCGGGCAGTGATCGGCGGAGTCTTGATCATCAATACCTACGTCCCGAACGGCACGAAAGTGGGGAGCGAAAAGTGGGAATACAAGATGAAGTGGCTCGAGCACTTTGCTCAGTTTGTCGGCGATATTGCTCACCCTGGCGACCCAGTCATTTGGCTCGGGGACATCAATATCGCCCCTACTCCTGACGACGTTTTTGAATCTGCCAAGCACCTCGGGGGAGTCGGGCATCACCCCCACGAGTTCGAACGGCTGGAGCGGATCGTCGATTGGGGATGGACGGACTGCTTCCGAAAGTTCACGCCAGGGCCGAATCACTACACCTTCTGGGATTTTCGCATCAACGCATTCCCCCGCGATCTTGGTTGGCGAATTGACCACATTTACGCCTCGCCTGGTCTTGTGGAAAAGTGTGAGAGGTGCTGGGTCAACAAAGACCCTCGCACAGCGGAGAGGCCAAGCGACCACACGCCGGTTTTGGCAGAGTTCTCGCTGTAGGTGGCAGTTCGCCCTGCTCTTCGCTCCTTGGCTCCGAGAGTGTCGCGGGACGAGTAACTCGATACACAAATAAGCCGCTCGGCTCGGGGAAACGCGTCCCCGAGCCGAGCGAGTTCTGAGAAGCCCTACTTGCTCGTGGGGAGGGGCAGGGACATCGCTTCCAACCACTCGCGGAGTTTGGCGATGCGGGTCGCGTCGTCGTTGGGGAGGGTGAATGGCCGACCGCGAGCGTCGATCATGATACCAACGGTGCCACCTTCGAGTTTCATCGTCACAGACTTTCCTTTCCCAGCCCCAACGTCAAAGTTCTTCGTAGGCTCGATCGTGAGATCCATGAACTCATTTCGACCCAGAGGAATGACCTTGAGTTGACCGTAGTTCACCGTAAGGTCGATGCCAGCCCCCCGGATCGACACACAAGGCTCGTTAAGACGGCCTGTTCCCAGGGGGGCGATACAGTGGCCGCATTTCACGATGCAGTCGTATTCGAAGACCTGTTTGGCTGCTTCGTAGAAATGCTCGCTGAGGACGCCGAGGTGAGGCATCATAAAGATCGAGTCAACCGTGATCATGGTGATCCCTTCTGGCTCGTAGGCATCGAGCATCATCAGGGCAGACTGGGCCCGCAAGGGTGCGTGGCTCAAAACCCCGCCAGACCCGATGATCATATCCAGTTTCATCATCTTGATCAGAGTCTCACCGCTGGCAGATTGGTCGAATATCTGGCCCACGTCTCTTTGTTGCTGGACTCCCTTCAGGCTTCGTGCCAGGCTCTTGTGGTGATCAAAAGCAAGGCGAAGGGCTTCGCGGGAAACAGCCTGCTCAATGAGTAAATCCTCATAGGTTTGAGGGATTGTCGTCGGGCGAATCATCTTGTTTCGCAGACGGTTCCGTACCTCAAAGGGGTCGATCTGGAAGGGGAGCCAACGGGCGATGTTCGATGTACCTGCTTCTTTCAGAACGTTGCAGATCGAATAACTCATCCCAAGGTTCGCCGAGACCGTTCGGTTATAGGTGCCGTCAAAAACCGAGAAAACGTCAGTCGTTGCCCCGCCAATGTCCACTCCCAGAATGTTGATGCCTTCTTGATCGGCGTAGGATTTCATGAGCTTTCCGACCGCGTTTGGCGTTGCCATCACCTCCTCGCTCGCCCAATCAAGCAACTTGTTGTAGCCTGGCGCTTGTTGCATGACGTGCTCCAAAAAGAGCTCATGAATCTCGTCGCGGGCAGGATCCAGATTCTCAGAATCCATTGTGGGACGAATGTTGTCGACGACCTTGAGTTCGATAGAGGCACCGAGAACTTCGCCTACTTCCGTCCTCACTTCTTTGTTGCCAGCATAGATCACAGGCAGCTTCATGTCACCGAAGCGGGGTTTGGGATCGGCGCGACGGATGACCTCCGCCATGTCGATGAGGTGTTGTTTCGTCCCACCGTCCGTACCGCCAGACATGAGAATGATGTCGGGGCGAAGTTGTCGGAGTCTTTCGACTTTCTGGAAGTCCTTGCGTCCGTCGTTCACAGCGAGGGTGTCCATTAGGATGGCGCCAGCCCCCAAGGCGGCACGGGCGGCAGATTCCGCGCTCATCTCCTTCACGACACCAGCCACCATCATCTGGAGTCCTCCTCCAGCGCTCGAAGTGGAGACGTAGAGATCGGAACCAGTTAGATCAGAAGAGCGGCTTTCGGTTCGCTCCCCATCCTTCATGAGCCGCCAGACCTGACCATCTTTAATCAGTTGTCGACGACCCTTCGTAAATCCCTCGTCCTCGGGAACGTCAGACTCCGTGATCTCCTCTAGTTCGGTCATGGCGTTCAGGACGCCGATCGTGACGTCTTCGAAGGGCCTTTCGACGGTTGTCGGCGCCTCTCCTCGGGCGACAAGTCGGTACTGCCCGGAGGGGTTCCGTTCAATTAGGATCGCCTTAGTGGTGGTCGATCCACAATCGGTAGCGACAATGCGAAGAATGTCCTGCGGCATGGGGCTTCATTATGGCCCAAGCCGACTTAAGAGTTTCTTGCTACGGTCTGCATTTCTTCGAGCTTTGCCAAGGTGGCGTGGTCTGTCCAGTCGATTGAGACAGGGGTGATGGATACCATGCCATTGCTGACGGCCCAAACGTCGCTCGTCGGGTCATCTGGTTTCATGACCACGACTCCCCCTTGCCAGTAGTAGGTTCTGCCCCAGGGATCCTTGCGAGCTTCAACACGGTCTTCGTAGACCCTGCGGCCCATCGCTACAAAACGGTGGCCAGAGACCTCGGGGAAAGCAATCGCCGGAACATTGATGTTGAGAAACGTGCGGTCTGGCAAGTCGAGGCTCGTCAACCATTCAAAATTCTCATTGAGCCAGCGAGCCCCTGTCTCAAAGTGGAATGGCGCTCCGTCGGCAAAGATAGCCATCGAACAGGCTATCGATCGAATGCCATTGACGACCCCTTCCATCGCGCCAGCGGCAGTGCCGGAGTAGGTGACGTCGAACCCGAGATTCGGGCCATGGTTGAATCCGCTGAGAACGAGATCGCAGCCGTCTGGGTAGGCAAGAGTGAGGCCTACGTTGACGCAATCCACCGGAACGCCACTCACTTCATAGGCTTCGAGCCCATGAAAGGCGACTTCTTTGACTCGGAGAGGGTCTCTCATCGTCATGGAGTGGCCGCAAGCACTTCTTTCACGATCTGGGGCGACGATCTTGACTTCACCAAAGGGGCGGACTGCATTGGCAAGAGCAACAAGACCGTCTGCCCGAATGCCGTCGTCGTTTGTGATCAAGATCCTCATTTGGCCTCATGCTACCAGCAGTTCCCTGGTACACCATGGGAGTTGTGGCTGGCTCTCCCTTGATCGTTGTTTTGCCGGGAATTGTGGCTGGCCCAGAATTGGAATCAGCTCTGCAGCCCCTTCCCGCTGGTCTGGCAAAGGCAGCTTCCTTGAGTCGGCTAGTTCGCTTGGCCCCTTCCGAGTCTGGCGACCCTTTTTTGGCTTTCTTTGGACAGGATCCTGACGAGCTCAGCTTTTCGGTAGGGACTGCCTTGGCAAGTGCGTTTCGGTTTGATTCTCCCTCCGGTTCCCTCGCCTTTGCCCTCTCATGGGTCTCAGTTGATGAGGAGGGATTGGTGAGTCGTCAGGAGCCAAGCGCAGAGGAAATCGCCTCCCTACCCTCTGTTTTCCAAAGGCTCTCAACTCCCACTTTCGCCTTCGGACTCGGCCATCGCTCCACCCACGTGATGGCTGATCTTGGCGGCGAGTGTGACTTGCGGACAACCCCCTTGCACGAGATTGACGCTCGGTATGAAGATCATTTGCCCCTGGGCGATCGGGAGAAGAACTACCGCCAACTGATAGACGATAGCCGAAACATCTTGGAGGATCATGAGATCAACCGCCGGCGCAGAGGGGAGGGGCTTCCTCTGCTCAATCTGTTTTGGCCTTGGGGAGGAGGCATCGTGCAGGATCACGACAACCTGGTTCTTCGCACCGGTTTACCCCTGACCGCCATCAGCAACAACCCTCTGCTCACAGGGATGGCCCGCGGCTATGGCATGAGTATCCCAAAAAGACCTCAGGACTGGTGGGGCGTTGACGCGGCAGACTGCTTAACTCGGGTGGCTCCTCTCACCGGTGCTCGGCTTGTGTTGCTGACAGGGCTGCCCAAAAACAGAGATGAATCAGGGGTGGAGCGAGCAGTCTTTACATTAGAAAAACTTTCGCAAGAGTTGATCGATCCTGCGCTCGAAAGGGGTGAAGAGAGCGACATGACACTTCTGTTCCCTGGGGGCCAAGATCATCGGGGACTGGGTCTGAGATTCAGGAGCTCCGATCCTGCGCAACAGACAATGCCTTTTGACGAGAGGATTCTGGATGAGCCAGGGGTTCCTGAGCGGCGCCTGCACGAGGTCGTCCGCCATGTCTTTGCAAGCCTATCCCTCTTTGCGAGCCCAACCGGATAGACTAGGCAGATGGCTTGGTGCCGCAAAGTTGTTGGCTTGCTCGTATTGGTGGCAACGAGTTTTGCCGGGGCGCAACTGACCCAGGGGGAAAAACAGGGGGTTCAGGACTCGCTTTTCATCGGAAATATGACGGTGGGAGACCTCCTTTTCAACCGGGTTGTTCACTCCGACCCTTGGCGGATGACATTGGTACAACGGTCACTTCAAGACCCCCTGACCTCAGCAGATGAGGTCATGTTGCTACACCAATCCAGCCGCCTAGGAAAGGTCAGCGACGTCATCCTGCGCGCCTCTCGGATCGTCTCCCCCGATATTGAGATGGGAAGTGCAACAGTCAGAACCCCTGTGGTCTTGCAGGGTAACCTTCCTTCCCGGCTCAGGCCGATCGTCGTAAACCTAGCGACAGCGATGGCGACTGCCGACCGCGAGATTTCCATCGCTCTGAGCAGCTTAAACCTGGCAGAGCGGCGCGAGATTTTCGACGGTCTCCCGACTCTTGCCCTCGAAGAGAACTCCATCCCTCTGACCTTCGTCGAGCGTCGATCTGGCACTCGAGAAAGGATTCTCGCCCTCTTGAGGAGAGTTGACCGAGACAGAATCCTTGCGGCCGGCTTCTTCCTGAATCTAGCGGCAGAAAATGCGATTCAGGAGCTTCAAGCGAGCCAGATTCCCTTCGACGGAAAGGTGACCGTCGTCGCAGAAGGAATCAGGTGCGTGATTGCTGGGCGCGGAAGTGACCTGCACAACGATCCCGAGGCAAGGCTTATCTTGGATCTTGGCGGGAATGACACCTACCTGGGGCGCGCGGGAGCAGGGAGGGGAAACTCTGGGTTGATGATCGACTTGGGGGGAGACGATCGGTTCCTTGGCGAAGATCTGACCCTCGGGGCTGGTTTGTTGGGAGTCGGGATCTGCCACGTGATCGGTGGCAATGATGAAATCAAAACTGGGTCAGCGGCTCTCGGATGGGGCGTCGGAGGTCTCGGTGTCTGGATAAAGGAGGGAGGGCTTGATCACTACTCCTCTCGCGCGATGGCCCAAGGATTCGGAATGTTTGGCGTCGGAATCTGCCTGGATACAGAGGGGGATGACTTCTATCGCCTCGCTTACTTTGGGCAGGGGGCAGGGCGAACATTGGGTGTTGGGTGGCTCATCGACCGTGCCGGGAACGACATCTATCGGGCTGGGGGGCTCATCTTGAACTCTCCTCTTTTTGCCGATGTCCACTACTCTTTTGCTCAGGGGATGGGAATGGGTTTTCGCGAGGATTCTGGCGGGGTCAGCGGTGGGGTTGGACTCCTTACTGACTGGTCGGGAGATGATGCTTACTTGGGTGAGACCTACTGCCAGGCAGCAAGTTATTGGTACAGCCTAGGTTCCCTTTTTGATCAGGCAGGTAACGATAGTTATTCTGCCCACCATTACGCCCAAAGTAGTGCGATGCACCTTTGCAGCGCTTTCCTCTTTGATCTCGCCGGATCAGATAGCTACACAATCAAAGTAGGCGCTGGTCACGCGATCGGTCACGACTACGGAGTTGCATTCTTCCTGGATCGGGCAGGCAACGATGTTTATGCCGCGCGAGATAGCAATCCCGCGATCGGGACGGCCAACGGCCTGGCTCTCTTCATCGACTCAGGAGGTGACGACCGATACAACGGTCCGCCTGGGCAGGGCAACCCTGCAAGAGGCACAGGATCTTTGGGAGTCTTCGTTGACCTGAGTGGGAGCGACCTTTATGCAGCAGGAATTGCCGACGCACAGGCCTCGGCAGGGTCGCGCTGGGGATCGGCTCTGGATATCCCTCCCCCCCTCGTGGTTAACCGAACCACTGAATCAGCAAGCCGTCCTGCTGCAGTCCCTGGTTCCAAAGCAGCTCCCCAAGAGGCGGTTTTGGAAGAGCTCTATCGTAAAGCGACGCGATGGGGGGTAGGGACTGCCCAAGCGGAGGTTGCCGAATCAATCGACGAACTCATTCGGATCGGGATGCCAGCCTGGGACTTTATGGTTTCGCGAAAGTTGAGTGGGGCGGATCGATTGCAGATCAGAGCCTTTGGAGCAGTCGGGCGTGCCCTTGCGCCTGGGAGTGCCGAGATTCTCGCCACTCGCCTTGCCACTGCGAATGATCAAGACCTGAAGCAGATTCTGCGTGTGGCAAATGAGGCAAACCTCAGGCAGCTCGGCCCTTCTCTTGCTCCGTTGCTCGAATCACGCCAGAGTGTCAGGCTAGACCTCGTTCGGGCATGTGGCACTCTTGAGGTTCGCGAGTCCGTCCCTTTTCTCATGAGGCTTTTGTTGAACGAGGATTTGAATCTGGTTCGAGCGGCGATGATCAGCTTAGAACAGATAAATGATCCGAGTTCAGCTTCGACAGCCCAGGTGATGGTGACCCATCCCGATCTTTTGACACGAAAGGCAGCCCTGACTCTCTTGGCTCGCTTCCCTCAGCAGGGGCGATCAGCCGCGCTTGACCTCTTGAGGAGTTCTGACGAGCGTCGCGTTCGGCTTGGCCTGGAGCTCCTTGCCCAGATGGGGCCAGCCGATTTGGCTGCTCTGGTCCTTCCCTTTCTAACCGATGCCAGGCCAGGCGTTCGATTGTCTGCCCTTCAAGCGCTCGATGGCAGAATCCCACCTGCTTCGCGCCCCCAGGTCGATGCTCTTCGACAGGATCCTTCTCCTTTGGTTCGAGCCGTTGCCGGGAGGATTCGATGACCCAAATTCATCGTTTTGTCGAGACTCTGCGCCTGGGAAACGATCCCAAAATGGTTGCTAGGATGGGTTCCGGGTGGGCAGTGATGGGGAGTCAACAGGTGGTAGGAGGCTATTGCCTCTTGCTTCCTGATCCGGTGGTTCCCCATCTCAACGCCTTGGGTGAACGAGACCGGGTTCAGTTTCTTGGCGACATGTCCCGCCTGGGGGATGCGATCCTAGAAGTCACTGGCGCGGAAAGAATCAATTACGAAATGTTGGGCAACCTGGAGCCTGCTCTCCACTGCCATCTTTTCCCTCGGCGACTCGATGAGCCAGAATCCTTGCGCACCAGGCCCATCTGGTTCTACGAGTGGGACTTGGCGGAGGCTTGGAGTGAGGAAAGCCATGGTTCCCTGCGCGATGCGATCCGCGAGACTCTCGCGCGAAACGGAGCGTCAGAACATCTATGAAGTGCTTTTTGTGGGTCTGGTTCTTGGTCGCTGGGATGTGCCTTTCTTTGATTGGATGCGGCCATGAAGTCTCACCAGAGGGTGAAGCGAAAGCAGATCCGGTCGGGATCGACGTTTCCAAGATTGGTAACCCCAGTGGCAAGCAAGAAGTGAAAGGTCAAGAT
>JALOLT010000123.1 GCA_025455775.1 Fimbriimonadaceae bacterium
CGTGGAGGAGTTCTTTGTAGCTCACAACATCAGGGTCAAACTCGACTCTCACGACCTCTGCGTGACCTGTGCGGCCAGTGCAGACATCTCGATAGGTTGGATTTTCCAGTTCCCCAGCCTCATAACCGCTCACTGCATCAAAAACTCCGGGAATCTCTCGGTAAAGATGCTCGATCCCCCAAAAACAACCTCCGCCAATTGTGGCAAATTCTCGACTCATTCCAGTTCATCTTTACGCGAGAAACACGGCCGATGTCACGTTGGCCTGCTGAATCGAAATCTTGCCAGGTAATCTGGCCCCCGCATTGAACGCCTACTTGATTCTGAGTGATGGAACTGAGTTTTGTGGTCGCCTCTTGGGAGCCCCTGGAGAGACCACCGGCGAGGTGGTCTTCAATACTGGGATGACCGGTTATCAAGAGATCCTCACCGATCCGAGCTATGCAGGACAGTTGGTGGTCTTCACCTACCCAATGATCGGAAACTACGGCATCAATGACGACGACTTTGAGTCAAACAAGATCCAGCCGAGGGGAGTCATTGTCAGGGAAGCTTGCGAAGCCCCGAGCAATTGGAGGTCGTCGCAGACCCTCGATTCTTTGCTTCGCCAGCGCGGAATCACTGGGATCAGAGGCCTGGATACTCGGGCGATCACCAAGAGAATCAGATCGAGTGGCGTCACGATGGCCACCCTTACCACCCAGCCAGAGGGAGCTCTTAAGAGACTCCTTGGCTCGAATCACTACGATGAAGAGGATTTTGTCTACTCAGTGACGACGGATGAGCCCTATGCCTGGGGGCGCGAGGGAAAAGAAGCACTGGAAGCCGACGAGGGACAATTCCGAGCCAAAATCGCTGTTCTGGACTGCGGGCTCAAGTACAACATACTGCGTCGATTTGCTGCCATTGGGGTTCGAAGCCTCGTCTTTCCTGCCACGACCTCTGCCGAAGAAGTCTTGTCCCACAATCCCGATGGAATTCTCCTTTCGCCTGGGCCAGGAGATCCCGCTCGGCTCGCTCCCGTGGTGGAGACCGTGAGGAACCTGATCGGCCAGCGACCTCTCTTTGGGATCTGTCTTGGGAATCAGCTTCTTTGTCAGGCAGTGGGGGGCCACACTTACAAGCTGAAGTTTGGCCATCGCGGGAGCAACCACCCAGTGAAGGATCTGATCGATGGCTCTGTGACAATCACCTCGCAGAACCACGGATTTGCGGTGGATCCCGACTCACTGAGCGGTACCGGCGCAGAGGTAACCCAACTCAATTTGAACGACGGAACGGTCGAAGGGATTCGCCTGATTTCAGAAGACGCTTCCAGCATCCAATATCACCCAGAGGCTGCCCCAGGGCCTTGGGATTCTCGGAAGTACTTCAGTAACTTCCTCGAGAGGGTTCTCCAAAGCAAAAGTCACTAGCTCGGACTCGTCAGGATCCTCGTGATCGTCACCCCGATGAGAAAGAGGAAGCCGAGGCGTACGAGTCTCACATACATAAAGTGCTTTGACCGATCCTTGCGGGGAGCAAAGAAAAAGAGCAACATCGAGCCAGGGAGGTAGAGGAAAGCCCCGATGAAGATCGGGAGAATCCCGTAATCGAAAAAGACTCGAGGGAAGAGAGCAATCGCTGCTACCAGGAGACCTGCCACACAAAGGCCATATCCCAACCAGAGTGTCAGTTTAGGATTTTGCCGGAGAAAGTCTTGCTGCTTACTCACTACAACTAGTTTGACCAATCAGCCCAGAACTGCTCCCAGACCTCCTACGTCGGTTGACTTGCCCCTAGGGATCAGGTAGCATCCCATCTGCTTCGGAGCCTGGGGTTCTTTTCTCATCACAGGCGCGTCCGATAGAGCTGGTGACGAACTGATGCCGCTGAAGATTTTGGTATGCGACGATGAGCGCCATATTGTGCGCCTGATTCAGGTCAATTTGGAGCGACAGGGTTATAAAGTCGTGACGGCCTACGATGGTAAAGATGGGCTTGAAAAAGTAAAGGCTGAAAAGCCTGACCTGGTCGTCTTGGACGTCATGATGCCCTACATGGATGGCTTTGAGGTTTTGAAGGCTCTGCGTCGTGACCCAGCCACAGAGGCTCTTCCTGTCATCATGCTAACGGCGAAAGCCCAGGACAAAGACGTCTTCGAGGGATACCACTACGGAGCAGACATGTACCTGACCAAACCCTTCAACCCAATGGAGTTAATGAGTTTTGTGAAACGCATTGCTCAAGGTCAATCTGATTCAGGCGGCTCCCGCCGAATCGATCTCTAAGGGCCTCTTCTTCCGGACTGTGTCGTCTTAGGATTCTCACCCAGAACTGCTCTCCGGCTCGAACAGGATCATGAAAGGAATGCGAAGGATTTCCCCCTGCTGGTGGAAATCCTTCTCTTTTTCCCATGAGCCTCTGGATCCCTTTTTTGATTCTCTCTGTCGTAAAATAGCATCACTCAGGAACGATGGCACGGACATTGCTTCTCCCCAACCAGAGACCAGCTGACCACTATGTTTGATATCACCCTCTTTCTTGGATTAGTCGAAAGTGACACCCTCCCCTTCGGTGGATATGGAATCAGAGGAACTCTGATGTTCGCATTCCTGCCGATGCTGTTAGCGCTTCTGATCTACTTTCTCTCCAAGCGATACGGCTACGGTCAATTTCGCTGGCTCTCTATGCTCCCGCTCGTCTTCGGAACAGTCGTCGGCTTCTTTATGGTTCTCCACACCCTGGATCCTCTCTACCAGACTTATCGCGGCCTCAGCACCTTCGCTATCTTTGGCCACTACCTGGCTCTCATCGTTCCGTTGCTGGGAATCTCTGGCCTGATCGCCTTTGACAAAATCACTTCCGGGTCCAAGCGCGTCGAGCTTTGAGTCTGAACAACTCGGCCTCCTAACATTTTTTACAGAAATTTTCTAGGCCTTGCATATTCTGGCGGAACATGTGTTATTATTCTCATGTCTGTGAATACGTAATCAGAGATTACGCAAGCAAAGACGACGTCAAGGATAAGGCCAATGAGGGTCACCCAGCAAGAAATCGCCCGAATCGCGAATGTGTCACAAGCCACAGTCAGTCGCGTATTGGCCGGTGACGTCCGCGTTGAACCAGAGAAGCGAACCGCAGTTCTCGACGCGATGAAGCGGTCCAACTATCGCCCAGATGTCAGGGCCCAGGCCCTCAGAAGAAAACGAACCTGTCTGATTGGTCTCGTTCTCAAGCGCAGCGATGGCGGAATAAAGGACGATCCATTCTTCGCGAGCCTGATTAGCGAACTGGCAAGAGTTCTCAAGCCAAGCAAATACCATCTCTGCTTGGACATTGCCCGCGATTCGTCTGACCAGTCTTCGGTCTACGACGAACTTCTGCGCTCCCGACGGGTTGACGGGCTGGTTCTGGTTGAACCAGAAGCAGATGACCGCCGTCTCATTCGGCTCCAAGAAGACCGCTTTCCTTTTGTAGTAATTGGTAACCCACGCGGCAGAGCCCTCCATAGTTTCGACAACGACAACGTCCTGGCAGCCAGGATGGCCACTATGCACCTGCTCGACAATGGCTTCCGTCGCGTGGGGATGCTCGCAGGCCCAACTGGGGTCACAGTCAGCGATGACCGTGTTCTTGGCTACCGAATGGCGATGTCGGAGAGAGGATTTTCGGATCAGGTCTGGCACAGTGACTTCGGATTTGAAGCTGCCTGCACCACGGCCGAGTCTCTGTTGAACGATAGCAATCTTGAGGGCCTCGTCTGCATGGATGACTTCATGGCGACCGGAGTCACGCGAGCTGCCCGCCACCTCGGCATCTCCATCCCGGGCGATTTGGCAATGGTTAGCTTCAATGACTCTAACCTCTGCAACCTGATTGACGGAGGACTCACTTCCGTGAACATGAACCACGAAACAATGATCAGAGAAGCAGTGTCAAAACTGATCGGCCTGATCGAAAGCACGGAAAGGAGTGAGCCAAGCCGGATGGTGATTCCCTGCGAACTCAAGGTTCGGGGCTCATCGATGAGAAAGGTAGGAGGAGGACTCCTTTGAACTCCCTGGTTATTCTGGCCTTGAGTCAAACCCTCGGCACAACTCCTCATGAATTCGTATTCAGAGGTGCAAAAATAACCGGTGAATCAATTCAGGCCATCACGTCTGTCTCAGTGGCAGGCAGTTTTAACGGTTGGGATCGTAACGCTGCTCCCCTCGCCCTGGATCCCGATGGCAGAACGTGGCGACGCACTCTCCCCCTTCCCTATGGATCCCACACCTACAAATTTGTTGTAAATGGCAGGGATTGGATCAACGACCCAGGCAATCCAGATACACAAGATGATGGAACTGGGATCAAGAACAGTTTCATCAACCTCTTGCCGCCTGCCTACGAAAAACCGGCTCAGAAAGGAGACGGAGAAATCACCAGGTATCCCATTCGTCACCTGCCGGAAACTCCTTGGCGAAACTACGACCGCGGGATGCTCACCTTGAGCCTGGCTGTAAGGCCAAACGATGTCCAGCAAGTCAGAGCAATCGTCAATGGGAAGTCGTACGACATGACGCGCTCCTTCGGAAACGATCTGGTCGAGATGCGCCAAGTCAGAATTCCCTGGAATGCAAAGGATTCCCTCCGTTACAAGTTCTCGGTCATCGATGGTTCCGAAAAAATGGAACTTGGAATGACTGGCCTGGGTGAGAAGAGCCAAGAGTGGAGCTTGAGCAGCCAAAACTTCACCCCCTTCTCACCTCCTGAATGGGCCGAGAGAGCAGTGCTGTACCAGATCTTCCCCGATCGCTTCCGAAATGGGTGCAAGACGAACGATCCGCAAGATGTCGTGGCATGGGATGCAACCCCGACCTACCGAAACTTCTTTGGCGGCGACGTAAAGGGGATCCAAGAGTCAATCCCTTATCTGAGAGATCTGGGAATCGACGGGATTTACTTTAACCCAGTCTTCGCGAGTCCTGCCAATCACCGATACGAGGCCACAGACTTTCTGAAGATTGATCCTCGGTTCGGCACCAATGAGGAGTTCACCACTCTCACACAGGATCTTGAGCGCAATGGAATTAGAACCATCCTCGATGGAGTCTTTAATCACACAGCCACTGATTTTCCTCAGTTCGCCGATGTTCTCAAGAATCAGAGAAGCTCCCCCTTTGTCGATTGGTGGTTCATTCGGAACTATCCGGTCAAGGTTCAGCAGAATCCTCCTTACGAGGCATGGTTTGGCTTTGAGTCGATGCCAAAGATAAATACAGAGAATCCCGCTGTCCGCGAGTATTTCTGGCAAGTTCTGAAGTACTGGCACAATTCGGCTCGCATCCATGGCTGGAGGCTCGACGTCGCAAACGAAGTGCCAATGGATTTTTGGCGCGCCTTCCGCACCAGGGTTAAGGCAAAGAGTCAAGACGCTTGGATCGTGGGTGAAGTTTGGGGAGATGGCTCACCTTGGCTCAAGGGCGATCAGTGGGATAGCGTGATGAACTACCAGTTCCGCAACGCAGCTCTCGATTGGATCGCCAGAGGCAAAGACAAGCCGAGTCAGCTTATGGATCGTCTGATGGCGGTTCACCACAGCCTCGCTCCCCAGGTCAGCCGAAATCTCATGACCTTGCTGGGGAGCCACGATACTCCTCGATTCCTGAACGAGGCAGGTGGCGATGTGTCGCTCCTTCACCTGGCAGCGATTCTTCAACTCACCTGGATCGGCACCCCCACGATTTACTACGGCGACGAGATTGCCATGAATGGCGGCCGAGACCCTCTGAACCGAAAGGGGATGGAGTGGGATCGCGCCAACGGCCAAAACGCCACTCTTTCTCTCTATCAAAAGCTCATCCGTATCCGCAAGTCCTCCGAGGCCTTGCTGGTCGGAGACCCGATTCCTTTGCTGACCGATGACTCCAAGCAAGTTGCTGTCTTCGCCAGAGTTTCTGGCAAAGACATCGCCATCGTGGGTCTGAATCGCTCGACCTCCTCTCAGACGGTTCAGATTCAGGTTCCTGCCAGCCACCAGTCAGCTTTCGCGTCCACTGCTCCTGATGTGTTGAACGGAAGGTCCATTCCTGTTCGCCAAAACATCTTGACCCTGACTCTATCTGCTCGCTCCGGAGCCATCGTGCTTCCGAAGGAGCCCCGACAAGCAATCCATAACAAAAGTAACAGAAAAGCCTCTTAAGGTGACACCGACATGACAAAGAAGTATGCCTTCACCCTGATCGAACTGCTCGTTGTGATCGCCATCATCGCGATCCTCGCTGCCATCCTCTTCCCGGTTTTTGCCCAAGCAAAGGTCGCTGCCAAGAAGGCGAAAGCCATCACCCAAAGCAAGCAACTCGGCACTGGGACGATGATCTACATGAGCGACTACGACGACATGTTTCCGCCCAAGGTTCGAATTGGACAAGGCCCAGCCACTGGTGGCGGGGATCCGTTCAACTCCATGACTTGGGACGACATCATCAACCCATACGTGAAGAACTGGAATCTCTTTATGAGCTCCGAGGATCCACGACCTCTCTATTCAGTTCCTGGTCGCGGCCAATACCGCCGATCCTTCGCACCTGCGAGCCACGTCTTCCAAGGCGTCCAGGTCAGCTGGGGTGTCGGTAGCATCAGCAGCACCTCGATTCCTGCTCCCTCTGGAACAGTGATGTTCGTCGAAGCCCGTCAGCCAGTCTTCAACGTGCCAAACATTCGCAACGCTGACCAGTGGTGGTGGGACGTTGCTGCCAACAACAGCCGCACGATGAACCTTCCTTCGAGCGACCCAAGAGCCCCATTTGGCACCATCGACAACAAGTATGCCGATGCCTCGGTCTTCATCTGGGTTGACAGTTCTGCCCGTGTTCTGAAGCGAAACGGAACCAACTCGACGGGTCTTCCTTCCGGCACAGTCATTCCTGGATACCGCCAAGTTGCTGCGGCTTGGGTCGGCGGCAGTGGAGATCCATTCTGGGATCGCGGACTCGTCTGCTTCGATGCTCCTTGGAGCACCAGCGACACCAACCAGCCATGCCCATTCCCTGAGCAATAAGCTAAGGATCTTGGCGTAGGATAAGTACAGGTACACAACTATGAAGAATGAACTTCCACAGTGGGCCCTCTGGGTTGCAATCGTTGCTGGACTGGTCATCATCGGTGGCGTCGCCTTCTCAGCCTTCGGGGGAGGAGGGAGCCAAATGACCAACGACGAGAGAATCGTTGCTGAAAAGCAAGCCGAAATCTCTGAACAGCGCACGAAGGCCTATATCTCAGGCAACAGCGGCGGAACAGCACCGGAAGGCCCGCCTCCCTCTGGTGAGGCTGCCGCGCGGGCTGGAACATCTGGTCAATCTGGCCAATAAGGAAGGTCATCTTCCTCCGACAGCCGCCCACCCCTTCACAAGGGAGTGGGCGGTTTCTTGTTTTCATGCCTCTGGTCGCTCTGGAGAGAAGGTGTTCTAAATGAGGAGTGCCCAGCGAGCCCGTTTCAGTTCATCCGAGTGCGCCTGCGTTTCTGCACCAGCAGATCACATGATCTGCGAGAGAGAAACCAGGTCAACCGAACCGTCTCGGTAACCAATCGCCAGCTGATCTCCCCCATCCACCTGAAGGCAGACAGGAGTCCTGTCTCCAACTCTGAACTCAGAAACCACTTCAAGGTTCGGGTTAAGAGCCGCGATATCCTCCCCATCGATCACCAAGATGAGCCCTCCAAAGGCGGATGAAGTGGCCAGCGACGGAGGACCAGGAGGAATGCGCTTGCGGATGACTTCCGACCTGCTCCAAGCCCAGACTTCACAGTCACTGCGAAAGATGACCCTTTCGCCGAGGCAGGCCAGGGAGTAAATCCGAACATCTGGCAGCAACACCTCGGACGTAAGCGACTCAGGATCCCATTTCGTCAGGCCATATCCATCTGAACCAAAAAGAGTCCCGTCTGCAGATTGCGCCAAACTGGTCGGCCCTTCGTGACTCAGAGCCTCGCGCAAAACCTTCCCTTCCCTGTCGAGGACCACGACCTCCCCATCTGCCGAACCGCACAAGAAGGTTCCATCGTGAAGGCTAACGACGCAAAGGAATGTCGAATACCGAAGCCCCGTCCACCGACTCTTCTCGAAAGTCCACGTCACCTCCTGCGACGAAACATC
>JALOLT010000028.1 GCA_025455775.1 Fimbriimonadaceae bacterium
GAGGAGATGGGAATCACGATCTCCGAGCTGGCAAGTGCCCTCGAAAGCCAAATCCGAACCTTTCGTGCGAGTGGTGAGCAGATTCCGGTCGTCTTTGGGCCAGCCAACCGTCGCCTGTTTGATACCAGAGTCGAGGTGACCGAAACTGGGTTTCGAATTACCAGAGAGTCTGATCGTGTGATTTATGTCGAGGCTGGCCAAGCCCTTGGGGTGCGGCCTGGTTACCGGTTTGCCATTGTCCCGCGAAGCGCGAGGCGATTCACTCCTGGTCAGGAAGGGGCGATCCTGGCCAGAGTAGCCAATGAGAAGGATATTGAGCCAGATCGGACGAGGATCGTTCTTGATCAACCTTTGCCCAATGCTTCCGGGATGAAGGCATTCATCGCCGAGGTGAGCCCCGACATGGTGCTCAGAGTCGATTTGGATTCCTTGATCGGGACAAAATATTACGACCTCGCTCGGCAAGTCTTGTCCCCCCAGATTCAGGAGAAGCAAAGGGGGCGGGGGGCAGACGTCGTGATCTTGCCTCCTTCGCCAGTACCTGTCCGACCTGGTTTCCCTCATCAGGCAAAGGCCTTCGGGGTCTATTCCAACTCCGGTACGGTTGACTTTGCCGAGGACAAGAAAAGGAATGGGTTCGACAGTGTCACCCGTTCAGCCTCCTTGTCGGCAGATCTTCCAGACGGGGAGTGGGTTTCTAGGCTCGCCAGGATCTTTCGCAACGCCAGTCGCCACAAAGCTCTTCTTGCGATCAAGCCAGTGCCGGATGTCGTTGTGATCGAGGCAGAGATGGTCGAGGTAGAGCTACCAGATGGAGTCGCAAATCCAGCAAACTACCGAATTCTTTCCGGCTCCGAGGAGCAAAGAAAGGGAGGGATTGCGACAGGGATCCGCTTCTTTGGGCTCAAGATGCGATCCCAACAGAGGGGAGATCTGCTCCCTGGGCCAGGCTTCAGTCGCTTTTTGGATGTGCTCACGGTTACCCCTGATGGCGAAGTCGCTCATCTTTGGCCTAGAGGCGGGGCGGAAGGCGATACCAGACAGTCACTCCCAGCAAACGGCGAATGGTACTACCTTGGTCAACAAGGAAAACTGCTCCCTGTTTCCGGATACGGGGGTCAAGGAAAACTGGCAATCTTTTATCAGTCCCCCAATGAGCACGGTTTTGGCGAAGGAGTACTCAGAATCTTTGGTACCAAGCAAGCAGATATTCCATTCGCGAGCCTTGCGACTAATAGTAGCGACCTAAGCCGGAGCGCGACAACTTCTGGCAGTAGCCTTGGTAGTCTAATCAGTGATTTTGGCAGCGGAGGGAACTTCACAGACCGTTCTGCCATGAGGCTAGACGGCTGGAGCCTCGTAGACCTCCGCACCCAGTTCAAGAAATAGCGACCCATTTGTAAGACACTCAGTACTGATCGACCCCCTAAATCCACTTCCACCATGATCTTTAGAAATAGCCAATATGTCCTTGCGAAACGCGCGGGAGTGCTCCTGGCAACTCTCATCTGTTCCGTTTCTTCCGCTTCTGCGATCCAGCACGCCCTCGTGATAGGGATCGATACCTACGAAAGCCCTTTGATTAACCCCTTGCGGGCAGCAGGAGCTGACGCCAGGGGCCTCGCGACTTTCCTCCAAACTTCGGCCAAGGTGCCTGGGGCAAACGTGAGGCTCCTCACGAGCGCTGGTTCGCTTAAGCCTCGCAAGAAGGTGATCCTGGAGGAGATCGAGAAACTCGCGAAATCCGTCAAGCCAGGCGACACTGTGTTTTTCAGCTTTGCCGGTCATGGCATGCAGCTTCGCGGGGGTGAGCCTGCCCTCTTGCCGATGGATGCCAATTTGACCAATGACGCAACCGCCAAGGAAACCACTTTATCGGCGGCAGAGATCCGGAGTGCCCTCTCCAAAATTCCCGCTGAATTGCTCATCGTGATGTATGACATGTGTCGAAATGATCCCATCGCTGGTTCGCGCCAGAGCGGCGGGAATTTCATGGGATCGAATCTCGCCAGGGCCACCTCGCTCGAAACTGTATCTGGGAACCAACCAGGGCCAAAGAACGTGGTGAACCTTTTCTCTTGCAGTCCCTCACAGCTGAGCTATGAGTGGACTGGGAAGGGGCGAGGCTTTTTTAGCTATTACGTTGAGCAGGGTCTCGCTGGGAGCGCAGCCAACAGCGAAGGAAAAGTAACAGTCACAACCTTGCTCAACTATCTCAACTTGGCCGTACCAGGGGTTGTGCAGCGGGAGGTTGGTCGCGAACAAACCCCCATGTTTGAGCTACGGGGCAAGGACGTTCTGGGGCAAGTCGTTCTGTCCGGAAGAAAACCTGGCGGCGGGGGCCTCACGGCAGTGGTGATGGCCAATCCTAACCTGAAACCGAAGACTTACGAAGATCTTTTCCAACTTGGATACGAGGCGGCTCTTTCTGGTCGATCCCTGGCTGCCGAAGATTATTTCCAAGATGCCCTGAAGCTGAAGCCTAACTCTGTACAGGCGATGATTGGGATTGCCAAGGCTTTCCACTTGGGAGGAGACACGAGAACTGCCCAGCAATGGTACGCAAAAGCCGTTAAGGCTGACCCGAAGAACCAAGAGGCCTGGGTGCTGGGTTACTCCATTTCCACGGAGGGTCACATGATTGATCCCTTTAAGTTCGATCGCAACGTGAACGGCCAGTTCGTGGAACGGTGGGACAAGATCGTGGCTTTGGATAAGAGAAATCCATACGCCTGGTTTATGTCGGGAATCTTTTCCGTCTTGGCCCTGGATCTTCAATCAAGGGCTCGGGCTTTTCGTGCCATTAAAGAGCTTGTCCCTGCGGATCATCCTTATGTCCAGATGGTCTATCCAGATCCCTTGCAGCTGGTTGAGAAGGAGGATTGGACGACGCTCGAACTCCTCCATTCCGACCGTTCGACCGTAGAGATCCACAACGATGCGAAGTTTGTGAACATCGCTGAGAAAAGGGTGGACGAAGAGCCAGACCACTTGGCTCTGTGGGCTTTTCTCTACACAAATCGAGGGATGTGGCGCGAGCGAAAGCAGGGTAAGCAAGGATCTGGTGTCACATGGAGTCTGAGAGAGTTGCCTGAGCGTGGTGCTGCCTTTCAGAAGAAAGCAGAACAGGCCTTTGAACGTCTGAACCTCAATCGGGACGCCCGTCGTCCCCTTCGACCCTTGCCAGAGGAGCAGGCCAGACTCGAATTAGCCTCGATTCAGGGAATGTACGCCAATATCATGTCTCCCTTCCAAGACTTTAAGAGCGGGGTTCGCTATGGTCTGAGGGTTTTTTGGGACCAGGCCGAGAAGAGGTCGTTCGATAACCGCGTAGTTCCTCTTGGGAATGGCAACTTCCTGATCGATGATTCGATGAGTGGGGGACCTTATAGGGTCTACACGCGGCTGGCGTCCAACCTATTGGTGAGCGAGGAAGGGGTCGTCATCATCCGGATCCTGTAGTTTCTTGGCTTGGAACGAGATCAACTAGCCCGAGGCGTCCCTGCTTCGGGCTGAATCTTTTGCTTTAGACAGGAAGAGCCAGAGCCTTTAGGTCTTGTTCGAGGAGCTTTTTTTCTTCTTCGTCGGTCACAGAAGGCAAGAGAGCCATAGCCTTTTGCAGATGGTCGCGGGCGGAGTCACTATCCCCCAGGATCAGTTCGGCTCTGGCAAGGGCTTCATAGGCATAGGCGAGGTAGAAGGCAGGCAGGTCGTGGCTATATTCGAGACAGCCTTGCGCCCATTTTTGGGCCATCGTTCCTTCGCGCAGGAGACAAAAGACCCGCGAAACTTGCCAGCAACCGATCGACTTCTCTTTGGATGTCACGTCTGGTCGCCTTGTCCAATGAACGTAGCTGGCCATCGCGAGGGCGAGCATCTGGCGCTCTTCTTCTGCGTTCCTGCCCCCTTTTTCCATCAGGTGCCAGGCTTCGTTAAAGAACGTTGTGGAGTAAGGGGAGTGTGGGTCGCTCATCACCCCTAGTTTGCCCTAGGACTTGGGTTTGGGAGTGAAGCTGGTTCCACATCCACAATTTCTCTGGGCGTTTGGATTTTCAAAGGCGAAACCACCTCCCATCAGATTGCCTGTGTAGACAAGTTTTGCTCCCAGCAAGTATTGGGCAGATTTCTCGTCGCAGGCGATTTTGATTCCATCTTGTTCAAGGAAGGTGTCGATAGGTAGTTCCTTCGTATCGAGTCGGAAGACGTACTCGAGGCCAGAGCAGCCGCCTCCTTTGACTCCGATTCTCAGGAAGCTTCCTGATTCGCCTTTGCGCTGCAAGAGTCTGTGAATCTGCTCCCATGCCTCTGGAGCAACCTCGACTGGGAACTGGGTGTTCTTCATTTGGGCGCAGTCGGTTCTGGGTTGGGTATCACTCGCAGAGAGTTCCCTGTGTTGTAGGCGTGGACGTTGTATCCGGTTGGTTTCGGCAGGTGGGCAGTAGCTTTCTCGATATTGCCTGCCATCACGTCGGCGAGGGTGAGGTGATCGAGCACCGAGTCAACTGCGTCCTGGAGGCTGGCCCAGAGGGGTCGCAAGACGCAGTCGAAATGGTGAACGCATTGGGTGAGAAGCCCAGAGTGGCGATCACAGAAACGGGATGTAAAGAGGCGACCTCCGAGGACAGCCAAGAGATCCTTGATTTGAATATCCTCAGGTTTTCGGGTTAGGTAGTAGCCCCCTGTTTGTCCTCGATGAGACTTGACGTAACCTGCTCTCCGCAGGATAGAAAGGAGTTTCGCCACATGGGAAGGGGTCAGGCCTTCGACCTTGCTAATCTCCGGAATCGTCAGCGACACCCCTTCTCCCCGAGAAGCCAGAACCATCAGGCAGCGAATGCCATATTCTTCTTGTGCGCTAAATTTCATAGTGTCTCTTTTTTTGTCAAGTCTACTGCAAGGTTTAATTCTAAAACGTTTTAATTTTTGAGTTTGGTCGCAAAACCAAGTCAAAATAGGCCGAGATCCACTCGGACATGCTCTGGAATTCGATCAATGGAAAACGGAGGATCCCATACCAATTCGAGGGACGTGCCAGTAACTCCTTGCACCTGCCGAGCCGCTTCCTCGACTTCGCCTGGCAAGGTTCCTGCGACAGGGCAAGCAGGTGAGGTCAAAGTCATTTTGATGTCAACATGGCCTGTTTCCGAGATGTCGAGCCCGTAAATGAGGCCGAGATCGTACACATTGACCGGGATCTCGGGATCGTAGACCATGCGGATGCTCTCGATCACCTCGCCTTCCAGGATCGACTTTTCGATCGTGTTCAAGAGGCGCTTCGGTGGGTTTTCTGTCTCCATTCGTTCTGGCATGAGGGTTAAGGAAGTTCTTGGGATTGGGTCACGGGGGATTGCACCGCTACTTTGAGGGCATGCCAGGCAAGGGTGGCGCACTTGATTCGATTGGCGTGGTCGCGGACTCCAATCAGGCAGTCTAGGTCTCCGATGCCGAGCTCTTCGTCAGAGGCATTGGTGACGGTGGCGTGGAATCTCTCAAAAAGGCCCAAGGCCTCCCCCACTTTTTTGCCCTTGATCGCACTGGACATGAGGCTCGCGCTGGCGAGGCTGATGGCACAACCACACCCTTCGAAAGAGATGTCCTGAATCGTGTCGTCCTCGATCAAGAGGTGTACTCGAATTTGATCTCCACACAGAGGGTTGTGGCCTTCTGCGCAGTGGGTCACCATCGGTAACAGCCCAAAGTTTCTGGGCTTTCTGCCATGGTCAAGGATCGTTTCTTGGTAGAGCTCATTCAGCATGACGACTCATACTTCACGTTCGCGTGCACATTCTATTCTACTCCTCCGCCGTTCCGGAGTCTGCATTCCAAGGCTAGGCAAAAATCTTTTGAACCTTTTGGACTCCTTTGATCAGAGCTTCGACATCTTCCGGCTGGTTGTAGAGGGCAAATGAGGCGCGCACGGTTGCTGGCACGTTGAGCCTTCTCATAAGGGGCATGCAGCAATGGTGGCCCGTTCGAACTGCGACCCCCTCAGAATCGAGGATCGTCCCGATATCGTGGGGGTGGACGGAATCGAGGGTAAAGGAGACGATGCCAACCTTTTGGGATGCTGTCCCGCGCAGGACTACCCCAGGAAGAGAGGACAACTCAGCTGCGGCTCTGTCAGCAAGATCGTTTTCAATGGCGGTAGCCTGGGGCAAGCCAAAAGCTGCGAGCCAATCGAGAGCTGCTCCAAACCCGACAACCCCCGGCACGTTAGGTGTTCCTGGCTCAAACTTGTTCGGGATTTCGTTAAAGGTCGTTCCGTCGAAGCTCACAGTTCGGATCATGTCCCCGCCTCCCATGAAGGGGGGCATCGATTCAAGCAGGCTCCTCTTGCCGTAAAGGGCTCCCACTCCCATCGGCCCGTAGGTTTTGTGGGCTGACATTGCGTAAAAATCCACTCCCCAGGCCTGGACATCGACTGGTTCATGGGCGAGGCCCTGGGCGCCATCCACGATGCAGATTGCCCCAACCGAGTGAGCCAAGCGAACGACTTCCGCGATGGGATTGATCGTGCCGAGCGCGTTGCACACATGCTTGATGCCTACCACCTTGGTCTTTGAACTGACCATCTCGCTCAGTGCCTTCAGATCAAGTTCGCCGCTCTCGAATATGGGGATGGGGCGGACGACGGCACCGCACCGTTCCGCTGCCAGTTGCCAAGGAACGATATTCGCATGGTGCTCGCCGTGGGAGAGCAAAATCTCATCACCTGGTTTAAGATTTGCCAAACCCCAAGATTGAGCCACGAGATTGATCGACTCTGTGCAGCCTTTGGTGAAGATCACTTCTGCTGGCTCGGAGGCCTTGATGAACCTCGCCACTTTGGCTCTTGCTTCCTCAAATGCGTCTGTCGCTTGTTGGCTGAGGGTGTGAACGCCGCGATGAACGTTTGCGTTCAGGGTGCGGTAGATGCGATCCATTTCTTCTAGCACAGGGAGCGGCTTTTGGGTAGTGGCAGCGTTATCGAGGTAGGCCAAGCGATGACCCCTGACTTTCTCTTTGAGCAGAGGAAATTGGTCGAGCAGAGAAGTGTTGGTCATCATCTTGTTCTACACCTGATCAGGTTTTTCCAGTGGCCGTGGAGTGGGACCCTTGTTTGCTTAAACGTCTTTGCTTTGCCACAAGGGAAGATCAAGGGTGAATGTTGTTCCCGTGGAGTCACTTTGAACGGAAACTGTGCCGAGATGCCGCTCGGCGATCGCCTGGACAATAGCCAAGCCGAGGCCTGAACCTCCTGATTGACTATTGCGGGAAGAATCAACGCGATAGAATCTTTCGAACAGGTGGGGGAGGTGCTCGGCGGGAATCCCTTTGCCTTGATCTGAAACGGCGAACTGGATCCTTGCCTCGCGGATGACTACTTTCACCAAAACTTGGCCTGGCCCTCCGTGAGTGAGAGCATTTTGAATAAGATTTTGAAGGGCCCTGGTCGCCTCGTCGAATTGCCCCAGGAAGGCCGGATCCGCTGGATCGTTTTGAAAGGTGATCCTGGATCCCTCGTGAGCAAATGAGAGAGCCAGATCCTTCAGAAGAGCTGAAGCAAAGATTGGAACCATTGTCGCATCCCGCTGGGCGTCAATTTTGGCCAGGTCGAGGAGCCCGGCTGTCAGTTGAATCATCCGAGTGGCTGCTTCATCGATTGCGGAAATCGACTCTTGTTTATAGGCACTCTCTTCGGCGATTAAGCCACTGTGGGCTTTAATGATCGCGAGAGGCGTCTTCATTTCGTGGCTTGCGTCGGCGGTAAACCTCTTCTGCCGTTCCATCGCTTCTCGTAGTTTTTGATTCGCTTGCTTTTCGGCGGCAATCCCCTGAGAAAGTCGGCTGAGCATGTTGTTGAGGGTTGTAGCCAGTTCTGCAAACTCATCTTTTCCGACAACAGCCACTCTGCGGTTTTCATCGGCGACTTGGATTCCCTCGACTTCGGCGACGATCCGTCGGATGGGAGCCAGAAGTTGCCCCACGACAAGGAGGCTGACCAAGCTCGCAAGAGCCACCCCTAAGGGAAGGACAAAGAAGAGAAGGGTCTGTCGCAACTCGGCCAGAGAGGCCAGAAAGTCGCTGAGAGGGGTCGATGCCTGGATCACCCCTTCGAGTCCATTTTCTAGGATCAGGGGGCGGCTGATGATTCTCATTGGTTCCCCCTGTGACACGACGGTTCGAAACTGCGTTGTTCCCTGTCTGGCAAGCCGCAGCCCCTCTGGATCCAGAGGCTCTGGTCGTGGGGTTTCCCCCGGACCAGGGGGCGGATTTGGAATGAAGATCGGCATGGAAAGGGGCCTGTTTCCTCTTGGGTTGGGCCTCCTTCTGCCCGTGCCAGGGTCGTCTTCGAATGGTCTGTCCAAAGGTCTCCGGGGGCCAGGCCCTCGAGTCGAAAAGTCTCTCGTCCGCCGGTCGAGCTCGCGGTCGATGGAACTGAAGACCGCCTGGTTAGTCGAGGAGTCAACGACCACAGCGACCAAGCAGAGAACCAAGAAGACACTGCCTGCGACGAGCCCGATGAGCTTAAGGCGCAGGCTTGCATGAGCCATTACTCACTGCCTCCTACCTTCAGGACATAGCCAAATCCAACCACTGTGTGAATGAGTTTGACGTCATGCAGCCGATCGACCTTCTTTCGAAGCGATGCGACAAAAACGTCCACCGTGTTCGAAACCGACTCTTCGTCACCCCAAACACGAAACTGGATTGTGTCTCTGGATAAGACCTTGCCTTGGTTCAGGGCAAGAGCCTCGAGTAACTCGAATTCTCTCTGGGTGAGAACCAAAGGTATTTCCGCGCGGCTTGCCTGTTTCGCCTTTCGATCGATGACGAGGTCGTGGATCGTGATCACCCCTGCCTTATTGATCTTGTCACGGCGCAGGAGGGCGCTCACTCTGGCAGCGAGTTCTTTGTTTTCGAAAGGTTTGGCCAAATAGTCATCTGCGCCTGACTCCAATCCCTGAACCTTATGGTCAGTATCGTCGAGCGCGGTGAGCATCAAAACGGGAACATTGTGCTTTCCGTTTCGAAGAGTAGAGAGGATCTCAAATCCGTTCTTTCCTGGCAACATCACATCAAGGATGACGAGGTCGTAGCGTCCGCTTTTCGCTTCCTTCAGGCCCTGATCTCCGTCTGGCACAACTGTGACGGTCTGACCGTTCGCCTCCAGAAGTCTTTGGATAGCTCTTGCCAGGGCTAGCTCATCTTCAACCAAGAGTATCTGCATTGGATTGCACCTTCGTGTTGAATTTGAGTGTGGCTGAATTTTTCCTGGAGCACATGAAGATCCTGTGAAGATGTGGCCGAACGGGGATTCTTCATGTCGTCTTCATGTCGATTTCGTTTAATACCAAAACCGCAGTCTGCAACAGACAAGAGCCTGTTGAAATCCGAGCGGACAAGGAAAGAATGATGAAGAACACAAGACAAACTCTTATTGCACTGAGCCTGGCCACAGTCATGGCTTTGTCGACCTCGCTTGTCCTGGCCCAGGCGCAGGGCGGGGGACCAGGGCGTCAAGGTCAGGGTGGCCCAGGTGGGGCAGGTGGACCTGGTATGAGAAGGATGGCCCCCCCGGGATTGATTCCACTTGCTCAGCTGATTCAACGCCCAGAGATCCGAGAGGAGCTGAATCTGACCCAATCCCAAGGGGAAAGGATTCGAAGCATCCTTGAAGAGAACCGCCCCCAGCCAGGGGCAGAGCGCCCTTCTCGGCAACAGATCGAAGCTCACAGGGCCAAGATCGATGGCTTGGTGCTGAGTGTCCTGGACCAAGCCCAAGCCAAGCGGGCTCGTGAGCTCCAAATTCAGGTGAGCGGGCCGTCGGCAGTGTTTGACCCTGGCGTCCAGGCAAGTCTTAAAATCACGCTACAACAGAAGGCAGCCCTGGACGCCTTGCTGCCTCAACCCCCATCTGGTGGTAACGGCGGCTTCCGTCAAGGTGAACCAGGCCAAGGTAGGGTTGGGCCGGGCGGAGATCGACCGGGACCGCGTGGCGGCGACCCTGGTCAAGGCGAACGGGGTCGAGGTGGAGGACCAGGAGGTGACCGCCGAGACTTGGATCGCCAGATTCTGGAAATATTGACTCAAGGACAGAAAGATCAACTTCGCACCATGGGAGGTGAGCCTCTCTGAGCTGCCGAGAACATCCGGGAGGTTACCTCTAACGAGGTTAGTTCCGAGGCAAGAGGGGGCTGTCTCGAAAGAGGCAGCCCTCTTTGGGCCTCCAAGAATGCAGTCCGATCGACTCTTGGAAACTCGCCTGCCCCGCCTCCCCGAGGCCACGCCCTCCCCTCCGCTGTGCTTCGGGGCTGCGCCTCGGCAGGGCAGGTGAGTTTCCAATAGAAGGGGTTCGATCTTATTTGAGATGGCCCCTTTACCGTCGTTGCCGTCTTTATGCCACCAGCGAATCCAGCCAAACCAGAAAACTCGGTTGCCGAAGTGGGAGAATGGAAGCCAAATGATCTTCCTCCCTCAGACAACTCTGACCGATCCGTTCTGGAATGCGAGGCAGAAACCCTTTCTGGAAAATGGCCTCCGGCATCAATGGCAGATGTGTCAAGAGACTGGCAGGCTTGAGAATTTTCGACGTGTGGCTCTGGGCCAGACGGGAGGTCACCAGGGTTACTATTACAACGACTCCGACGTTTACAAGCTCCTGGAAGCGATGATCTACGGGCTTCACGCAAGCCCAAACTTGACCCCCGTTCTCCACTTGGTTGAAGAGGCGGTTGATCTCATCGAAGGGGCTGTGCAAGAAGACGGCTACATCAACACTTTCATCACCCTCGGGAAGCCAGATCGACGCTATGCCAGGTTAGCGAGTGAGCATGAGCTCTATTGCATGGGTCACCTGTTGGAGGCTTGTGCTGCTGCAGGGGAAAGCTGTCCAAAGGAAGCCTGGGCCAAGCGATTGGTTTCAGTGGGACACAAGGTCGTCGACCACCTCGTCGCCACCTTTGGGCCAGGACAGGTGAAGGGCTACTGCGGCCATCAGGAGTTGGAAATGGCCCTTGTCCGCTTCGGCAAACTCAGCCGTCGCTCCGATGCTTTGTCCCTGGGGAGATGGATGATTGAGGAGCGAGGATCGCGACCAAGCCCGTTCGAGGCAAGTCTTACAGATCCTTCCAGTCCCAGCTTCGACCAGACCTACTTTGATCGTTGCTTCGTGACCGGGCAGTACGACGGGCAGTATTGTCAAGATCACGTCCCCTTGCGGGAGATGGATCAGATCGTCGGCCATGCCGTTCGCGCTTGCTACTTTTTCTCTGGAGCCCTCGATAGCTTTGGTGACTCTGATCCTGCATTGAAGAAGGCCCTCAAGGCAGTTTGGCAAAACCTCACTGAATCGCGGATGTATATCACGGGGGGCATCGGATCAACTGCCGCCAACGAGGGATTCACAAGCGACTACGATCTGCCGAATCGCAGCGCCTATGCAGAGACCTGTGCAGGAATCTCTTTGGTGATGTGGGGGGCAAGGATGGGATCCCTCTTCGAAGACGTTCACTATTGGGAGGTGGCAGAGAAGTCCCTTTATAACGGGGTTTTGAGCGGCGTGAATCTGGGTGGGGATCTCTACAACTATGTGAACCCTCTTGAGTGTTACGGAGACCACACGCGCCAGCCCTGGTTTGCTTGCGCCTGTTGTCCCCCCAATATCGCCCGCATGATCTTGTCTGTCCAGAGATATGCCGGTGACTGGAACGACGCAAGATTCTTGCTCGGCTTGCTGATCGGAGGCAGTTATCGCAGCCCCGACGGGATGGGAGCCTGGAATGTGGAGGGGGATAGTGCAACTGGTAAGGAATTTGCCTTTACTCCCGAGGGAGTCTTGCCGCAAGGACTTCTAATTCGCATCCCTTCGTGGGCGAGCTCGGCACGGGGCAAGGTAGCGGGAGAAGTTTTCTCCCTCGAGCCAGGCAGCTTCTGGCGAATTGAGCGAAACTGGGATCCTGGGGAAAGGGTAGAACTCGAGCTCGGGATCAAGCCAAAGGTTTGGGATTCTCATCCTTCGGTCTGGGAGAATCAGGGGCGCATCGCCTTCTCTCACGGCCCTTTTGTTCATTGCTTCGAGGAGTTTGATCTTGGGTTTGCCCCCCAAGAGATGGCAGTCTCGCAAGGGCCAATCTCCATGAGTGGCTCGTTCGAGGGAGTTCCTCGACTTCAGGTCTTTGGCGTCCGCGCCGGCAGGGCATCAAACGCTCTCTATGGGTCGCCCCTTGATCGGAGCCTGACAGAGGTGACTGCTTCTTCACTCCCCTATGCCTTTTGGGATAACCGGGGAAAGAACAGGATGCAAATCTGGGTGAGGGAAAGGTAGCTAACGGCGACGACCCAGACCCAATCACTGAGCCTTTCATATTCCAACCAAATGGTTAATCTCTCTCTTTCGGAATTGGTGGGGGTGAGGCGAAGATAAACCTCCCGATGGACTTACTGACCTCTCGCTCCTCGGCGATGTCGATGCAGACGACGTCGAGTGATTCTGCCTTTGCGAGTCTTTGCAATCGGTAGTTGATTCCAGCCTGGTACATCACGTGACCTGATCCGGCCAGGATCACGACCAGAGCTTCTTGGTGGGTCTGGCTCGCCTCCAGTGCTGTTTGTGCCATCGCTGTGTCCCACACAATTTGAGCGGCGATCATGTTCTCCCCTCTCTGACCTTCCAGGGGGTGTCCGCCAATCAGAGCTTTGAACAAGGCCCGATGGCGCTCGTTGCCCATGTACACTTCAGGAACCCACTTCTTTTGCTCTTCGGTAAGGATTCCTGGCCCGTTGCGCCCAACCTGTCTCACCCAGTCCCGGGGGGCATTGAGGGCGTAGAGAGGGAGCTTATGTCGCTTGATCGCGTCGAAAATCGGTCGGTAGAAGGCAAAGTCAAAGCCCCACTGGGTTTTCCAGTTGCTTTGAACGATGAAGTCTTCTTCGCTCATGGTGCCACTCGACCAGGGAGCGATATTGGCCTGGTTGTCACGGGTGAACATTTCGAGCCCAACGACGACAGGACGACCACTTTTCGCTGCCGCTTCGATGAGGGCTGCCTGGAGCTTGTGGTGCTCTGGGCTCGTATGAGACTCGCCAACCAAGAGGAATCGAACTCCCTTTGCTGCTGCGATGACGTCTTCTGGGGTGGCAGCCTTTCCCGTCGTTGAGTCGATCAAGCCTTGGCTGACCTTGACTGTGCCTGACTCTGGAAAGAGGAGCAAGGGATCGACTGCTTGCTTCAGGCCCTCTTGGTGGAGGGCTATGAGGGCGAGACCAGAGGTCAGGATCATCCGTTCTGCCTCGCAAAGTGGCCCATGAAGTCAGCGAGAGCCTTCGCCCCTTCCATCGGAAAAGCGTTGTAGACACTGGCACGGCAACCTCCTACACTGCGGTGGCCCTTGAGCTCAACCATTTGGTTAGCCTTTGTCTCTGCCAGGAATTTTTCTGTCAAACTCTCGTCTGGGAGGACGAAAGGGATGTTCATGAGGGAGCGGTTCTCAGGTTGTGCGTGGCCTCGGTAGAAGCCTCCGCTTCCATCGATCGCATCATAAATCAACTTGGCTTTTTTTTCGTTGTGGGCTGCGACTGCTTCCAGCCCGCCAAAGTCGAGCCAGTGTTGGAAGACAAGCCCCATGACATAGATTCCCCAGCAGGGGGGAGTGTTGTACATTGACTCGTTTTCGGCTTGGACTCGGTAGTCAAGCATCGGGTGCAGACCTTCCTTTTGGGTCGCGAGGAAGTCTTCGCTTAAGATGACGAGGGTGACTCCGCTTGGCCCAAGGTTCTTTTGGGCACCGGCATAAATCAGAGAATACTTGCTGACATCAAAGGGTCGGCTGGCGATGCAGCTTGACATGTCGCACACGATATTTTCATTGATGTCGGGATCTGTCAGGAAATCGACCCCTTGGATCGTTTCGTTCATTGTGATGTGAACGAAATCTGGGGCAGAGTCAATGTCCAGGCTATCGAACTTGGGGGCGCGGTCGTAGTTGTGGGCTTTGCCATCCCAGGTTACGTGGCTTTCCCCGACCATCTTCCCTGCTTGGAGTGCCTTTTGTCCCCAGGCTCCTGTGACCACGAATTCTGCCCTTGTGTTCAAAAAGGCGTTGGCGAGCATCGTAAATTGGAGACTTGCCCCTCCCTGGAGGAACAGAACCTTGTAGTTGCTGGGAATTCCCATGAGCTTTCTGGCTGCCTCTTCTGTGGCTTGGGCGATTGAGAGGAAAGCCTTGCCCCTGTGACTCATCTCCATCACGCTCATGCCAGCCCCTTGCCAGTTCACCATCTCGTCTCTGGCTCTTTCCAAGACAGGGACTGGGATCGCGCCTGGGCCAGCCGAAAAGTTGAGAATTCGTTCACTCATGGTGGTGAGTTTATCTTGTTTTGACAGGGGTTCTTGATACTCTTTTGGACTTGCTGTGGCAAACTAGGACTATGTCGATGCCCCCGCCTGAAGGAGGTTTTTCAGCCCCTCCCCCTTTAGATCAGCCAGCTAAGAAAAAGACTCCGGCTTGGGTGTGGTGGTTGATTGGCCTTTTGGGATTAGGGGCGTGCTCTTGTGTAGTGATCCCGGCCGCCCTTTTGGCCCCTGTTTTTGGCCAAGCCAACTTGGCCGCTAAGAAGACGAAGGCCCTCACCAACGTGAAACTCCTTGCGACGGCTTTGCAAATCTACGCAGCCGACTATGATGACCGGTTTCCGGTATCGGAATGGGCTACGAACATCGATCCCTACACTGATGATCAAGGTGGGGATTCTCTGCTTTTGGATCCTCGTCTTCCCGATGAGACGAGGCCTGGAATCGGATTTAATGCTGATCTTTTAGGAATCAGCACGGCGGAAATAAATAACCCGGCTGGCACGGTATTGCTCTTTTCGACTCAAAAGTTCGGGAAGAACTCCACTGGGGGATCGTCTGATCTGCGCTTAACCAACGGGGAGGCAATTATCGGGTTCTCAGATGGTGCCGTTCGAGTGCTCAAGGAAGGTTTGGAACCTTCCTTGGTGTGGACAGCAAAGACTGAATAAAGATCCTCGGGTCTGGTGAAAATTACCAGGGCAGGACTTCGTCGTTGTGGAAGTAGCTTCCGGTGGGGCCATCTGCTTCGAGGAGAGCGAGTCGGACGGCAGTTTGGGCTCCTTCCGTGACTTCGAGTTGGGCTCCTGGGCCACCGAGATCCGTCTTGACCCAGCCAGGGTGAGCCGAATTCACCTTGAGGGAAGTTTTCTCATACTTTTTGGCCCAGATCGCTGTGAGCATGTTGAGGGCTGCCTTGCTGGAGTTGTAGGCTGGGATGGCGAATTCACCCAGGTTTTGACTTCGGTTGACTGTGATGGAGCCGAGGATGGAGCTGTGGTTTACGATGCGTCCTGCGTCGCTCTTGAGGAGAAGAGGGAGGAGGGCTTCGGTGAGTTCCCAGACAGAAAAGAGATTGGTTTCAAAGGTCTTGCGGAAGGTGTCTCGGTTGACTTCCTCGGAGTGTTCGAACAGGACTCCTGCGTTGTTGACCAAGATGTCGAGGCGGCCAAATGTGGAATCAAAGTAGCTCGGGAGGTTCGAAATTGCCTCAGAATCATTGACATCGAGCAAAATGAGATGGGCGTCAATTTGTTCACCTGTCAGGGCTTCGAGGGCAGCTTGTCCTCTCGCCTTATCACGAGAACTGATCACAACTGTGATGTCGTGTTGGCCGAGTTGGCGAGCGATTTCCAGCCCGAGCCCTTTGTTCGCTCCCGTGATGAAGGCGACCTTTTTTTGGTGAATCATAGGCTTGGTTCTACGCCAAAGGGGTTGGGGGTGTGGCGGACTAGCCCTAGAAGGTGCTCCCCGCGCTGCCTGGGAGCAGACCGGACGAGTGTTTGGAGCGGAACCTCCCAAGCCGGGAACCGGTCGGGTTTGGCCGTGGGACCAGGCAGCGCGGGGAGGATGGCCTACCTCCCCACCGACCAGATCGCCAAGCCAGAAAGAAAAGTCCCCTCGATTTTCGAGCGGACTCAAGAAGCGAGGGGATGGTCGGAGCGGCGCGATTCGAACGCGCGACCTCTTCCCCCCCAGAGAAGCGCTCTACCAAGCTGAGCCACGCCCCGATTTCTTTCGGACTCTGCCGCCCATTCAAAAAACGAGGGGAAAGCGAGCAGAGCTAACAGTATACAAGATTCTCCCAACCTACGACGAACCCTAGGGTGACAAGTCCCGCTCTGGCCTTCGGTGAGGGCCTCTATCGAGTCGTTTTCCAACTTTGCCAGTAGTCCGGGTCTTCGAGAGCAAGGGCGTCAGTGGTCAGGACAAGGGGGCGATGGGTGTCCATCATGACCGCGAGCTCCTTCGTTTCCGTATGGCCGAGGCTTGCCTCGACTGCCCCAGGTTGGGGGCCGTGGGGAATCCCCAAGGGATGGAGAGTGATCGAGCCCTCTTCGATCCCCTTGCGGCTCCCGAATTTGTCATTACAATAGTAGAGAACCTCGTCGCTATCCACATTGCTGTGGTTATAGGGAATCGCAATCGCCTCGGGATGGAAGTCCAGCTTGCGGGGGCAGAAGGAACACACGACAAAACCCTGGCCGATAAAGGTTTGGTGAATCGGAGGAGGCATATGGAGCTTGCCCACGATGGGTTGGAAAGAGTGAATCGAAAAGGCCATGGGAAAGACGAAGCCATCCCAGCCAATGACGTCAAAAGGATGATAGGGATAGATGTAGAGAGTGTGGCGACCCCGCGCAGCCACGATGACCTGAAACTCACCGCGAAGTTCCTGAGTTGGCAATCGATTGGGTGCCCTAAAATCTCGTTCTGTGAAGGGGGCATGCTCCATTAGTTGGCCATACTCGTTTCGGTAGCGCTTGGGGGTCGAGACAGGGCCATGGCTTTCCATCACCACCACCCGTACCGGGTATTGCTGAAAGTCGAGGCGGTAGATGGTTCCGCGCGGGATCACCAAATAGTCCCCAGGCATCACATCCAGCTCGCCGTACATGGAGCGCAAGACTCCTTCGCCATCATGGACAAAGAGAATTTCGTCAGCTTCCGCGTTCTTGAAGAAGGTGTTTTCCTCCATCGCGTGGGCGACCATCGCTTGACTCCAAAGACAGTCGGAGTTACCCATCAGAGGGATACGGCCACTCACGAAGTCCCCACAGGGATTCAGGCGGCTCGTTTTCAGATGGCGGTGCCGGAGCGGCTCGTCTGGCACATAGTTGGGTTTGCGTGACCCCAAATCCTTCCAGCCAGAGACCTCGGTTGGTTGGTTGATGTGGTACAGAGTGGACATCGGGCCGGAAAAGCCATGGGTCGAGAAGAGCTGCTCTGTGTAGAGACCTCCGTCTGGCTTGCGGAACTGGATGTGTTTCTTGGGTGGAAGCTGGCCGAGAGAATGGTATCGAATCATCGTTGACTCCGGGGAAAGCGGGATTTGCTGTAAGTTATTTTACTTGTTGCTCGAGCGATGCTGACTTTTGGCCCGAAAAGTGAGAAAATGGGTCATGTCTGCCCTGCAGAAGCAGGAAATGATGACCGTGATATTTACCAGGAACGTCAGGTCTTGACGGAAAAATGGCACGACGGAGGCGACTCCGATCACGCAAAGCCACGGGTCTCGTTTAACTTCAAATGAGATCGCCGGGTTACCCAAAGAGGGATCCTTCCTCATCGCACTAGAGGTTTACCGTGAAGATTTCGAATGAACAGATCGCCAGAATTCGCGCCCAGAAAGGCTCCTTGACCCCGGATGCTGCCCAGGTGGATACGGCTGTGATTAAGCTGACCGATCAAGCTCTCATCCAGCAAGTAACCGGCGACGTGCTGGAAATGGCAGACCGCGAAGAGGTCGTTGCCCAGCTGAAGGCGAGAATCGAGGCAGGCACCTATAGCCCCACCGGCGAAGAGATCGCGGATGCCATGATCCGTCGCAACATCGCAGACCGGATTCGATAGACCCCTTCTGGTTCGCGCAAGAGCCCTCGCCCCCCTGATCAATTTTAGGCATCTGGCTCGGCCCCAAAAAATCTCCTCTCCCCGACAAACTAGGGTGAGGAGTTTTTTGGGACAGCTCACAGCAAAAGACAGGCCTTTCGCTCCCTGCAATAGATCGTCATAATCAGGCCGTGAACGTCACTCTCTATATCGCCACCAGTCTGGACGGATACATTGCCGGGCCAGATGATGACTTGAGTTGGCTCTTCACTGATGCCGACTACGGCTACTCCGAGTTCTACCGTCAGGTGGATGCTCTGATCATGGGGAGAGGAACCTATGAGGTCGTGACAAAGATGGGGGATTGGCCCTACGCTGGCAAGCACGTGGTGGTTGTTTCGCGGGCGCAAGAAGTGACGATCACAACCTCCGAGACAGAATTCCACTCGAGTTCTCTTTCGGCTCTTTTGCAGCAGCTACGCGAGAAGGGTTATCTGAAGGTTTGGCTAGTGGGAGGTGGAGATTTGGTTCGGTCATTTCTGAATGAGTCCCTTGTATCCCACATTCAGGTTTCCCTTCACCCGATTCTTTTGGGGAAAGGAGTTCCTCTCTTCCCAGGTGGCTTTCCTCGCACTTTGCTTCAGTTTGAAGGGGCAGAGGCTTACGAGAGTGGATTGGTTCAGCTCTCTTACTCGGTTCCAGCTGAGGCGAGGGTTCCTGTCACGACTTCGGCCTGAACCATCCCGACTGTGAGGATGCCTCCTTCGTCACCAGGGGCTTCGTGCCAGTCGTAGAGATAGCCTTCGACAAAAGGGAACTCCATGATGTTACACCGAACTTGGTAGGCGGGGAAGTAGCGATCCGCGAGGATTGGGTAGCACTCGCTCGGCAAGGGGGGTTGCATCAGGCGATAGTCATCACTGACATCCACGATGACGACTCGCACCAGGTTGTATTCCCACAAATTGCCAATGATTTCCGCCATTCGTCAATGAGTCAGGACGGGGGCAGAGGGAAAAATGCGTCGGATATTTATCCACCAGGACCTTGGCTTTTAGGGGTACCGGCGCACGGGAAGAAGAGCCTGTGGGAGAAGCTTCCCGGCGACGAACGTTAAGGCACATTTTTTGGGGCGATGCCCAATACTCTCGAGCCGATAAGCGATGCAAGCACCTAGCTACACGCCAGTACCGCTCTTGTAAGAGTGATGCAGGTGAGCGACTAGCTCGTCACAGGCAGGGCCGTTGAACTCTTGGGTCTCGACAAATTCCTCGAGGGCTTCTCTCATCCCTTCAAAGGTGGGAGATGTCCAAGCGCCGAGTGGCTCCTTGCTGGAATCAAGCTTGACGAGGGTAAGGCGAAGACAGTTTGGCCCAAACGCCAAACCATTTTCTCCGAGACCTTTGTTCATCAGGTCAGGGATGGAGGTGTAGACCCCCGTGATCGAGGAGGAGCCGTCGCTCCGTACAGCTTCCGTAACCCAGTAAAGTTTTCGAAACTTCATTGTTTCTGTCCTTACAGTTTAAGATACCTTGAACCAGCCCATTAGTTCCCGTAGCTCAGGCGGTCCAGACGAAGGGCTCAGAGTCTGTGAGGACTCTGCCGTACTTTTGGGTGTCTCGCAGGATGTGCTCTGGGAGGGTGAACATGGCATTGTGAAACCTTGGGGTGTAGTAGCGGTTTGTGACCCCTCGGGCTGCGAGGCGATTCGCGATCTCTTCTGGGGTTAGGTCGAGAGGGTCGTGCTTCTTGCTCGCGATGATGAACCCCCAGTTGGTCATAAAGGTGGTGACTCCTGCCCAGTAGCCCCGAACATAGGGGAAGGTTTCTTTCAGGCTCTCCAGAGTCGTGTGGACACAGGCAAAGCACTGGGGATAGGACTCACTGACTGCTCCGGACTGGAGGACAAAGACTCCATCCTCGCTGAGGGCCTCTGCTACGTGGCGGAAATACTCTTGGGTGTAGAGGTAGAGGGCTGGGCCTCCTTCGACCGGGCCAGGCAGGTCAGACAGGATGACATCATAACCATAACCCTTGTGGTCTTCTACCCATTTCCTGGCGTCCTTGTGCACGAGGGTGGTTCTGGGATCGTCAAAGGCTCCCTGGTGCCACTCTTCCATGTGAATTTTGACAAAGTCGATTAGCTCTCGATCCAGATCCACCATGTGGGCTTCCGTGACTGTCTTGTGCTGCAAGGCTTGCCAGAGAGTGGCACCTTCTCCCCCGCCGCACACCAAGACCTTTTGGGGGTTTGGGTGGAGGGTCATAGCAGGTTGAACCATTCCCTCGTGATAGACATATTCATCCAATAAACTGGATTGAATTCGGTAGTCGAGGAAGAGGGTCTTGCCAAAGACAGGGAGGTCGACAATTTGGTAGTCCTGAAACTCGGATCGGCCGACGGCCAGCATCTTTTGAACTGAAAAGTGCCAGGTCACAGCTTCGGTGAAGGTTTCGACGATCTGAACTCCCTCAGCCTGGGAGAATTTCAAGTTACCACTCATGCCGGGCCGAGGATACCGGGCCCCTTGTGGAGTCAGTGGGGCCGGTCAGGGATCGCAGGGATTTTCGTGAATAAATCAGTCTCTTGTTGGCATCGCCCCTTTTAGTTTGATAAGCTCCTCTTTGTGAAGAAAGTTTTGTTCATCTCACTGTCTCTGGTAATCGGAGCAAGTTTCGCCTTCGGCCAAAGGCCAGTCACCCTTGCTCAGAGAGCGACCGCCAAAGAGGTGAATCGAGCGATGGGAATGGGCTTCAACCTGGGAAATGCCTTTGACGTGGGGTTGCAGCCTACGACTTTTGCTGGGAACAAGGGCTTCATTGATCTTTACCGAGCCGCTGGTATGAAGCACATTCGGATCCCGATCACCTGGATGGATGGCTTTAACGGTGATCATCTGGCTGGTCCGGATGGGACGATCCGGCAAAACCACCCGCGGTTGCGCGAGCTCAAGAAAACAGTGGACTATGCCCTCAGCCAAGGGTTGATCGTTGTGATCAATAGTCACCACGAGCACTGGCTCAAGAAGAGTTATGACGACAGCCCTGCCTTTGATGGTCGGTTTGCCAGGCTTTGGACTGGGATTGCCACCACCTTTCGCAATGCTCCCAAGGGTCTCGTCTTCGAAACCCTCAATGAGCCAGAGGGCAAGTTTGGCCAATGGGGGGGTGATCCTGCTCCCCAAAGTGAGATCGCACTTCGCCGCACTCGCCATATCAACGAGGTGGCCTATCGTGCGATTCGGGCGACCGGCGGAAACAACGCCACTCGGGTGGTGATGGTGGGGGTAAATGGCTTGGGGAACCAAGGAATGTTCGAACCTGTTTACCCAACCAGGGCGAGCTTGCCAGGAGGAGGTAGGGATCGGAACCTGATGGTGACCCTCCACACCTACGATCCTTGGAATTTTTGTGGTCAAGATGGCCTGAATCGCAACTACCCAGGGGATTCCGTGATCCTGGCTGGGATCGAGCGAGCTGGGGCTCATGCAAACAAACTCCAGGTTCCGGTGAATTACGGTGAGTTCGGAGTCGGGAGGGATCGAAATCCTGAGGAGAGAAACAGTGATGTTGTTCGGAACTATTACCGAGTGATGAGGCTTGCTCTCGAGAGGCAGGGTTTCTCCGGGACTGTTTGGGATGATCGTGGGTGGTTTGGCTTGACTGAGCCGGCCTCCAGTGGATTCCAGTTTGTCCACGGTATCGTTCCCCACATGATGAAGCGTTAAGGGGGGAGGGGACAGTGCGAGAGGCTAGTGCCCTTTCTGGTTCATCTCGTGGCGGAGGTCCGGCAGGTTTGGGGCGACTCCTGGCTGAGGCGGCGCAGAGGAGGGGAGATTTGGTTTAGGTTTTTGGCTCCCATCTGGCCCTGCTTCTGAACCTGCCGCGTAGGGCAGGAGGATCGAAACTCTCCGATTGCTGAAATGCAAGGGATCTGTGATGACCCTGGGCTCCCGGCTCCCCTTGCCCCGAACCTCGAGGATTTGGCTTTCTGGCACCCCGTTTTCCATCAGGAGGATGCGGACGGCGTTGGCGCGATCTGTGGAGAGGCTGATGTTGTCGTAGCCTCCCCGGTTCATGGGGTTTGCGTCTGTGTGGCCGTTGATTTCCATTTGCCTCTTGCTGAGGGCCAGGATCGGGGCGAGCTGGGCAAACATCTCTTTCGCTTTTGGGCGAACGATGGCACTGCCGAGCTGGAAGAAGGCTTCTCCGCCGCTCTCGTTTTCGATGAGCTCGATGGCGAGGCCTTTCGAGTTCATTTTGACTTCGAGATCCCCTTTGGCTTGGAGGTTTTGGAGGGTTTCGTCCTCCGAGATTGTCTGGGCGATGCGGCCAGCAAGGTCCTGAACCTCTTTGGCGTCGTTCAGGCGTCCTCGGTCGCCGCTTGTGACTCCGCCAGATCCAGGAAGGGGGCTTTCTTGGGGGAGGATGTTCACTGGGTTGCGCGGGAGGTTCTTATCGAAACCGAGTGGGTCTCGGAAATAGGAGGCGATGTCTTTCTTTTGCTCTTCCGACATTCCGAGGATCCACATCACCATAAAGAAAGCCATCATCGCAGTGACGAAGTCGGCATAGGCTACTTTCCAGGCTCCCCCGTGGTGAGCATGGCCGTGGCTCTTTTTCTTTTTGATGATGATGGGGGTGCCGTCTTGCATGAGGTCTCGTTACCTAGGCGGCATCCTTTTCTTTCACGGCTGTTTCGAGTTCCGCAAATCCTGGGCGAATCGACGGCTCGATTTGGCGTCTGGCAAATTCCACGCAGGTGATCGGGGATTCGCCTCTGGCAAAGCTAAAGAGTGCGTGGCGGATGCAGTTCATGTACATGCCATTGGAGCCGACTCTGGTGGCAATGGATTTGGCAAGAGGGGCACAGATGCAGTAGCCGACGAAGATTCCCATGAAGGTTCCGACGAGAGCGGCTGCGACTGATTGGCCAATAACAGAGGCTCCTGCGTCGATCTTGCCCATGGTGATGATGACTCCGAGAACGGCAGCGACGATCCCGACAGCTGGCATTGCGTCTCCGACGGTTGTGAGGGCTTCGCTGGGCCTGAGCTCTTCTGTGTGGGCGACCTCGAGGTCGAGCTCCATCATTTCGCTCAGGTCATGGGGGCCAACTGCTCCTGTGAGAATGACCTTCATGGTATCGCAGAAGAAGTGGGTAGCGTGGTGGTCGGAAAGGAACGAGGGAAACTTCTTGATGATCTCGCTCTCTTCCGGCTTTTCGATGTGGCGTTCGAGACCCAACAGGCCTTCCTTTCTGGCGACGCTAAAGAGTTGGTACATCATGCGGAGTAGCTCGATGTACTGCTGCTTTGCCCTATCTGGTTTGAGCATTGCAAGGATCGCCTTGATCGTTGCCTGGAATGTCTTGATGCCAAAGGAACCCAAGAAGATGCCAAGGGCAGCCCCGATAATAATGATGATTTCGGTCGGCTGAATCAGAACCGCGACGTCTCCGTGGTGGAGGATGTACCCCAGCAAGGTGCAGACAATCGCTACGACGATCCCGATGATGGCAAACATGGATGGTTGGTTGGCGAGGGAAACCCTCTGATCCTCCTTTATCTTTGGCTGTTCGTTGGCCTGATCTCAGGGATCACTGGGACATTTCCGAGTTCGGTGAGGCGAGCCCTGGGTAAATCCTTCGGTGGGAAACTCGGGAAAACTTCGGGAGCCGGACTGGCGGTGCGAGACGTCCTGATGGGTAAGGTTTTCTTTTTGCCTAAGCAGGCGAACTTCTGGGAGTCGTTGTTTGGGAGAGGTCGGGGGACGGACTCTTCTGATTGATTGGCAAACTTTTGACGTAAGATGAAGGAAGCTTGGCTGCAATGACAGGCTTGGAGCGAAGCGTTTTTTTAAAATCGGCTCGAAAGCCACTGGCTTATGGATCTGCAACAGAATCCCCGAAAATGAATCCCCGACACCCTGAGATAATGACGCAAGAACAAAGATGAGCATTGCCCTGACGAGCCCCATTGGTTTTCCGTCGGATCGGCCGACTGTTCAGTTGCTGGATCCCCATACTGTGAACCAGATCGCAGCGGGGGAGGTCGTGGAGCGTCCGGCAGCAGCCCTGAAGGAGCTTGTGGAGAATGCCTTGGATGCGAAGGCGACGGTGGTCGAGATCGACCTATTGGAATCTGGCCGAAAGTTGATTCAGGTTTCAGACAATGGACTTGGAATGGATCGCGAGACAGCTCATCTGGCCCTCTTGCGCCACGCGACAAGCAAGATCCGTTCGGTGCATGACCTGAACTCCGTTCTGAGTCTCGGCTTTCGCGGCGAGGCCCTTCCTTCGATTGCTTCTGTGAGTGCTTTGACCCTGAGTAGCGGGCCAGCAGATGGTGCGAGGTCTGTCATTGAGATTGAGGCAGGGGAGATTCTGTCCGAAAGGGCGGAGAGTGGCCCCAGGGGGACGACGGTTGTGGTGAGGGATCTCTTTCTGAACACTCCTGCCCGTTTGAAGTTTCTCAAGAGTGATGCGACAGAGCTTTCTGCTTGTGTCGAGGTGGTGAGCAAGCTGGCTCTTGCCACCCCTTGGGTTGTCTTTCGCTTGCGCCATGGCAAGACGACTTTGGTTCAGACGAGTGGGAGTGGAGATCTCGCGACGACGGTTGGGGAGATTTGGGGCCGTGAAGTGGCGAAGGCTCTGGTTCCTCTCGACCATACAGTGAGTGGGATTCGGATTTTGGGCCTTGTGAGCCCACCTCATTTTACGAAGCCGACCAGGGCCCAGCAGTGGTTCTTTGTCAATGGCAGGATTGTGAAGAACCGCAGCCTGATGGCGGCACTGGATCAGGCTTACCGCAGCTTGACCCCGGAAAAGAGGTTTCCCTTGGCAGTTTTGGTGGTGGAGATTGACCCAGCGAGGCTCGATGTCAATGTCAGCCCGACCAAGAGCGAGGTGAAGTTCCACCAAGAGGGCCTCCTCTTTGACGCTGTGCGGCGGGGGGTCAAGGGGGCTCTTTTGGCTTCGGGAATGGTGCCGACCCTTGAGGCAGTGCAGGTAGCAGACGAGGCTCTTCGCCAGGGGCGAGGGACTCCTCCTTTTGGTTTGGAGAGTGTGGCAGGTTCTGGGCCTTCGTCTGCTGGGGGTGGCTCGCTTGGTTTTTCCGCCTTTGATCCCGGAGCATTTGGCATGGCAGTCGGTCGTCCCTCTGGCCATATCGGTCTCTGGGCTCCTTTGGATTTGCCCCCTGGGCAGGGGGATCGTGGGTCCAGACCATTCGAAGGCGGATCTCTAGGGACCGGCGAGTTTGGGGCTGAGGCTCGGGTCGGACAGGATGGTGGCAGAGCCTGGGAGGGTCAGAGCCAGAAAGAGAAATTTCTCGATGGCCTGAGGGTCTTGGGCCAGGTGGATCAAACCTTTATCATCGCGGAGAATCGCAGTGGTTTGCTCGTGATTGACCAGCACGTGGCCCACGAGCGGATCTTGTACGAGATGCTGGTTGCAACCAGGGGATCAGGGGCGGTTGAGGTTCAGCACCTTCTTGTTCCAGAGACCCTCCATGTGGATCGCAGGGCAGGGGAGCTCCTGATGGAGAGGCTGGAGGATCTCGCCGCGGTTGGCTTCGTTTTGGAGCCTTTTGGCGGTGATTCGTTCTTGGTGCGAGGTCTTCCCGCCGTGAGTCGTGGCAGGCCTCCGCGTGAGGTCTTGAGGGATCTGGTCGACGAGATCGCGGATGGGGCCAGAGGTGATTTAGTCGCAACCCGTGACGACGTTTACATCATGGCGAGTTGCAAGATGGCGATCAAGGCTGGCGATCGTTTAGGGATGCCAGAGATGGTGAAGCTGCTGGAAGACCTGGCAACCACGGAAAATCCCTATCTGTGTCCCCATGGACGCCCGATCACCTTGGTCTTGCCCAAGGGCGATCTTTTTCGCAAGTTCAAGCGGTAAGGCAATGGTGGTTCTCGCGATTGACCCGGGACTGGAGAGGGTGGGTTACGCAGTGGTTCGCAAGGAGGGTTCTCGGATGGTGGCCTTGGCGTATGGCCTGATTTCGACTCCGAAAGGCGAGCTTCCATTGAGACTGGCAAAAATCCGGGCGGAGATGACCCAACTGATCGAGGCTCACCAGCCAAGCGAGATTGCGACGGAGAGGCTCCTTTTCACAAAGAACACCACAACAGCGATGGATGTGGCGAAGGCATTGGGGGTGGTGCTCGTGACGACAGCGGACAAGGAGCTTCCCTGGCGAGAGTACAGTCCTCCGGAGATCAAAAGAACCGTTGTAGGAAATGGCAGAGCCGATAAGGCCCAGGTGACCTTTATGGTGACGAAGATCCTCGGTCTGGCTGCCCCTCCCAAGCCGGACGATGTGGCAGATGCCCTTGCGATTGCCATCACCCACTGCTTGATGAATCAGGGTCAGGGAAGGCTGCCAGGCGCTCCTCGCTCGTGAGGGGAGCCAATGGCACGAGAGGCCAGGAACCTAGAGGGTCGCAGAGTCAAGGCGAGATTGGGCTGAGTGGGTTGGTAGCGGAACTGCATCTGGCCAGAGGGGGCGAGTTTCACGCACGAGTGAGTTCCCAAAGAGGCTTGGCTGGGAGGGCTTGCCACCTGAACCCTGGGCAAGGGCCCAGGGGATAATGCTTGGGAGACGAAGTCCCTGGCTGAACTCTTCAAAAGTGAGAGGGTCAAAAACGGTTGCCCCCAGGTGGCTGAGCCCTGTCGCCCCCTGGCCCTCCCCTGCAACCAGAAGGACGGAACGTAACTTGCGCAGAGCCTCGACTGCCCCATGCCATGTGCCACCCTGGCGGAACCGGGGCTCGATCACGAAGGTGACTTGAGACAAAGCGTAGATGAGGGAATTTCGCTCCATCGCCTGGGATGTGGAGAAGCCAGAGGTGGGGCAACACAAGCTGAGAGCCACCACCCCTTGGGCAGGTTGGGGTCGGTGTCTGGTCCCCCAGGCTAGTCCGTAGGGCCAGATTTCGACCACCGAGACTGGGCTTGCCTCCGCACCAGGGCAAGGCCCAAAACGTTCAGTTTCCGCGGGCCCCAAGGGCAGACCACCGATCAGCCCCCACTGCCCCCCCGGAAACGAGGATGCACCCGGCTTTGGCGATTGCCCCCCCGAGAGTCCAAGCCACTCTTTCTCCCATTTGCGAGAGCTGGCGCGAGCCAACGACCCCGATGACGGAGCCGGCTGAGCCCCCCTGGGATGAGGATCTCCCGCCAGGATCCCGCCCAGCAGAACCTGACAAAGCAGAACCTGACAAAGCAGAACCTGACAAAGCAGAACCTGGCCCAGCAACAGGTTCTGACAAAGCAGCACCAGCTGAAGACAGGCGGAGAGAGCCAAGGCCAGGGGGCAAGGGGCCAGAGGCCCAAAAAGCAGGAGGAGATCCAGAGCCAAGGCGGGTGAGCCAAGCGGCAGGGTAGGAAACACAGGCAGCTGTCACGACCTGACCTGTCTCGACGAGGGACAGGCCGTAGGCAAGGAAGCCGGTGCTACAGAGAGACGCTTCTTCCCAGAGGCCATTGCGCCGCAGGAGGCCAGGAACGTCAGAAAGGGGGACGTCACTTTGCAGCAAAAGGTCGCGCACTTGGGGCCACTTGCGGCGTGGCAACTTCTCGAGGGACTGAAGACTAGAGAGCCCGATGGGCGGAGCAGCACCTTGGGCAAAAGCCCCCCTGGCATACAGTCCCGCCAATACAGCCCTTGCAGACCACTCCCCTCTCTCCACCTTCTTAGTATACTCCCACTGCCAAGGCAGCATTTGGAACTCGCTATGCAAAAGCACTCAGACATCACGACCAACAGGATTCGACAATTTATTGATTTCCAACTCCGGGAGAGGCTCCTGGGTGACCAGTTCCCCCTTGAGACGAGCTTTTTGCATCAGGCCTGTGGCACAGGAGAAAAGGCCATGGCAGAAACAGCCTGGCAGCAAATCGAGATCGGCTTCACCTGGGGACCAGCCTACAGTGAAGGTTGGTACAAGGTGACGGGAGTGATTCCGGAAGACTTTGCCGGCAAGACCCTCGTCCTGACCCATCCAAAGTCAGAGTTCAAGTGGGAAGCCTGGGGCACGGTCGAAGGCACGATCTGGAAGAAGGGAGTCGCGGTGGGGGGTATTGACTTTGGCCACGGGTTCTACCGACTCGAACCTGGGGCCAAGTCAGTGGATCTGATGATCCAGACCTTTGCCCCAAACAAGGAGACGACCGTTCATCGGCCAGAGGCACCTCGCACAGAAAAGCCGGCAGAGTTCCCCGGCTTTGTTGTCAAGGTGCTCGATGAGGCGATCTATCCCCTCTTCTTTGACTGCGAGTTTGTCTTTAGCCTGATGCAAGCCCAGCCAACGACGGATCCAGCCTTTGCAACCCTTCAAAGGGCTCTCAATGATGTCTGCAACACCTACCGAGAAGGAGACCAAAGGGCGATCGCCAAGTGCCAAAAAATCCTCCGCGATGCCCAGGACAGCCTCTCGGGAGAGTTCAAGCATGCGATCACCCCAGTTGGTCACGCCCACCTCGACACTGCCTGGCTTTGGCCCCTTTCTGTCACTCATCTCAAGATGACTCACACGACGAGCATCCAGCTTGACTTGCTGGCGCGCTACCCAGAACATGTCTTTGTTCACACCCAAGCAAGCCAATACGAGTGGCTGGAAAAGGAACAGCCGAACCTCTTTGCCAGGGTGCAAGAGGCCTCGAAGCAAGGCAGATGGGAAGTGACGGGATCCATGTGGGTCGAGGCAGACTGTAACCTGACCGGGAGTGAGAGCATGGTGCGCCAATTTCTCTATGGCCGCCGCTACTTCCAGAAGCACTTCGGGGTGGAAACAGAGGATATGTGGCTGCCAGACGTTTTTGGCTACTCGGCTGCCCTACCCCAGATCCTCACCAAGTTTGGGATCAAGTACTTCTTGACCCAAAAGATGAGCTGGAACCAAACCAACAAGATCCCCCACAACACTTTTTGGTGGGTTGGGATCGATGGAAGCCGCGTCTGGACCCACTTCCCTCCGGCTGACACCTACAATGCGAGTTGCACTGCCCAGGAGATCACGGAAAGTGTGCAGAAGCACCGCGACCACGGTAGGAGCGATAGGTCGCTCTACCTCTATGGATTTGGGGACGGAGGCGGCGGCCCGACCGAATTCCACTTGGAACGCCTGCGCCGGGCCAGGCAAGCCCCCCAGATGCCAACGGTTGAGTCAGGCAAGAAGGCCTCTGATTTCTATCGCCGCGCCATGGCGGAAAGCAACGACCTTCTGAGCTGGGTCGGTGAGCTCTACTTCGAAATGCACAGGGGAACCCTCACCAGCCAAGCTGCCAACAAGCGCAACAACCGCAAGGCAGAATTCTTGATGAGAGATGCCGAGTGGCTTTGGTGTTTTAGAGACGACTTCAAGCGGTACCCAGCGGCAGAGCTCGAACGACTCTGGAAGGTGATCTTGCTCAACCAATTCCACGACATCATCCCGGGATCCAGTGTGAGGGAGGTCTACGAGGACAGCAACGAGCAATATGGCGAGCTTCTCGAAACAGCCAACGCCATCATCAAGGATTCTGTCGCCCACATCGGCCGCAAACTCAACACAGAGGGAATGAGCCAGCCAGTGGCGATTTTCCACAATTCCCCTCTGTCGAGCGAGGCCTCCTTGCCGTGGGATCAAGAAGAAGTCCCGAACTCGATCCGCTGTGGCGATGAGAGCTCGCCAGTGCAACTTGTGGAATCCTTTGGCGAACGAAAATTGGTCTTTTCTGTGCCAAGCGCTGCACTCGGAAGCGTCGCAGTGGCTGATCTCAGCCAAGCCCAGCCAGACCATCGGCCAAGGCTGAAGGCGGCAGCGCGAAAGCTGGAAAACCACGAAATCGCGGTGAAATTTGACGGTAACGGCAACATCACCTCGATTCAGACTTTGGATGACGAGCCAACCGAGTTCGTCCTGCCTGGTCAGCTTGCGAACTTGTTCCAGATTCTCGATGACCGTCCTCTCTTTTGGGATGCCTGGGATACAGAGTCCTACGCCCAAGAAACAGCGATCGATCTTGTCAAGAGCGACAGTTTCGAAGTCGTTGAAAAAGGCCCGGCTAGGGTCGCGGTGGAAATCACAAAGACCTTTGGCAAGAGCAAAATTCGCCAGAGGATCAGCCTTGGCCCAACTCCTGGAATCAGGTTCGACACGGAGGTTGACTGGCAAGAGGATCACAAGTTCCTTAAAGTGGCTTTCCCGGTCAACGTCAACGCCACCAAGGCTTCGTTCGAAATCCAATTCGGCCACGTCGAGCGTCCAACTCATAAGAACACTTCGTGGGATGTGGCGCGATTCGAGGTTTGTGCTCAGAAGTGGGCTGACGTCAGTGACGGAGGCTATGGCCTTGCCATCCTGAACCAAGGAAAGTACGGCCATGATGTCCAGGGTTCAACCCTGCGACTCTCGCTCCTGCGCTCACCCAAGGCGCCAGACCCGATCTGTGACCGAGGAGTTCACCGCTTCACCTATGTGGTCTTCCCTCACTTTGACCAGGTCGCCCACAGTGACGTGGTGCGAGCTGCTTACGCTGTGAACGCTGAGCCCCACGTAGTCCCTCTGGATCCGAGCGAAGGGTCAAAGGTGCAGCTCCCTCCGTTTGTCCACGTTGACTCACGCGATCTGATGGTAGAAACGGTGAAGAAGGCAGAAGATTCGAATCACCTGGTCGTGAGACTCTACGAAGTTCACAACCGACGGGGAACTGCCACCCTCTCGGTCGCCCAAGGAATCAAGCGTGCCTGGAATGTGGACTTGAACGAAATCCACCAGAGCGAAGTGGATGTGGTCGATAGCCAGATCAGTGTCAGCTACAAACCCTTCGAGATTATCACTCTGATGATCGAGATCTGAATTTAGTCTTCCATCTGGCTTTGGTGCCTTCTCTCGAGATTCGGGAAAAGGCACCTTTGTTTTTTTGGCAAGGAGCAGATGAGTTCCCAGAGCCAAGGGCAAAAGGCCAGCAGTGAAGCGAACTAAGGGACTGCCCCAACTGACCGTCTGGCTCTGGAAAATTTAAGACAGGGAGCCCTACGCTTTCTGGGGCATGGAGAGAGCCCAGACGCGTAGAACCTTATCCAGGCCCCCTGCGACCAAGCGATCGCCACTGGGGCTAAACCCGACGCAGCTGACCGGCTGGTGGCTCGCCTCGATCCTGCCATGGCCGATGCCATGGACGATATTCCAGAGGCCGACACTGCCATCTCGGCTTGCACTGGCCAGAAGCCAGGAGCGAGGGTGGAAAGCCAAACACTCGATCGGGCGCTGGTGACCAAAGAAAGTCTTGATCAGCATGCCGTTTCGCAGGTCAAAAACGCGCAAAGAGAGATCGACAGCTGCTACCGCCAGGGTGTTTTGGTCGGGACTGAATGCCAAGGACGTGACGGTAGACCGCACTTGGTTCAGGGTCATGAGTTCTCTTCCCGTTGCCCCGCACCAGATCTTGACCGAGGCATCGGCAGACCCAGTCGCAATCCTCGCCGAATCTTGAGTCCAAGCCAGGGCTGTGACAGAACCTGTGTGAGCGTGGCCAGTAAAACGCACCTGTCCATCGCTCGCTCTGACGACGCGCAAGGTGTTGTCCACCGTTCCTTCGGCAAGGCTTTGACCATCGGGAGCAGGGGCAACTGTGCAGACCCACTCTTTAGGGTTGTTGCGCCAGACCTTCACCCTTTCGCCTTCGACCGTCCAGCAGGCGAGGGATTGTTCTGTCGTTCCTGCCGCCAAAGCACCGTTAGGCCCAAAGGCAGCCACAGAGCTCACGACTCCACCCTCTAACTTCACTCGTTTCTCTACAAAACTAAGCTGAGGATCCCACCACAAAAGCTCATTATCGAAACTAGCTGTGACAAATTTGCCGCTGGCCCGGTGGAAAGACATCGCATAGACAGGGGTGCGGTGCTCCCGATGGCGGTGAATGACCTGAACCTGGACTGCATCTGGGTGGCGAGAATCGCGGTGGCTCGCTTCTGGCTCACTGTAGTCAGCCTGGCCAATCGAGACGTCGTACTCCATTCGCCTGACAGGATCGCTCAAAACCTCGAAGGCCACGTTGATCTGAGCCATCTTTTCGTGAGCCTTAGGATCTGGGTTCACGTCTGGGTGAAAGGTACGGGCCAGGTTCCGATAGGCCGAGCGAACCGCATCGTTGTCTGCTTTTGGCGGAACGCCTAGAATGTCATAAAGGTTCGGCAAGGCAAAGCTATTATGCAAGATGCAGGCAGGATCCCCAGGGCAAAAGCTCCCTTTCCCG
>JALOLT010000124.1 GCA_025455775.1 Fimbriimonadaceae bacterium
AGTCGGAACACCTTTTCTGCAACGGAACCCTTCACGTCGCGGGGGGGAAGTTTGTCTCCTGCGATCATGGCGGCCACGGTAACGTATCTCTTGGCCAGGCGATCGCGAAGTCTTGCAACGTTTCAGCCGCGACTTGGGCTCTTAGGATCGGTCACGAGCAGTTTGTAGACTACATGCAGTCGATGCATCTCTTTGAGCGTCCCAACATTGGCTTGCCAAGCGAGGTGAAGGGGCTTTATAACTTCAAAGACGGGGGAAAAAGGATGCAGCTCGCCAACAACGGCTTTGGCCAGGCGATGAACGTTGCGCCGATCACCCTTGCTAGTGCCTTCTCGATGCTTGCCAACGGAGGTGTGAGGATGAAGCCTCGGTTGATTCGTCAAGTGGGTGATGAGGAGTCCCCCGTGACAGAGGCGGGCCGCGTGGTGAAACCAGAGGTCGCAGCCCATGTTCTGCGCTTGATGGAGGAGACGATTCAGGAAGATTATGGAACTGGCGCTGGGCTCCGCGTTCGTGGCTACCGGCTCGCAGGAAAGACGGGAACAGCCCAGAGGCTTGGGTCTGGGGGCGGGGGGTACGTCTCGAACTTTATCGGCTACGTGCCAGCCCAGGATCCCAAGGTCACGATCCTGGTTATGATCAATCGCCCGACGGTCGGAGGATTTTACGGAGGAGCTGTGGCTGGTCCGGTCTTTGCGGAGCTGGCTCGTTCGGTGATTCGGCGGTACAACATTCCGAGCGATCGCCAGGCAGAACGGGAGCATGATGCAGCAGTTCGCGCGGAGGGAAGGTCTCAGCCCAATCAGGCTCCATCAGGTTCTGCGGTTTCAACCGGAGCCCCGATCGTCTGGTCGGAACCTGAAGCAGATTCCGCTGCGGGAACATCAGCGGCTCCCTTGGCCTCTCGACCCTCTGGCTCGCGTCCCGTTCGCCGAACTCCCGAGCTGAGAAACGAAGACCGCCAGACTGTTACGGAAAGGCGGCGGACGAGCCAGGCTTCTGCAACCAGTGAGAGAAGAGAAAATCGCCTTGCGGCTCGGCCTTCCGGCCAAGAACGATCCACACCAAGGCGGGCGACTGGCTCGGAGCGGCAGGGGGCTAGCGCAACGAGAAATCGCCAACCAGAGGTTCGACGCGTGGAGTCCGGGCGAGAGAGAGTGAATCAAGCTACGCGCCGAGAATCTGAGGCCAGGCGTTCTCCTCAGAATCCTCGAGCCTCGGCCAGCCAGAAGCCAGTAACGCCCCGTACTCGGTCTACTACTCCCGAAACGGCATCCAGACCCAGAAGCGAAACCGAGCGAAGTCCCCGCCGAACCAGCCAGCCAACCAACAGGGCGAACCCAGAAAAGTCGAGCCCTCAGCGTCGAACTCGCCCAGAGACCCGATCTAGAAAACCGAGCGAGACGACACCCCCTCGCCAACAACCCAGGCCCAGAGGAGGCGACGAAGCGCGGCCTAGGTAGGCTGAAAACTATGGATCAAGTCAGTTTTCAGGATGTCGTAGCCCAAACAGGGGCTTCGTGGGACGAGGTGAGCTGGGAGGATAACCCCCTGCTCAATTTGGTTACGGCTGACTCGCGGGAAGTTAAGCCAGGCAGCCTCTTTATTTGTATGCCAAGCGCGAGTCGCGACACCCATGCTTTCTTGCCGGAAGTGGCGAAGGCTGGTGCTCAAGCGGCTCTCGTCCACTCGAGGGAAGGGTTTGCCCTCGCTCAGTCCCTGGGACTTGCCGTTGTTTTGGTCGAGCCAGTCGGAACCAGGTTTAACTTCGCCCTTGGCCGAGTGTGCCGCCTGATCTTCGATGACCCGAGCAGCAAGATGAAGGTCGTTGCTGTGACAGGAACGAACGGAAAGACGACCTCCACCTGGATGATCCGCCATGCCCTGGCATCGCTCGGTCAGAAGTCTGCCTACCTGGGAACCCTCGGCTTTCAGATTGGAGATTCCCTGAGGGAACTCAGCAACACGACTCCTTTCCCGGTGGAGCTTTGGAAACTGATGGATGAGGCGGCAAGGGCAGGGGCCGAGACTCTTTGCCTGGAGGCGAGTAGCCATGCCCTCTTTGAGCGCCGCTTGGCGGGAGTGCAGTTCGATGTCGGCCTCTTCACCAACCTCACCCAAGATCACCTCGACTTTCACGGGACGATGGAGAATTATGCTTCTGCAAAGAAGCTGCTTTTCACAGAATATGCTGCGGCAAACGATAAGGCTTTCATTGCTGGGCTGAATCGGGAGGACACAAGGGGTCAAGAGTGGGCAAGGGAACTGCCGTGCCGTGTCTTTACCTTTGGGAGATCTGAAGCTGACATCACGGTTGAGCCGCTCTCCGTTGCGGTTGATTCTTTGCACCTTTCTTTTTCTGCCCTCGGCGAGAAGGTGGAAGCGAGACTCAAGGTCGGGGGACTCTTTAACATCGAGAACGCAACGACTGCCTTTACAGGGCTTATTGCCTTGGGAGTGCCGGTTGCTGAGGCAGCCGAGGCCCTTGCAGAGGTGAAAGCAGTTCCGGGACGATTTGAGGCAGTGCCAAACGATCTTGGCATTGGAGTCATCGTCGACTATGCTCATACTCCTGACGCCCTTGAACAACTGCTCGCCAGTGCGAGAGAACTTCAACCCAAGCGCATCATCACAGTTTTTGGGTGTGGCGGTGATCGAGACAGGAGCAAGAGGCCCAAGATGGCGAAGGTTGTGAGTGAGCTGAGCGACGTATCTGTTGTGACAAGCGACAACCCCCGCACTGAAGACCCCCAGGCAATTCTGGCTGACATCATGGTCGGGATCCAGCCAGGAGCGGAGTCGGTCCAGGTCATTGACCGACGCGAAGCAATTCGCGAAGCGGTCCTGATGGCGGAGCCAGGCGACGTCGTGGTGATTGCTGGAAAGGGCCACGAGGATTATCAGATCATCGGCCGAACCAAGCATCCAATGGACGATCGATTGATGGCCAGGGCAGCCCTACAGGAGCGTGGCGGGTGACACTGAGCGAGTTTGCGCGGAGGTGCGGGGGCACTTTGCACGGCCAAGACTCACTCTTTACCGGGTTTGCCACCGATAGCAGGGGGGTGCAGATGGGGAACCTCTTTCTCGCGATAAAGGGGGCCAATGTTGACGGGCACGACTTCGCCCCCCAAGCCATCGCAGCGGGAGCGGCGGGAATTTTGGCCGAGAGGCCGGTCGAGGGGGTCTATATCTTGGTCCCGAACCTAGTGAATGGCCTGGCTCGTTACGCTCTTTCCTTGCGGCGCGACTATTCCGGACCAGTAGTGGGGATTACTGGGAGCAACGGAAAGACGAGTGCAAAGGAGTTCACGGCGGCAGCCCTGAGTGTCAGGGGCGACGTGATCAAAACAGAAGGAAACAGAAATAGTGAATTCACTTCTCCCCTGCTGTGGCACGATGTTTCGCCCCTCACTTCGGCTGTGGTTGTCGAGATGGGGATGAGGGGTTTTAACCAGATTGCCCACCTCGCAGGATTCACCAAGCCGACGATCGGTTTGATCACATGTATCGGAACCGCCCATATCGAGATGGTAGGAAGTCGGGCTGGCATTGCCCAAGCCAAGGGAGAGCTGTTGCAGGCTTTGCCTCCCGGTGGTACCTCGATTCTGTGGCAGGAAGACGACTTTCTGAACGACCTGAAGGTTTTGGCCCCTGGGCCGGTGCGAACCTTTGGTTTTGACCCTCATTCCGACTGCCGAATCGTGGGGTACAAGGCCCTGAACTGGTCGTCATCGGTCGTGAGAGGAGAACTGGATGGCTCTGTCTGGGAGGCTGAACTCCCAGTGCTGGGCCGACACCAGGCTTTGAACGCTGCGGCGGCAGTTTTGGCCGCTGCGACAACGGGGGTTGACCCACAGGAGGCGGCCAACCAACTCCGAACCGCGACCTTGCCCCCAATGAGGATGGAAGTGAGAGAGTGGAATGGAGCGACATTGCTCCTGGACAACTATAACGCCTCACCAGACTCCACTGTCGCTGCCCTCCGTGCTCTTTCGGAATCTCCCTCGGCGGGAAGGAAATGGGCGGTTTTGGGGGAGATGAAGGAGCTTGGTAGCTTCGCGGAGAGTGGCCACCGTATGGTAGGCAAAGCCCTGGGAGAAAGCTCGGTTGAATTGGCTCTGCTCCTGGGTGAAGGCACGCGATACATTGCCGATGAAGCCTTGATCGCAGGCTACCCAGCCCATCAGGTGGAGCAGACTGACGAGATCGACTTGGCTCTGATCCGGCGGTACCTGGCCGGGCTGAAGGTAGGCGACGTTCTCTTGATCAAGGGAAGTCGCGCCTTGGGGCTTGAAAGAGCTTTGGAGGGAGGATGACGCTTCAGACGCCCGTTTCGGCTGCCTTGATTTCGTTGGCGGTTGCCGGTGTGAGTGCACCCTTGGTGATGAAGGGTTTGGTTGCCATCAAGTCGCGGCAAATCATTAGCCAGTACATCCAAGAACATGAGCACAAGAAGGGAACCCCCACGATGGGGGGAATCATCATCTTGATCGGCTTCTTGGCCGGGTGCTTGGCTGGCTTTTCTCAGCAAGTTTTGCCTTTGCTCATTATCGCTGGCACGTTCGGTTTGGTGGGGTTAGCAGATGACTACATCGTTCCGAAGCTCATCCCAGGGAGTCGAGGTTTGCACTGGGTTCCCAAGTTGGGTTTGGAGTTGGGAGCGGTTGTTGGTTCTTGCCTTTTGGTGGGTCAGACTGATCCGATTCGCATCGCGATCTTTACCTTTATCGTGCTGTTCATGAGCAATGCCTACAACTTTTCGGATGGTTTGGACGGCTTGGCGGGAGGGCTTGGGATGATCCTCTGTATCGGGCTCGTGCCGCTCATTTTGGTTCAACCACAGGTACCTTTGCATTTGCTCGTCGCCATCGCGGCTTTATTTGCTGGGTTTCTTCCTTTCTTGTTTTACAATGCGCCACCAGCGAAAGTCTTTATGGGAGACGTTGGGGCTTTGCCCATCGGGGCAGTGCTCGGCTGGGTGATGGCGACCTTGCTTTTGGGGTCGGCGGGAGAAGGTGCGATCAACTGGAGTGATCTCCTGGGAGGTGGTTCGATCTTCTGGCCGCTGGTGATTTTGAGCTTTGTGATGCTAGTCGAAATCGTGCCGGTTCCCTTGCAGATAGCGAGCGTCAAACTGCGGAACAAGCGACTCTTCAACTTTAAGACCCCGGTTCACCATGCTTTTCAGGAGAAAGGTTGGCCAGAGACGAGGATCGTATGGATGTTTCATCTTGTCCAGTGGGCTTGCGTGGTTTTGTCGGTTGGTTTGCTCGCTTTGGGGTTAGGGGCTTAGGGAGGATTTATGGCGAGAGAAGAGTTCTTAGGAAAGAGAGTCGCAGTGGCTGGCATGGGGGTGAGTGGCAGAGCCGTCGCTGTGACCCTGAAGGAGCTGGGGGCTAACCCGGTCGTTTTTGACCAGAAGCTCGGCGATGTCCCGGAGGTACTCGCAGCGACGGATCAGTTGGTTGCCCTAGAAATTGAGGCAGTGACTGGTTGGCATGGTCACCTGGATCCCGATGAGTTCGATGCCTTGATCGTTTCCCCTGGCTTCCGGCGCGACCACCTCGCCATCCAGGATATGGCAGAAAAGGAGGTTATGAGTGAGGTCGAGTTTGCATCTCGCCTGACAGATCGTCCCATTTTGGCGATTACTGGCACGAATGGAAAGAGCACCACCACGGTGATGCTGTGGACGATTTTGAAAGGGGGTGGCCACGATGCTCTCCTCTGCGGCAACATCGCAGGGAGCGGATACCCAGAAATGACTCTCACAAGGGCAGCTATGGAGGCAGGGCCAGAATCGGTTCTTGTGGCGGAAGTGAGTAGCTACCAACTCGAGTTCGTGACAAAGTTCCGGCCGAAGGTCGCTGCCTGTACAAACGTCACTCCTGATCACATGGATCGCCACCCGGACTTTGACGACTACTTCCAAACCAAGATGAGGCTCTTCGGTCAGATGGGGGAAGGGGACGCAGTTGTGATCAATCTGGATGAGCCCAGTCTTCAGGTGACCGATTTGCGAAAGCCCCTGACCAACAGTGCCACGATTGTGCAGTTCAGCCCGCAAGGAAAGAGCGTTGGCGAGAATGGAGTGACAAGACGCAAAGGAAACTCCGTCGTTTTGAGCGGGGAGACGGTAGGGCTTGAAGAATTTCCCTTTTTTGGTGAACACAACTTTAGCAACGCTCTGATGGCTTGGGAGATGGCTTCTTGCTACTCACGGCCAACGATCGGCTGCCTAGATGCCTTGCGGAGCTTTCGGGGTTTGAGCAACCGCATGGAGTTCTTGGGTGTGAGAGACGGAATTTGGGTTTTCAATAACTCGATGTGCACAAATCCAGCGGCAGTGATCGCGAGTAGCAGATCCCTGCCGAGACGTCAGACTCTGCTCATGGGGGGGAACACCAAGAACCTTGACTTTGACCCAGTCGCTGACTACTTGAGCAGGTCGTCGCACAGGGTTGTTTTGTTCGGTTTGGATGGAGAAAAGTTGAATGGGATGCTGGGGGGAGCGTGGCCGATTTATCCCACTCTTGCCTCGGCATTTGACGCGGCAGTCTCTCAGTCAGCAAAAGAAGAGGCAATTCTTCTCTCGCCAGGGTGCGCGAGCAGTGAGCCATACGTCAATTTTAAAGAGCGTGGAGACGCTTTTAGAAAAATCGCCAGGGATTGGTTAGACACATGAAAAAGACATCAGGCGGAGACCCGATCCTGACCATCTTGGTTATCGTAGCCACGGTGCTCGGATTATTTGCCATTTGGAACTCTGGCTACGCCAGATCTTCCGGAGTCCTTCCCAAGGAGTTTCTTTATCAGGCAGCCTTCTTGATTCCTGCTGCTCTGGTAGGGTTCATCGCGTCGCGCCTCCCGATTGAGAAGGTCAAGAAAGGGGCTTGGTGGCTAATGGCTCTCACGATCGTGGCCTTGCTGCTCGTCGAGGTTCCGGGAATTGGGAAGACGATCAACGGTGCGACCCGCTGGATCGACTTTAGGTTGTTCACTGTTCAGCCAGCTGAATTCGCAAAGTTTACAAGCATCATTTTTATGGCAATGCTTCTGGCAACCTACAAGCCTGTTAAGCAGAAGGTTTGCCGGAATCTAGCGGAAAAGCTGGACTTCCAGGTTGTTCCGAAGCTGGTAAAAATGTTGCCGTTTTTGATTGTCGGTTTCGTGGTTGTTGTGATCGAACAAGAACCAGACTTGGCAACTGCGATGGTGATCGTGGTCTGCGCTGCTGCCCAGCTGGTTTTGGGAGGTGTGCGGTGGAAGACCTTAGGGGTGCTTGCGGCTCTGGCATTGGTGGCGGTGGGGGCCTTGGTGATCAAGGAGCCCTATCGCTTGGATCGGATCTCGAACCACGCTTCCCGGTGGTCGGCAGAAAACATCAACTCGATCGGTTACCAGACAACCCAGGCAGAGATCGCTTTTGCGAACGGAACATGGTTTGGAGTTGGGCTTGGCAACGGGCGGGCGAAACATACCTTGCCTGCCCCAACGACCGACTTCGTTTTGGCCACGGTCGGTGAAGAGTTTGGTCTGGTTGGTTCCTTGATCGTGATTGGGTTGCTTGGTGCCATTACAGCTTAGCTTGTCAGAATGGTACTGTCAATATGCTAACTCATAGAGTGCCACTACAAGTGAGCCTGAGTCACGATTCCATGGAAAAATACAGTTCTACAAAACGGATGCCAGAGCAGTGATGCAATTTCAAATAGAAAATTGACACCAAAGGGCATTAAGCACTTTCCATAGGTTGTCTATTCAATCCTAGTTTGCTCAGAAGTTCCAAACATTTTCATGGAACGTTTCCAAGTGCACTAAGAGTCTCTTATCAGTTCCTTGACTGATCATTTAGTTTGCTAGTTTATTAAAAACTGCGTGAAGGTCCTAAATGAGAGATCTGTGTGAGAGAGACAGAGACAGAGACAGAGACAGAGAGAGACCGAACAACTGTGACAAGACAACTCTGGCCTTCACAACTATAGGTGTAAAGTTGGTCTTTTCCTATAATATTTGCTATTTCCAAA
>JALOLT010000029.1 GCA_025455775.1 Fimbriimonadaceae bacterium
CGCGATCAGAGCATCGCAAAAGGCATCGAGCGTCTCCTTGCTTTCCGTCTCCGTCGGTTCAATCATGATCGCTTCCGGCACGATGAGAGGGAAGTAGTTCGTGGGAGGGTGGAAGCCGTAGTCAATCAGCCGCTTACTGATGTCGAGGGCTCTCACACCGAGCTTCTTATACGGGGTGGCGGTAAGGACACACTCATGCATACATGGGCGATCGTGAGCAGCAGGGAGATGATCCTTTAGCCTCGCCTTGATGTAGTTGGCATTGAGCACCGCGTAGCGGCTGATTTTCGCCATGTTTTCCTTGCCGTAAGCGGCTAGGTAGGTCAGAGCCCGCACTGCCATCAAGAACTGACCATAGAATCCGCTCACTCTGCCTATGCTGAGGGGCCGGTGGAAATCTACGGTGGCCTTTCCGTCCATCCACTTCAGGGCAGGGGCAGGGATGTAGGGCTCCAAGTGGCTCTTCAGGCCGATTGCGCCGCATCCCGGTCCGCCGCCTCCATGGGGGGTGCTAAAGGTTTTGTGGAGGTTCAGGTGCATGCAGTCAAAACCGTGGTCACCTGGTCGCGTGGTTCCGACCATCGCGTTCATATTCGCCCCGTCGCAGAACACTTGTCCTCCAACGGCATGAACCATGTCGCAAACCTTTGTGATGTTCGGTTCAAAGAGTCCGAGGGTTGAAGGGTTCGTGACCATAAAGGCAGCAACGTGGTCTCCCAGGGCCTTTTCGAGAGCGACTAGATCTGTGTTGCCTTCCGCATCAGTGGGAATTGTTTGGACGTCATATCCGCACCTGGCGGCAGAAGCTGGGTTGGTGCCATGGGCAGAGTCCGGCACCAGTACGATCTTCCGTTTATCGCCTTCGCCCCTCGCCTCGTGGTACGCCTTGATCAGCATCAAGCACGTCATCTCTCCGTGGGCCCCCGCGACTGGTTGCATCGTGATCTCGTCGAAGCCAGTGATCTCCTTGAGAAAGTCGTGGACTTGCAAAATCACCTCCAGAGCACCAGGGATCGTATTCACTGGTTGCATGGGGTGAAGTGCTCGGAAACCAACGAGGCTGGCGGTTGCTTCATTGATCCTTGGGTTGTACTTCATGGTGCAGGAGCCCAAGGGATAGAAGCCGACCTCAATTCCATAGTTGATGTGGCTGAGATTGACAAAGTGTCGCATCAAGTCGAGTTCCGCGACCTCTGGCCAGGCAATTTCTTCCCGAACGTCGCCAAGAACTTGCTCGAGGTTAACAGTGGGGGTATCGACCTTTGGAAGATTGCACCCGACTCGCCCTTTTCTCGACTTCTCAAAGATCAAGGTAGGTTGGGGAACTTGCTTGGTTGTCATTTTCATCTTCATGTTCTCCTGGTTCCTGTCCACTGGGCTCACGCCAGCACCGCCTTAAGTTGAGCGGCAAAGTCGTCGATCTGGGCTTTCGTTCTCATTTCCGTCACTGCCACCAGGAGGTCATTGGGCAAAGTCGGATCTACTTCACCAAGAGGGAGGCCAGCGAGGATTTTCTTCGAGAGGAGCTCATCTCGAACCTGACTGGCATTCTTGGGAAGAGTGAGGACAAATTCCCCAAAGACTTTTCCAGGAAACTTGAGCTTTGCCCCAGTAGCAGTCAGTTGCTGGATGGCGTACTGGGTGTTACGCACCGTCGCCTCTGCTATTTGGCGGATCCCGTTCTTGCCGACGGCGCACATATAGACAGTCGCAGCAAGAGCCATGAGGGCCTCATTGGTGCAAATATTTGACGTGGCCTTTTCTCGTCGAATGTCCTGCTCTCTGGTGCGAAGAGTCATCGTAAAGCCTGGGCGACCCTGACCATCGTGGGTTCGCCCGACAATGCGGCCAGGGATTGAGCGGACAAATTCTTTCTTGCAGGCAAAGAGCCCGAGCATTGGCCCCCCTAGGCCCATGGCGATTCCGAGAGGTTGTCCCTCTCCCACCACGACATCTGCTCCGAAGGCTCCCGGTGGCTTGAGGAGGGCGGAAGCAGTTGGGTCAGCGACGACGATCATCAGGGCACCGGTTGCGTCACATGAGGTTCGCATGGTCGCAAGGTCTTCGATGACCCCGTAGAAATTAGGCGATTGCAGGATCAGACAGGCAGCTTCCTCAGATACCTCGCTGAGATCGCTGGTCTGGCCTTCTTGGTGAGAGATCGTTTTGACCTCGACCCCCATCGCCCAACAATAGGTCTCCAGAACCTGGCGGTAGTGGGGGTGGACAGCATCACTGACGACGACGAGACTCCGCTTTTTGAGACTCGTGGCCATGATCGCCGCTTCCGCCATTGCCGTTGGGCCGTCATACATGCTCGCATTGCTGAGGTCCATATCGTAGAGCTCTGCAACCATGCTTTGGAATTCGTAAATGGTTTGGAGGTACCCCTGACTGGCCTCCGGCTGATAAGGGGTATAGGCAGTAAGGAACTCACCCCGACTGATCACAGCCCCGACGGTGGCGGGGATGAACCGATCATAAATTCCCGCCCCAAGAAAGCACACTGTGTGAGCCAAATCAACGTTCTTTTCGCTCAAGTTTTTCAGGTGACCATAGAGCTGGTCTTCAGAGAGAGCGGCTGGGATGTTGAGCTCGCCTTTCAGACGCAAATGATCAGGCACTTCAACGAAGAGGTCGTCGATCGAGGAGACGCCAATGGTCGCGAGCATCTCCTCCTGGTCTTCCACTGTGTGGGGAATGTAGGGCATGGTCGTTTCTTGATTGGCCAAACAAGGGCCTTGGCCACTGCCGAAATTTTAGCCTTTTCTGAAAGTTCGTCTTCTCCGCTAGTCCCAGAACAACTTTGACCTTGGAAAAGGAGGAGGATCGCCCGGTAATCTTCGGAGGTCAATGAAGATTCTTGTTCCAGTAAAAAGGGTTGTCGATCCCTACGCCAAAGTCAGACCTTTGCCAGACGGTTCAGGGCTAGACACTGCCGGAGTGAAATTCGATATCAACCCATTCGATGAAATCGCGGTTGAAGAAGCCGTTCGCATGAAAGAACAGCAAGGTGACGTGACGATCCTCGTCGTCTCGATCGGCGGACCAGAGTGTGAGGAGCAGTTGCGCAAAGCCCTTGCCATAGGAGCGGACGAAGCAATCTTGATCGAAACGACCGATTCACTTGATTCGAGTGTCGTCGCTTCTGAGTTGAAGGCTTTTATCGATGAAGTGAAACCAGACCTCGTTTTGATGGGGAAACAAGCGACCGACGAAGACACGAATCAGGCAGGCCAAAGGCTCGCAGCAAAACTGGATTGGCCCCAAGCCACTTTTGCGAGCAAGATCGAGCGGGGAGACGGAGTGATACATGTAACCAGAGAGACAGATACAGGGGAAGAGACCCTCTCTCTCCCTTTGCCTGCTGTGGTGACGGCTGATCTGAGACTCAATGAACCGCGCTACATTGCGATGGTGGGGATCATGAAAGCCAGGTCGAAGCCCCTTTCCAAACGTGGGAGGCTCACTGACGCAAAGCCAAAACTGAAGATTGTCCGCCTAGATTCTCCTCCGCCACGAGCAGCGGGGATCAGAGTGAAGTCCGTTGACGAGCTCGTATCTGCTTTGAAGGAAAGAGGTGCTCTGTGAAGAATTTTTTGCTGATCGCATTCGACCCTGACGATGCTCTGCAAGGGGCTGGTTTTGCCCAATCGGTGGGAGGCGGTTTTGACCTTCTGTTACTCACCGGAGAAGGAAGTCTGTCGCTTGGGGCAGAGAAGGTTATGACAACCAACTGGGAGACGATTCCCCCGGCAGACTCTCTGGCCACTGGGCTGCTTGCTCTGTGCCAGGGTTATGGCAAAGTCGCAGCTGTCAGTTCCATGAGGTCAAAGGACGTCCTTGCGCGGCTCGCAGGATTGCTCGACTGTGCGATGGTCACAGATGTCATCGCGATTGCAGGAGAGGATCAATACGTCCGCCCTATGGTGGCAGGAAGCATCCTGGCGACTGTGGCTGTGAGGGGAGATCAGACCCTCTTCACTGTTCGGCCAGCTGGCTTCCCGACCCAGGCCACGGATCAAGTCAGCGAAGCCGAGCCGCTTGATTTGCCTGTCGCTGGCAAAACTTCCCGCCTCTCCGAGTCTGCTAAGAAGGGGGGACGGCCGGATCTTGCCATGGCAAAAGTAGTCGTCTCCGGGGGCAAACCCCTCGGGGATGCAGCGACGTTCGAACAAGTCATCGGGGGCCTTGCCGACAAGCTCGGCGGAGCAGTGGGGGCGACTCGGGCGGCGGTCGATAGTGGCATCGCAGCGAACGAGTTGCAAGTTGGCCAAACAGGGAAAATTGTTGCCCCTGATCTGTATATTGCCGCTGGGATTAGTGGAAGTACTCAGCACATGGCTGGAATCAAGGACTCTAAGCTCATCGTTGCGATCAATAAAGATCCCGATGCTCCGATCTTTGAAATGGCAGACATTGGTTTGGTGGCAGACCTCTTCCAGGCAGTCCCAGAACTCACTTCGAAAGTCTGATTCTGGTATGGATTGGTTGTCATGTTCCTCGCCAGGGGCATGGCAACCTTGGCCTCAGGATTTAGTTCCTTAAAGGCCAGAGAATATTGCGAATTTGAGTCGCGGAGGTTCCGTCTGGTTTCACGAGATAGGCATCCCACCCCACCTCCCTTGCCCCGATCACGTTCTCCTCAAAGTCGTCAAAGAAGACAACCTCTTGGTGGCTCACTCCCATTTTTTCTTGGAAAAAGGAGTAGATCTCTGGCTCTGGCTTGTTAAAGCCAGCATCGTAGCTTGTAACAAATCCATCGAAGAGTTTGCCAATCGGCAAACGATCCGAATCTCGCAAGAAGTCGATGTGGGGATAGTTCGTATTGCTGAGGATCCCGACCTTCCAGCCCCATGCCTTTACTTCTGCGACGAGATCACTCATGCCGACGATTTCTTCTTTCAAGATCGCAAGGTGAACCTTTGCCGCATCTTCGGGGGAAATTCCCCCGAGAAAGTCTCCTAAGGCTGAGCAGTATTCTTCGTAACTGATCTCCCCCTTTTGGAATGTATGGATCTGGGGAAAATCATTGAGAACCTTGCCCTGAATCGATCCAGGAGCCGTGACCCCTGCCCCCCTGAGCGCTTCCTCCCAGGTGGGGCAGATATTGAGAACGACTCCGCCAAGATCAAGGGCAAGGCAAGACTTCAAGCTTCTAATCCCTTTGATTTAAGGAAGTTGAATGCCTTGCGGGCGAATTCCATCGAGTCGGTTGGGTTGTCGTTCTCTACGATTGCAAACTTCGTGTCGGCACCCTTACCCAGTTCGATCAACTGGTCCCAATTCAGAATTCCTTCACCCAAATCGGCGATGGCCTCTCCACTCCAGTCCTTGAAGTGCAAGAGAGGAGTCTTCTCGACTGCCTGGATGTAAGCAGCTGGGTCGGCTCCGCCAGCCGCCACCCAGCAAAGGTCAAGTTCAAAGAAGACAAGTTTGGGGTCTACGTGCTGAATCAAGAGGTCAAGGGGCACTGCTCCGTCCGTCTCGGCAAGCTCGAAGTCATGGTTGTGGTAGCCGAGTCGAATCCCGTGGGGGGCAAGGGCTTCGGCTGCTTCGTTGAGGAGGTCTGCCAGACCAACCCAGCTTCCGCCCGGCACGTTGTTTTTGTCAACCCATGGCACAGCTAGGTAACTCATGCCAAAGAGCTTGGCGAAATCCGCTGCCTTCTCAGTATCGTTCAGAATGTCTTGTGGGCCCATGTGGCTCGAGGTGGCTTGCAACCCATGTTTGTCGAGAAGGGCTTTATACTCGGCAGGTTCAAGGCCATAAGTCCCAGCTAATTCTACGTGGTTGTAGCCAATTTCAGCCAGTTCTCCAAGTGCCTTGTCAGGCTCGGATTCCAAACGGTCGCGCAGTGAATAGAGTTGTATTGCGATCTTCACAATTGCGGTTTTACCTTGTGTTTCTGGGGTGGGCGAGCCTGTTTCTAAGTTCATCTGTGAGGGAAGGGAAGCTAGCTGAGAGACCGAGAAGATTTCGAAAACTGCGGGCAAGGGCCTGCTAACTGTCTTTGAAACTTCATCGTAGTTCTGCTAGTCATATCGACGGTTGCCCGGGACCCTCTTAACCATGCCTTGACGAAACCCTGACACGAAAGTGTACAGTGGCAAGGCTGCGAAAGAGGGTTCTCGACGCAGCTTCCCGCATTCTCGTTGCCCATTCCTGTCTTCACCGAATTCCTAAAATCTATCGTGTGGCCCTAAAGTACACGGTGGGGGGTATGTGAGACGAAAGATGGGGCAATGACGGTGTAACCATGAAGAAGAACGCGTTTACCCTTATTGAACTGCTGGTCGTGATTGCGATCATCGCCATTCTGGCAGCCATTTTGTTCCCCGTCTTCGCTCAAGCGAAGGATGCTGCGAAGAAGACCCAATCGGTCAGTAACCTCAAGCAGTTTTCGACCGCTGTCCAGATTTATCTGGCGGACAGTGATGACGTCATGCCGCCCAGCGCATACTTTAGGCAGCTTGCCCCCCAGCCAATCGTTACTTCTGTCTACGACGTGCTTGATCCCTACGTGAAGAATCGCCAGATTCTGATCAGCCCAGCTGACAATCCTGGTCAGAGCTGGAGAGATCGACTCACAGCTCTCGGAATCCGAAATGACGTGATCGAGCGAGCTAGCTACATTCCTAACTTGGGTCTCTTCGGAGACGTCCTTTGCGGCATCCCAAGCTTGAAGACTGCTTTTACCCCTGTGACCAGTGCAACTGCTCTTGAAACAGTCTCTGGCACGATCATGTTCTTCGATGGTTACATCAAGCAAGGTATCCCAGTTGGCACGCGACCTCTGGACTTCCCAACCTTCTTGGGCCAGGCCCGCCATGCTGAGCAGCTGGTCATTAGCTTTGCCGATACTAGCACCAAGACGTTCCGATGGAACGCTGTGAGCAGCATCGCCCGCGATCTTCCGACCCCGGCTGGTTCCCGCGCACCAAGCTACTACAGCTGGCGCGTTGACACTGTCAACTGCGGTTCGACCGGTCTCTGCCGACAGAACACTCAGCTGCAAAACGTTCCTAGTTCTTCCACTGGTTTCAGCCTGAACGGAACCGCTGGTCCATACAACGACCTTCACGGAATCCCTGGCTCTTCCATCACGGATAGCGAAGACACCACCAACTGCCCATAAGGCTTGGGCTAGGTTAAAGAATCGGAGCAGTTCAACACGGCTCCGATTCTTCGTTTCTGGGGGGGGGCGATTTGTGCCGAACGCCTCAGATCAGAGTGAGATCTACCGCTGTCAAGACAGCTCCGCATGCAGAAAGCTCTTCAAATCAGCTTCGCTCATCAGGGGTTCGCCTGGTGAAACATTATCCAACTTGCCATCTCTCATCCAGCTCTCTAGTTCATCGACAAGTGAGAAAAGGTGATCAAAGGAGTCTACGATGAACAAAAGGGGTTGGTAGTGATCAATCTCGAAGTATTGGTTCACAACCCACTCTAGCTGAACTGGGTATCGTTGAACAGTCGACGAAGTGAGAGCGTGATCCAATTCTCCGTAACTCGACAAGAGGCCACTTCCATAGGCTTTCAAGTCACCACTCCGATCCTTCATCAGACCGAACTCAATCGTAAACCAGAAGAAACGAGCCATCGCCTTGATGATTGAATCCAATCGGCGAATCTGCTCATCCTCGTCGGAGATTCCTTGAACGATTTCCGCCGCCGTGTGGGCACAGTCGCCAAACCGAACCAGGGTGTCGGCAAAAGCTCGATCCGTGTGCATCGGGACGTGACCAGCGATATCGTGAAAGATGTCTGGCTCTGGCAGGTAATCCAAGGAGGTGAGTTTGCGAACAGTGATCGTGGTCGGGAAGTCGCGGTTTCGCAAACAGTCAAAGAACAGGAATGCCGGGACATAGCCACTGACTGGTTTGGCGCGAAATCCGGTCAAAGGATTCAGAAAACGGTTCACGTCATCCAGATTCGGGACTCGGTCGGGATCAAGGCATAGGTTTGAAATCCCCGCCAAAAAGTGCTCATTCGCAAACCTGGTCCACTGCGGCGCCATGCGGGAGTAGAGTCGTCGCCAGGCTTCGTGGTTCTCTTCACTGTAAAGGTCGTAGGGTTGATGAATGTAGAGCTTGCCTTCTGCCTGGGCTTGCTCGATAAAAGGGGCTTCGGTGGTGGTCATTCCGACCCCGGGAAGCAAGGGACGCTCCGTGGCGTGTGACATGGCTAAATTATAGCAAGGAGGCCTCAGCATGAAGAAGCTAGTGGACTTGGCCCTCAGCTTCCGCGGCCAAGGAACGCAAATCCTCTTGCAGGCCTCGCTGTATCACTCTCGCGACAACCGGCAAGAGAGCCTTCTTTTTGAAGGTCTTTGCCCGAATCGTTGTGACGAACTGAACCCTGGTACCCTCCTCCAGAGGCGACAAGTCAATCTGAGTCGAAAAGTCAAAACCGTCGGAAGTGCAGGTGATGGTCGTCGAACGTCCTTCGTCACAAGCAGCAACTGTCAAGGTCATCGTCACTTCCAAGCCATCGGCAGATCTGGACTCGCGCCACTGAGTTCCGACTCCATAGGCTCCTTCGGTGAGCATCTCGATCTTCGTAACCCCTTTCTGTCGGCTCGGGATTGATTCCAGATCGGACAGGAGTTTCCAGATAACGGTCGGTCGGCAGGCGATCACCAGTTCTGCTTCTGCTTTCGCCATAGCCTAAACTCTACCCTTTTGACCGAAGCACAAGGTAGTTGCTGGATTCAACTCCGAAGGCCTTTGCCGTTGCTTCAAATCTATCAAGGGTCTCGACAACCAAACCTGACACGGAGTTATTGTGCATAACCCAGAGTTCATCCCCCCGTTGCACCACGACTCCACAATGGCCCTTCGTCGTTTGATCCTGGGGACGTCGGTAGCGGTAGTTGAGGATGTCGCCAGGGCGTGGTTCCGAGACCCGGCTTAGCCCGTGCTGAGCGACGTCCGGCTTGGCAAGGAGAGCAGTCGTCAATCGGCTCTTGATCGGAACCCCCCTCTTCATGAGATATTCAGAGACAAAGACTGAGCAGTCATTCGTTCCCCACTGGTAGTTTCCCCCTCGTTCCCAGTACTTTTCGGCAGCGTACTTGAGGGCAGGACTCTTCGAGACTTCGACCTCCGTGACAGGCAAGACAAAGACTGGCTTCGGCTGTGTCTGCACCTGGTAGCGAGACAGGATGGCAATCGCAATCGCTGTGAAGAGGGTCACACTTCCGATCACCATCACGTGGGGGTTGAGCTTCATCGTTGTCACTGACTCAGGGTTCAGCCAAGAAACCCTTTGTCATATTCATAGTATAGTAGACCTGAACAAAATAGACTATGAGTAGCCCCCTGTCACCATTTGACGCCCTCATTGCTGCCCCCCATCACCACCGCTTGATCCAGGAAAATGATCAGGTTCGGATCATAGAAACCCTGGTTAAACCGGGAGAAACCGTCCCTCTCCATACCCATGAATGGCCGGCCGTTACCACGATCCTCTCCTGGAGCGATTTCATCTGGCGCGACGAAAGAGGCGAAGTGACTCTCGACACAGTTGGTCAGGGCCTCCGGAACGAGGGGGGTGAGACCAGTTGGTCTGATCCTTTGCCACTTCATTCCCTCGAGAATGTCGGGGGAAAGGATCTGAGGGTCATCATGGTCGAGATCAAACCCTGGTGTTGAACTCTTTGGGATTGCTTAGCGCCGGCGGCGCACTTTAGACTTGAGAAGAACCTGCTTGACTGGTGCTCCCCAGTAATCGGTTGGGGTGTAGTCCCAATCTTTCAGCATTCTGGGTGAGGCGGTGGGGTGAAAACACCAAGCGGTCCAGTGGATCTTCCGCTTTTCGATCCAGTCCAGCATTCTGGGAGCCCAGATGGCAGGATCCTCTTGCTTGGGATCTGGTTCGCACCCGACCTCTCCGATCAAGACTGGATGACGGTCTGCAACTCTGCCCACTTTTCCGTCCCAGTCCGTCTTCCAGGGGTAGATGTGTGAAGCGTACATGACTCCATTTCCCTTCGGATCCTTGATCTCATGCCCTTGCAAAACACCGGTCAAGTCATAAGCCCAGTCAAGACCTCCGATCACGACCACGTTCTTGGCACCCTTGGCACGGATGGCATCGACAAGCCCCTGCATCCCAGGCGACTCATAGGTCACAGTGCCACCGCCATCTACTCCATTTGTCACAGATCCTCCCTTTTGCCAAACGTTCCAGGAAACATCTCGGGGTTCGTTGTAAAGATCAAAGAGGACGACAGGATCATTTTTGTACCGGGTGGCAAGATCCTCCCAAAAAAGTTTGCTGTATTGATCCGGCATTGCGTGCTGTTGCATATGCTTTCCTTTGACTCCCCCGTTTGACCAGTGAAGATCCAAGACGAGCCAACCCTTGCGTTGCCGAACTTCTGCGAGAACTTGATCCACGAGTTTTCGGTAAGCCTCTCCTCCGTCGGTTTGCCACTGAGCCCAGCCAAACCAGCGATCCTGCGAGAGGGGAAGTCGGATGCAATTTGAGCCCCAGTCGTCCATTGCGACTCGAGTCGATTTCAGAACATTCTCTCCTTCGTTCGACCACTCCAGGCTCGGGACGTTGATTCCCTGGAGCCTGATCTCTTCTCGACCCATCATGAGTCGCGGGCCTTCGACCTTGAGCGGAGGTGGGGAGACTTGAGTGAGGAGCAACAGTGCTGACAACATCTTTCTATTGTAATCGATTACATCTAAGTTTTATGCGGTTACTCGACGAGGTCTTAGAAAAGAGCAACCCCCGCTCAGAATCAGATCTGAGCGGGGGCCTGTGAAAGGTGCCGCTCGAGCGGCTTTCTCACTTAGTGACCGTGGCCGTGGCCTTCGTCTTCTTCCTTCGGAAGTTCGGCGATGGCGCACTCTGTGGTGAGGAGGAGTCCGCTGATCGAGGCTGCGTTCTGAAGAGTCGTTCTCACAACCTTGGCAGGATCCACCACGCCAGACTTCATCAAATCCTCGTACTGGAGAGTTGCAGCGTTGAAGCCTTCACCCTTCTTTCCGGTCTTGACCTTTTCGACCACAACGCTGCCTTCGACACCAGCATTCTCCGAGATCGTGCGGAGAGGAGCTTCGATCGCGCGTCGGATGATGTTCACACCGATCTTGAGGTCGCCGTCCACGTTGATCTTGTCGAGAGCCACTGCACCAGCTTGGAGCAGGGCAGTTCCGCCTCCTGGGACGATGCCTTCCTCGAGAGCAGCTCTGGTGGAAGCCAGTGCGTCTTCGATGCGAGCCTTCTTTTCCTTGAGAGCTGTTTCAGTAGCTGCTCCGACCTTAAGGACTGCGACTCCGCCGCTGAGCTTGGCAAGTCTTTCTTGCAGTTTTTCCTTGTCGTAGCTCGATTCGGTGGTTTCGAGTTGGGCCTTGATTTGGTTCATTCTTCCCGTGATCAAGTCCTTCTTGCCCTTACCGTTCACGATGGTGGTGCTGTCCTTGGTGATGACGACCTTGCTCGCAGTGCCGAGCATGTCGATGCCGACATTCTCCAGCTTCAGGCCGAGGTCTTCGGTCACGAAGGTACCACCGGTGAGGATGGCCATATCTTCCATCATTGCCTTACGTCGGTCTCCAAAGCCAGGGGCCTTGACGGCTGCGACTGGGAGGTTTGCGCGAAGACGGTTCAGAACCAAAGTAGCGAGGCACTCGTTCTCGACATCTTCGGCGACGATGATCAGGGCCTTACCGCTGCGAACGACCTTCTCTAGGATGGGTACGAGATCCTGGACATTGCTAATCTTCTTCTCATTGAAGAGAATGTAGGGGTCTTCGAACACAGCTTCCATTCGTTGGGGATCTGTGATGAAGTAGGGGGACATATAGCCCTTATCGAACTGCAGGCCATCGACGATCTCGAAGTTGGTGTCGGTGCCTTTGCTTTCTTCAACTGTGACAACTCCATCCTTGCCAACTGTGTTGATCACATCTGCGACCATCGTGCCGATCTCTGTATCGTTGGCACTGATCGTGGCGACTTCTGTCATGCCCTTTTGGCCCTTGACCGGAGTGGACATCTTGGAAATCTCTGCAACGACTGCGTCAACGGCGAGGTCGATGCCTTTCTTAATGACGAGGGGGTTGCTTCCGGCAGCAACGTTTCGCGTTCCTTCCTTGAAGATCGCTTGAGCCAAAACGGTGGCGGTGGTGGTGCCATCGCCAGCAAGGTCGTTCGTTTTGCTGCTGACTTCACGGATGAGCTGGGCACCCATGTTCTCGAAGCGATTCTCAACCTCGATTTCTTTGGCGATGGTCACACCATCATTGATGACGGTGGGAGAACCAAACTTCTTTTCGAGGACGACGTTTCGACCGCGGGGGCCAAGGGTCACCTTTACAGCGTTCGCGAGTTTGTCGACGCCTTTTTCGATGAGCGAGCGAGCGTCGTTGCTGAACTTAAGATCCTTTGCTGCCATTTTTTTTACTTACCGGCCTTGGCCGTCTCCTTTTTGCCGCTGGTTTCTCCGACCACGACAGCGAGGACGTCGTCGTTGCGGAGGATGATATAGTCGTTTCCAGCGACTTTCACCTCTGTGCCGCTGTACTTTCCGTAGAGAACCGTGTCACCGACTTGAACTTCGACTGGCTGAATCTTGCCAGAATCGAGAGTTTTGCCAGGTCCAACGGCGAGAACTGTGCCGCGAAGGGGCTTTTCCTTGGCGGAATCAGGGAGGATGATGCCACCGAGAGTGGTCTCTTCCTTCGCAGCTGCCTCGACGATGATGCGATCATGCAAGGGTTTCAGATTCATAGTGTTGCTCTTGTGTAAGGTGATTGAGAGTGGAGCCAAATTGTCTCGCGACTCACTGGGATATGACGCCAATCTCTCTCGTTGCGTTAGCAGTGTACCACCGAGACTGCTAATTCCTGGGACTGTTTCCTCCCTCACACCCGAGGGGTTCGCAGGGGTAAAAAGGCTCTGTGCCTGACTTAAGTCTCACGCTCAGCGACTTGTCTCCCGAGCAGGTTTATCTGCTGCTGACCGGAATCGTCGTGCCTCGCCCCATCGCCCTCGTGAGCAGTCTGGACACCAAAGGCATTCGAAACCTTGCCCCTTTCAGCTATTTTCAACTGGGAGGGGTGAATCCGCCGAGCGTCGTCTTCAGCCCTGTCACAACAAAGGGTCGTGACAAAGATACTTTGTCGAACATCCGCCAAACAGGGGAATATGTGATCAACCTTGTGACAGCTTCGATGAAGGATCCCATGAATCTAACGTCGCCGACCTATCGTGCGGACGTAGACGAGTGGCTTGAATCAGGTTTGACTCCGATTCCTTCGTCCCTGGTGAAGCCAGAGAGGGTTCTCGAGTCAAAAGTGGCTCTTGAGTGCCGCCTGCACCAGATCGTTCCCCACGGCATTGGGGAAGGCTCAGCCAACTATGTGATCGGCGAAGTTCTGCTCGCTCATCTTAAAGAGGGTTTGTGGGACGGCAAAGAGGTTAGGGGCTTTTCTCCCATCAGCCGCTTAGGAGGGGCCGATTACCTCGACCTAGCCTCCCTGACGACCTTTACTTTGCCTCGCCCCCCTTTGGATGTGGAAAAGTCGTGACTGTTTCAGGGTGCTCTTTCTCGCCTCCCGACGTCTTTTGATCCACAGGAGTCGTGGCTCTCGGGTCAGGCACCTTCCGGTATCGTCCCATGAAGCTCAAGCGAGTCAAGATCTTTGGGTTCAAAACCTTCGCCGACAAAACAGAGTTTGATCTTGACGGCAATATCATCGCGGTAGTCGGCCCCAATGGCTGCGGCAAGTCCAATATCGTTGACGCCATTTTATGGGGCCTGGGCGAGACAAACGCCAGACAACTGCGAGCTCAAACCGGCAAAGAAGTGATCTTCTCCGGGTCATCGCGGCGAAAACCCTTGGGATTTGCTGAGGTCATGCTGCACTTCGACAATGAGGACGGCACCCTTCCCATCGAAAGTGCCGAGGTGAGTGTCTCGCGGCGGCTCACTAGAGCAGGGGAAAGTGACTACCAAATCAACCGTCGTTCGTGTCGCTTGAGGGATGTGAATGACCTCTTGGCTGATTCTGGCTTGGGAAGAGCTGGCTATGCCATTGTGGGTCAAAGCGAAATTGACCAAGCCTTGGCGGCGTCGGCACAGCAACGAAGAGCCTGGATTGATGAAGCGGCGGGGGTTCAGCGATATCGCCTGCGACGCCATGAGGCGATTCGAAGACTTGACTCGACCGAACAGCACCTTCAGCGAGTGAGAGACATCATCCGCGAAATCGAGCAACAGCGCGAGCCCCTGGCGGAGGAAGCTGAGCTGGCAAAGCAATACAAGGGTCTCGTCGGGGCCTTGCGCGAGGTCGAAACAAGTCTTCTGGCTCACGATCTGTCTGCCTGCCTCGCTGACCTCAATGCCCAGGAGGATAGAATTGCGAGTGCCGAGCGACTCATCCGGGAAGAACGCAAGCGAGGAGAAGATCTGGAGCGTGAGGCGGAGGAGGCGCGAGAGCTCATGGTGTCGCTTGAGGGCCAGATTGATCGCCTGCGTCAAGCCCTCGCCACTGCTCAAGCCGAGTATGAGCATTGGCATGCGACAATCCTGGTGGCAAGGCAAAAGCTCGAAGGTCTCGTGACCTTGGAGTCCACCCTGAGCGAGGAAGCAGGTCACGCCACCAAAAGAGTTGAAGAACTGATCCTCGACTTCGAAAAATCGAGCGAAGAAGCCCTGCGAGACCTACAACTGCTAGAGCAACTTCAAGAAGAGCTCAGTGGCGTTGGGGCAGAGGCAGAGGCTCTCAGAAGAGAACTGAAAGACCTTGAAGCGACCCTCACCGCCGAGCGAAAGAGGGCAGCCGACCTCCAAAGAGCCGAACTCGAAAATGCCCACCGGACGGATCGACTCAGGCAAGTCTTGAAGGAAATTCAGGGAATTGAAGAGACTCTTCCCGACCTGGAGGAGGCCTTCAGGGAGGCAGAGACCCAAGAGGCGCAACTGCTGGAACAGGTCAACGCGGCAAAAGCGACAAAGTCAGCGACCGATCAGGAGCTTCAGGCACTCAAAAGAAGGGAAGACCAAGGTGCCCAGAGAGTCCGCGAGACTCTCAGCGAGGTTGCGAGCCTCGAAGGGAAGAGACGTGGGTTGGAGCACCTCATTGAATCTCACGAAGGTCTTGCCCAAGGGGCGAAAGCGGTTTTGACCCTGGTCGATCACGGCCAACTTGCTGATGTTTATCGGCCGGTTGGAACGGTCATTTCGGTGGAAAGCGATCTGGCTCTTGCTCTGGATATCGCACTGGGAGCGTCTGGCAATGACCTGATCGTGCCAAACCAAAGAGACGCCCAGGAGGCAATCGAACTCCTTAAGCGGAACAGGCTGGGCCGGGCAACTTTCCAGCCGATTCACTTGATGAGGCCCCCTCACCAAACTCAAGAGCTTCGGGCCATCCTACGCGAACCTGGCATTGTCGGCCTCGCCTCTGAACTGGTCACCTGTGACTCCGACGCCAGGCCAGTCATCGATTCATTGCTCGGACGAGTGGTGATTGTCGAAGAACTCGATCAAGCCTTGCGGCTGGCAAAGACCAGCGGTTGGTCGCGCATGGTGACGCTCGACGGGGAAGTCGTTCACAGCAGCGGCGCCGTCACAGGCGGGATGACCTCACGAACCGGGACAGGTCTTGTCCAGAGGCAGGCAGAACTCGAAGAGACCATTGCGGAGATTGATTCACTCCGAACCACTTTAGCTGGTTGGGAAAAAGAGAAACAGAAGTTCCAAAGGCTCTCCCGCGAATTGGAACAGCAAATCGAAGCCGCCCAGACAGAAGTGAACAACCAAGGCAAGGAATATGACGAAACGAGGGCCTGGGTAATGAACCTCAGGCACGAGTGGCAATCGACTCTGAAGGCAAAGGAAAAGCTGGAAGCAGAAAAGCAAACTCTCCGCTCAGGCGGACTGGTTGAGTCAGGGCCTGCGGATGTAGAGGCACTCGAAGCCCAACGAGATACCTTGCTCCGATCACTGGCAGCAAAAAGTAGCGATGCGGAAAGTGCTCACCAGAGGTTGAGTGAAGCAGATCTGAGGGCAAAGCAAGCGGAAGCCAGAGCTAAAGAAGCGGAGAGAAGGCTCCTCGTCGCTCAGGAATCGGCTGAACACCGGCAAAAACGGAGTGAGTCGATTGCGCCAGAACGAATCAAGCTCGACGAGGAAATCCGGCTCGCCGAGGAGAAGCTCCAGGAGGCGGAGGGTGTGATCCAGGGGCTTCGAGACCAGAGTCAGAGCTTGACGCTTCAGAAAGTTGCAGCGGCAGAGAACGCCCAACTCCTTCAAGAGAGTGTGAAGTCCTCGCTGAAGTCGCTGAGTTCGTGCGAGGATTCGATGAGGCAAGGCGAAATCCTGCGTGCCAAGGCTGAGAGCAAGCGAGCCACTGTGACAGAAAGACTCCTAGAAGAATACGGTCTGAGTGGGGAAGAGGCGATTTCCCAGTTTGGAGAAGCGGAGCTCCCGCCTGATGCCCCGAGCTTGGTCAGCCGTCTCAGACGCGAGATCAAGGGAATGGGTGATGTGAACCTTGGGGCAATCGAAGCCTATGATCGACTCTCAGAACGATACGAGGAGCTTCACCACCAAGTGCTGGACATTGAAGAAGGGAGAGCTGAGGTCGAGGCCTCGATCAAAGAGCTTGACCGATTGACACGGGAGAAGTTTGTTTCTACTTTTGACCAACTCAAAGTTTCATTCAGCGAAGTCTTTACGACCATGTTTGGCGGTGGCGAGGGAAGCCTGGAACTCACGGAGGCGGACAACATCCTCGATTCTGGAGTGGATATCCAGGTGACAGTGCCAGGCAAAAAGCGTCAGAGACTGGAACTGCTGAGCGGTGGAGAGAGGGCCATGAGCGCTCTTGCCTTCCTCTTTTCTCTGTTGCGGGTGAAGCCATCCCCCCTCGTGATTCTCGACGAGGTTGATGCCCCTCTGGATGGTCGAAACGTCGAGAGATTCGTCCAGGCAATGAGAGGGTTCAACGACAAGACTCAGTTCATTCTGATCACCCACAACCCAGTCACGATTGAGTCGGCAGACGTGTGGTTTGGGGTGACGATGCAAGAGCCAGGGGTCAGTACCCTCGTTCCGTTTAAGGTTCCTGGCAGAGCAGTGGCAGAAATTAGTTCTGTGGAGAGCTTGTCTGGTGTTCCTGCTCTTGGGTAGCGAGCTGCTGCAGCAATTCAGAGTAGTCAGACGCAAAGTCTCGATCTCGTTTGCAAAGTGGCAGGAAGTCGCACCTGTGGCAGAGCTCTTTAACCTGGGGGCGAAGCTCGTTTGGATCGAGGTTTAGAATGATCTCGCCGAGCTTTATGAGATCCTGACGGAAGGCTTCCAGTTCCTCTGGCGAAAGGCTGACGGTCGCTTTCTGCCCCACCCGGAGAGCATAGATGGAGGCACAAACTGATCGGTTTGGGTAGTGCTCTCTCAACAGGAGTTGGTAACAGGTCATCGCCAGATCTGTTGCGATATCCTCCTCCCGCACCTCGCTCCTGCCACTCTTGTAATCCACGATCTCAAGCGTGCCGTCTTCCCATTCATCGACTCGGTCGACTCTTCCTTGCAGGACAAAGGATCCCAGATCCATCCGGAGCATTTTTTCGATGAGAATCGTCTTGTTTGTGATCGGGGCAGTTTGGGCTTGCTCGATGTAGTTTGCGACGATCTCTTTGCCTTCCGCCAAGGCTTGCATCATTTCGTCTTGGCTCCCGTAGCCAGCGTCAATCCAGCTTTCCTCTAGGGCGGCGATGGCTTCGCTCGTCGTCTGGACTCCTTGGTCTCCCTCGTCGTGATATCGCTGGAGTACGTTGTGCAGACTTGTCCCGAAACTGTAATAGCTTTTGCTCTTGATGTACCACTTTCCCCTGCCGTCCAAATACGTCCATTTGAACTTGACCGGGCAGGCCAAGAAGGTTGTGAGTCGGCTGGGACTGAGGGTCGGTTTCCGTGGCACCCTTCTATTCTGGCAAAAGAAGGACCTTCCCCGAAGCCTGGATCCGAATCAGGCCCAGAATCGTCTGTCACTTGGGTTTTGAGTTAACCTATTCACCTGGGCCTCATGAAGATTCTTTCTATTCTGACGACGACTCTTGTCTGTTTCGCGATCGTTTGCCTGGGCTGTGCCCAGCCCCGCACTTTCTCAGTTCCGAAGCCAGCTGGTGCTCTTCGGGTGATGACCTACAACATGGAATGGTTCAGCGAGGATGCGAACCCCAAACGGATCTCTAACGTCCGGGAGATTCTTGCCGATATCAAGCCAGACATCATCGGGATTCAAGAGATTCAGAGCGAGCGTGCTGCCAGACAGTTTTTGGACTCAGAGTGGACAGTAGGCTTGGTGAAAGAGAATATTGAGTTTCAGAATCTCGCGATCGCAGTTCGGGCTCCCTACCAGCTTGTGTCCTATGACTATGTTTTTAAGGATCGGGGGCTTGAATTCGCTTTTCCTGGCAATCGGGACGTGCTCAGAGCAGAGATCAAGTCACCAGGTGGTCAGAACATCACTGCCTATGTGATTCACGCTAAGAGCCGCAGAGGGGGAAGACTCCAAACTGACTCACAGCGAGAGATGGCATCTGCTCTCCTGGCAGGTTATATCTCACGTCGGGGGGATCGGAATGTGGTTCTGATGGGGGACTTTAACGATGCTCCAAACGATACAAGTGCCGCGATCCTGGCGAGTGGAGATGTGACGATTAAGGGCGGGGCAAGGCCTCCGTTCCGGTTGCTTGCCAATCTCACATTCGACCTTTGGGAAAAGGATATGGTCACGATTGGACTCCACGAAAAATATTTTGGGGAAGAGTCTGCGCTGAGCGCCTCTGTGCCAAATGCGAAATCCGAAAATGACCGCTTGCGTGGCATAGAGTACCGTTTCCCGCAAGACGTCTCTGTCACGCAAATCATGTTTGACCAGATCTTCGTCTCTCCTCACCTCGGTCAGGCAGGGAGTCGGGCCTCTGTTTACACTGGGCCGGCAGCACTGCGTGGCCTCAGGGGCCGGGTTACTGTTACCAACAACCCAGACGGAAGCCGCAATGTGGTTTACACAGAAAAGGGAACCATGGCGAGTGATCACCTGCCTGTTTACGCTGACATCCTGGGATTGAGATAGGCTTTTCGCTCCCTTGTGTCCCGAATGAGGGGGGGTAGGAGCCGGTAATCTCTGACCCGAGATGAAGATCAGATTGGGCCATTCCCCTGACTCCGACGACGCCTTTATGTTTTGGGGCCTTGCAAAAGGAGCGGTGAAAACCGACTACGACTTCGAGCACATCCTGCGCGATATCCAGACCCTGAATGAATGGGCTCTGCAAGGAGAGCTTGAGTCGAGTGCCGTGAGTGTCCACACCTTCGCCCACGTTGCTGATCGCTACGCCCTTCTGCGTCACGGAGGGAGTTTTGGGGATGGATATGGCCCCATGATCGTGGCAGAACAGGAGATTCCTTTGGACGAGCTGCGCGAAACTGTGATTGCTGTGCCGGGGAAGCTCACCAGTGCCTTTTTGCAGCTCAACATCTGGTTTGCCGACCAATTCGGCAAAGGGGTTGCCCCAAAGTTTGAAGTCGTGCCATTTGATGAGATCATCCCTGCGATCAAGGAGAAGAAGTTCGCAGCTGGGCTGATCATTCACGAAGGCCAGCTGACTTATGCTGAAGAAGGTTTGGTCGAGCTCGCCAACATGGGCAAGTGGTGGCGCGACAAGACGAACGGTTTGCCTTTGCCCCTGGGAGTAAACGTCGTGCGCAAAGACCTGGGTGAGGATGCCTGCCAAGAAGTGAGTCGCTGCATGAGAGAATCCATCGAGGCTGGCCTGAATAACCGAAAAGAGGCCCTCGACTATGCCCTGCAATTTGCCCGCGGGATGAACGTGGAGACGAGTGACGAGTTCGTCGGAATGTACGTCAACGAGAGAACGCGCGATATGGGTGAGGAAGGCGTGGCTGCCATCCGCCTCTTGCTCCAATACGGGAGTGAACTCGGTCTTGTGCCAAACACTCCTATCGAAGTAATAGACTAAGAAAACCCATGTCAGACCACAGCTTAAAGGTTAAGGATCTTGACCTCCTGCCTTTGACCACGGAGGAAAGCCGCTCGCTTCGCTCCCTTCAGGCCGTTGTTGAGGCAAGGGGCTTGCATCTTGGCGGCACGTGGATTGAGACCGAGGGTGATGCTGACCAGGATCTCGACCCTGTTTTGATCCCTGGCTTCGGGCCTTGGCTCGTTATCAAGCCGGTCGAAGGTCAGAAAGTCGTGGTGGGTGTTGCAGGCTTCACCCCAGGGGATCCCTTTGAAGGGAGTGCGACTCTCGGCTTCCAGATCATGCCGGAGTTCCAGCGACAAGGGATCGCCTCGGCGGTTGGGAGTGCCCTCTGCGCCTGGGCTTTCGGCAATATCGAGGTGGGATACATCAACTGCTTTGTGCAGGTTGGTCATGAGGCGGGAACCAGCTTAGTGAACCGACTTGGGTTCGTCCAACAGGAAGATGACGAGCTTGAAGCAGAGGGCAGCCTGTGGTACTGCCTAACAAGGTCAGATCTCAAGTGGCCTAGTTAGAAACTTGGTTGAGGAATGGCACGAAAAGGGGATTCTGAGGAGAGATCATCGCTCTCTTGCGTTCAAGTGGCGAAATTGAGGCTTGATGGTTCGAAAAAGGATCAGGTTTTTTGGGGCTGCTTTTCGCCAGCCAGAGATGGGCCACGATGGAACGAGGCGCGCAATACTCGCACTATCACGTGTTTCATAGCCCTCGGCAAGGGTAGAGATTGCAGTACCGAAAAGAAACGACTATACTTCTGACCTGTAGTTCTTCCCAGGCGGGTTGAGATTCCACATTCTTCGAGAGGCCCTATAACAATGAAACGGATGTTTTTTATCGCTGGCGTCGCTTTTGCTATTGGTTCTGAAGCGGCAGTCTTCACCTACGACGTCACCCCTTCAGCAACTCTCTCCAGTACGCCAACATTCTTTAGCGTCAACACTGCTTCCGCCGCAGGGCAGAGGGCAAGAGCAGCTGCGATCACTGGTCGGTGGGGAGGCTCAACTGGGAACGCTGAGTCCTCTGAGCTGAGACTTAGAATTGCTGGAATGACTGACGTGGGAGGGGGACAGCTGGATCGGAGTGTTGGCGGAACAAGCGGCACGAGTACTTTCTCCTTCCTTCAGCCAAACTTTGCGACTTGGAACAACACTGCCGTCTGGAACAACCTTCCGTTTGACCCTTACACCAGCAACCAACTTGCAAATGCTGGGTCGTCGGATCTCGGAGGAGTTCTTAGCGTGGGCATCAAACAGTCTTTCACAGGTTCAGGCGCAACCCTGAACGGCGCACAGATCTCCTTCTACACAGATGCGATCACGCCTTTTTCTGGGTCGATTGGGTCCAGCAATCCGACGTTCCAAAGACCGATTAGCTTAACGGCTCTCTCTAATTCTGCAAATAACGTTCGGTACGCTGCCCATTCATTTGTGGCCCCGGGAACAGGAAGCAATCCCTTCGCAGTCGGGATGTTCCTCGAAGAATCGCTCACAAACGACTCGGTTTTGATGGTGTACCAAGGGGCTTTTGACCCTCTCAATCCCCTCGTCAACCTTATCGGAGTGGATGATGATGGTGCCTTGGGAGTTCTCGGAGGCTCCTCTCTGTGGCTGAATTTGACCGGGGGAAGCTCCTACACCCTTGTCGCAAGTACCTGGGGGAACAACACGGTTCTCACAGGGTACACGGCTTATGTGGCAGGGGTTCCTGAGCCGATGACGATGACAGCTCTGGCTCTGGTAGCCCTGGCTGCCAAGCGGCGAAAGAAGGCCGCAAAGAAGTAATCGGTTAGTCCCTCAATCTACAAGGTTGGCAATAGAGGCACTCAGCACTGACGACCAAGGATGGGTGTTTGATATCAAAAAGTCCCTTCTCCTTTCTTGGGAGAAGGGACTTGGGCGTTCATGAGACGAGCAGTAGTTCTTGGAGCCGAGGCTCCTACCAGCGCCTACTGATTCGGAAGTTGTTGATTTCGTAGCCTCTGCGGCCCTCCACCAATCCGAACAAGTGGTAAGTCCGATCCGTTCGATTAAAGGCATCGCGGAATTCGTGCTCAGCAACGATGACCGCTTGGCCACGCTCCCACCTGACGTCACGGATCGTGTAATTTCTCGTTCTGGTGCCCTCCTCCAAGTCGCGCATCAGGTCGTAGTAGTCATCAACCGAGACCTGGTAGGGCCGATTATTGTCAACCTGAATCGTGACCCTGCCTCTGGTGGGAATCATGTTTCCGATGTACCGGATGTTCTGGCGGCGGAATGACTCCCTCAGGTCTTCGATGGCATAGTCAAGGTCATTACGCCGACTATTGCCGTACCAGGAATCTGAATTCCGTCCCCAGTCGTATCTTTGCCACCGACCGTGATCCCAAATCGCGCCACCCCATGAGATGCGATTGATTTGGATGTAGCCAGGCAGGTGGGAATAGAAGTAAAACGGCGAGGCAACGCACCGATCGTGAACGTAGCGGAATTGATAATGGGGATACCAGAAGTAGTCGTCGTTCCAATTCGAATGGTAGTGAACGTAGCCTGATCGGTAGCGGTCGTCGTATCCACGGTTCACTTCTCCAACCTGTCTGGCCCTGGTTGCTGCCTCACTGTTGTCTGGCATTTGTCGCCAGTCCCCAGCGCGGTTGGCGGCACTTGTTCCCGCTTGGTTGTTGCGTGTTCCATAGCTCACCGAACCAGATCGGCTCTGACCTCCGCCCCTTCGACCCAGGAGTTCGTCACTTCCGGCTCGATTGGGGGCCACGTTTCCTTGGTTGCGATCTCGATCGCGTGAATTGCTCGGGGTCTGGGGTGGGCGATTGGAGTTGCCAACTGAGCCGCCTGAGTTCCCAGGGCCTTTGCCGAGGCCGGAACCGCCGCCGGACTGATTGCCTCCAGAGTTGCCGCCAGAGTTGCCTCCGCGGGTTGGGGGTGGCTCAGCTGGCTTTGAGCCTCCGCCACCGCCTCCGCCGGATTGGTTACCACCACCACCTCCGCCAGAGCCCTTACCCTTGCCGAGAAGATCATCAGCCGTAGCGAGGCTCGAAAAAGCCATTACTGCTGCACAAGCGAGAACGATCAAACGGGGTTTCATGGTCTGTGTTGTTTTAACTCCAGTACTTGTATGACGTATTGTGGTCCCGAGGATTTCAAAGAATCGTCAAATTCTTTCTTTGACCTAGGTAACGTAATCTAATTGCGATGAAATTCACCACTCTTGGAAGAACCGGGCTCAGCGTGAGCCAGCTTTGTCTAGGAACCATGAACTTTGGGCCTGAGACAAGTGAGTCTGACTCCTTTTCTATCATGGATCGTGCCTTAGACCACGGAATCAACTTTTTTGACACAGCTGATATGTACGGATGGCAGCAGGGAGAAGGGATCACCGAGCAAATCATTGGAAAGTGGTTTGCCCAAGGTGGAAATCGACGGGAAAGGGTTGTGATTGCTACCAAGCTCTACGCCCAGATGGGGAAGGATGAGCTAAAGGATTGGCCGAATACGGGATTCGTGTCCGCTCTTCACATCCGCCGAGCCTGCGAAGCAAGCTTGAAAAGGATGCAAACGGACTACATCGATTTGCTCCAGATGCATCACATCCATCGCGCTGCCCCCTGGGAAGAGGTTTGGGAGGCGTTTGAGGTCTTGGTTCGGCAAGGAAAGGTGCTCTATGTTGGTTCTTCGAACTTTGCCGCCTGGCATATTGTTCAGGCAAACGAGGCAGCGCGACGAAGGAATTTCCTTGGCCTTGTGAGTGAGCAAAGCAAATATTCCCTGCTTCAGCGAGACATCGAGCTGGAAGTAGGCCCAGCCTGCGAGGCCTACGGGGTCGGAGTGATCCCTTGGTCGCCGCTTGCCGGAGGTATTTTGGCTGGCGTCATTCGAACAAGCGAAGGAAAGCGGCGCTACAACGACTGGGTTAAGCACCTCGTCGAAGAAAAGCGTGAGGCCCTGACGGCCTGGGAAGACTTGTGTGGTGACCTGGGTGAAAAGCCAGCCGACGTTGCTCTGGCTTGGTGCTTGAGCCGCTCCTTCGTGACCTCGCCAATTATCGGTCCTCGCACACTTGAACAGCTCGACGGCAGCCTCAGAGCGCTTGAGATCGAGCTCTCCGGGGAAACTTTGGAAAAGATCGACGCGATCTTCCCACCTTTCAAGACAGCTCCCGAGCACTACGCGTGGTGAGCCTTGCGGTGGATCAACCATCCTCCCTTCCCCCAATGTAACTACTCCGGGGAAGGGCTTTTGAGCCAATAGCACAGTCTCCAAGGCTGTCTTCGCTCTTGAGGGTTTCGGTTGGATGCACTCCCCGCATTCAAACCGGAGCTAGAGCAGCACTCCCTCGTGTCGCAAGAGATACTCTTTGGCCTCCAGGCCTCCGGCAAACCCCACGAGCGAGCCGTTCTTGCCGACCACGCGGTGACAAGGTACAAGAATCGAAATTGGATTTTTTCCATTGGCAGCACCTACCGCTCTGATTGTCTTCAGGTCACCGATCGCCTTTGCCTGGTCGAGGTAGCTTCGCGTTTGGCCGTAGGGAATCTCCCTCAGGGTTTGCCAAACTCTGTGTTGAAACTCTGTCCCGACAGGATCCAGTTTCACTGTAAACTCCCTGCGAGTCCCGGCAAAGTATTCCGACAGTTCGTGCACAGCCTGATCCAAAATAGGGTGCCTGGCTGCTCTCGTTGGGGGAAGCTTCACACGGGTGCCTGCTTCATTGACCCACAGGAGTGCTCTCAGCCCGGCATCGGAGGCCACAAGGAGAAGTTCTTCGACCGGCGATGACATCGTGGTTTTGTAAAAATCCATTCTTGTCATCCTAAAATGATCGCCGGATGTGCTCCCAGGTTGTCACCCTTAAGCTAGATCAGCTTCGCGGCCCTGGCCTCTTCCAGGGTAACCCGTGGGCTGACCTTTGCAATCACGATGTCGGCGATGTCGCTTGCGAGCTGCCCGGTTTCTAGGAGAGAAAGGCCTTTTGTGATGCCAGCGAGAAGCCCAGACATATAGAAGTCACCAGCGCCAGTGGTATCGATCGGCTTGACGGGACTGGCAGGAATGGCAACCACTTCTCCGTCTTCCATGAGGATTGATCCTCTCGCTCCCATGGTGACGGCAGCCACTTCGCAGTGGCTCTTGAGAGCCTTCAGCGAATCTTCCGGAGTTTCAGTGTCGGTGAGGGCCATTGTTTCCAGGTGGTTCCCACAGATGACATCCACATGATCTTGAACAAGGCCAAGGAGGTCTTCCTTATGTCTATTCACACAGAAGGAGTCGCTCAGAGAGAGGGCGATCTTCACCCCAGCTCTCTTTGCCTGGGTCATCGCGTGGGTCACAGCTTCCTTCTGCAAGTCCGTGTCCCACATGTAGGCTGTGACGTACAAGTAGCGGCTGTTTTGGAGGTCTGCGAGATTGACGTCAGCCGGACCGACTTCTCTGCTTGTCCCCAGATAAGTGAGCATTGTTCTCTGAGCATCTGGCGTGATCAGGACAAGGCACAGACCGGTTGTGCCATCACTCACCCTCAGGTTTGCCTTAACGCCTCGCTCCTCGAGCCCTTCGCTGTAGAGTTGGCCATGCTGGTCCCGCCCGACACAACTCATAAAGGCAGCTTTGCGACCCAGGATTGACAGACCCTGAGCCGTGTTCGCTCCAGATCCCCCTGGCTCGGCATTTACAATGGTGTCCATAATCAATGGCACGACCTTTTCCTGTTCTGCGTGGCCAACCAAGTTCATGGCCCCCTTTTGGTAACCGATGGTTTCAAGGAACTGGTCGTCCACTTCGGCTTGGAGGTCAAAGATCGCGTTGCACATTGTAAAGACATCAAAGTGGGCCATGAGTGATTGTCATTTTGACTAAGAATGAGAAAAAAATCTAAGTTGCAGGGACTCCCAGCGGGGGGGTCAGGCAGTCTTGCTGGCTTGGGAACGAAGTTCTTAAGTCCCCTTGAAAAAAGTGAATATTCTTGAACAATCAGATAGCCTGAGCTTTTGGGTAAAAGACTGACAAGCTATGTCACGGATCTCGATCAAAACTCTTGGACATCCTAATCTTCCCATTCCTCCCGCCCTCGCGGGACTGGATGAGCTTGCCCTGAATTTGCGATGGACTTGGGATCACGCCACCCAGGAACTCTTCCGCGATATCGACCCTTGGGCTTGGGGAAAAAAGGTAGCTCCGATTGGCATCATTCAGAATCAGTACCGCCTGAACGAGATCAGCCACGACGGAGTGTGGCAGAAGCGGGTTTCAGACCTCGTCGCAGACTTGCACCGCTACCTTGCGGCGGAACCAGAGGGTCCCCCTACTGCCTACTTCTGCGCAGAATTTGGCCTTCACGAATCATTTGCCCTCTACAGCGGGGGCCTTGGAATCTTGGCGGGCGACCACTGCAAGGAAGCGAGTGATCTGAACCTTCCTTTCGTCGCAGTCGGGCTCTTCTATCGCCGTGGCTTCTTCCAACAAGTTGTCGACAGTTCGGGAAGGCAAGAGCACATTTCCCCTACCCTTGACCCGAACCTTTCGCCAATTAG
>JALOLT010000125.1 GCA_025455775.1 Fimbriimonadaceae bacterium
CACATGCCATACAAGCAAGAAGGTGGGGTCAAGTTCACAGATCACCAGATTCAAAGCCCCCTGCTTAACATCGAAAACTCTTGTCAAGTCTGCCACAAGTGGAGCGAGAAGGACATAAAGGATCGCGTCTACTCGATGCAGACCAAGCACCTCGAGATGATGACTTCTGCCGAAGAAGCCCTCGTCGCCCTGCACATCGGAATCGGGGAAGTTGCCGCCAAGGGAGCCAGTGTCGAGGAGCTTGCCGAAGCGAGACGGCTCGTGAGCCTCTCTCAAATGTATTGGGACTACGTAAGTGCCAATAACGGGATGGGAGTTCATGCACCCCAAGAGTCCGCCAGGGTCTTAACGAAGTCATTGAAGCTGGCCAGCGACGGTCTCCTGAACCTCGCCTCGGTCCGCACGAAGTACGGTCTAGCCGTGATGGCAAGTCCAGTGGACATTGCCACAAAGGAAAAGGCTCAGGCTTACATCAAGCCATTCGTAGACGCCCAAGCCGCCAAGAAAGCCGCCGAAGAGAAAGCTGCGGCAGAAAAAGCAGCTCAAGCCTCCACGCCTGGAAAAGCGAAGCCAGTGGCAACCACTCCAGCCACCAAAAGGACCTCTTAACTCCTAAAGCTCAAACAGGGGCTGTCTGACAAGTGTTCGGTTTCCGTGGACGCAGTCCGATCGCGTCTTGGTAACCTCACTCGCCTGCCCGGCCGAGGCGCAGCCCCGAAGCGCAAGCGAAGGGGAGGGCGTGGCCTCGGGGAGGCGGGGCAGGCGAGGTCACAAAAAAAGGAAGCTATTCACGTGTAAGACAGCCCCCCTCTTCTGGTTGCCTTTAGTCAGTCCTGGTTCGCCTCAAGGGAGCGAAGTACCTCTTCAATCTCCTGCTTGAGGTCTCTGCCCTCATAACTCACATCTTGGATGGCCCCAGCATCAACGAGAAGGCGCAACGAAGGTGGATCCTGCAAAGCAACTAAAACCGGAGGAACATCGTCCTTGGCCCTTAGATTCGGGCTTGCCCCAGCATCCAATAGAATCTTGAGGCACTCGCGTTGGGAGACTCGCTTTGGCTCCTTCGAGGCTAAGATCGAGAGGAGGAGCGAGACCAGCAGGGGATTTCCGTCGGAGCCAATCCGATTGAGATCGACTCCGTGCAGGATGAAAATCCTGAGATGATCTGCCTTCCCCTGGTCGGCTGCATCGCGAATCGGACTAGAGCCGAAGATGCCCTCGGCCTGTGGATCTGCGCCAAACTCCAGCAATAGCTCTGTAATCTCCGGTTTCTCATGGTCAATCGCGCTTTGCAGGGGAAGCATCTTCATCGAGAGCTTGTTTGGGTCTGCCCCTCTTTCGAGCAAAGCTTTCACGTTTTCCACCCGATTCTCAGTCACTGCGCAGGCGAGGGCAGTTACCCCAAAAAGCCCCGGTTTATTCACGTCTGGGTTCTTTGCTAGCCACTTGGCCAGTTTCCCCGGATCCTTTTTTCCTGCTGCGTCGATGAACCGATGATGAGGATGAAGTTCGACCGCGGCAAAGATCAAGACTAACACCCCGATGACAGAGAGAAGAGTGATTGCCCAAGCTGCCATGGATTTACGACGCAGTCTAGGGTTAGATGGGTGCTCCTTGGCTTAGAAGTAGCGACCAGTCATGGCAACGTGACGACATCTCCAGCTCTCGACTCACACCCTGCCCTGAACCCCTTCTTCCCACATCAGCGACTTTCTATCAGCTGAGCGAGGATCACAAAATCCCTGTCTTGGGCAGGAAAGTTAACCATCTTGACTCCTTGGGCTTCGTATTCCTGGATACTTTCGGATCCAGAGACTGGGTCGATCCAGGAAATCTTGTGAGGGCCCTTTTCAAGGGCGAGGCCGAGAGTCTCTCCGGCAGCAGCCCACGCAACAACACTGCCATCTCCCGCCAAACAGTACTCACTCGTCGCCCAGGCGGGGGTCGGCAAGCACTCGTTCAGATCGAGCCTCTGGGCCACCCTCTGGATCACGCCAAGGGCAGCTCTCAGATCCAGATTGGTCGGATCTGGCCACCAAGGATGCTCGAAGATCGCAGAGGGAAAGTCATCAACCCGATCCATATACAGCACATGGTAGCCCCGAAGGAAACTTTTCCAAGCCCAATCGACCGTTCCCCCGATTCCCCAGAGATGGTCTGTGTCGAGCAAGATCGGCACCGTTCCCTGCTCTGGCTCGTCTCCCCAAACGCAAGTCGCGTCACAGTAAGGCGATTTTTTCCCTTCGGGAGCCCATCCTTCTGGCGCGAGATAGTCCGCCCTCAGGCCATAGAACTCTGGATTCCTTGTGTTCATTCCCCCTGAGATTCCAATGAGATGTTGCTTCGGCAGATCCTTTTCGAGTGCCCGGACAAATGTCACCCAATGCTCTTGCCACCTGTAGGAGAGAGTTCCTGCTTCATTGCACACCTCCCAGACGACGTTGTCGAACTCGTTCAGCTCCTCGACCAGCCGACGCACCAGGTTCTCCTGAAGTTTGAGAACTGCATCGTCATTCATCGCCATCCAGTCCACCATCCAGTTGTCCCGAATCTCGGCTGAAACATCGATGCCGTTGATATTGTTCCAGCCTGCGAAGACGTGCCACGAAAGGGGAGTTGAGTTGTTGGCATTCGCACCCCAGGCTTCGAACAGCATGACCCCCACGTAAATCCCTCGATCGGCTGCCTGCTGAACCCTTTGGCGCAGCCTGCTGAAGTAGGTTTCGTCAAGTTGCGTCAGATCAAATCGCGGCTGGCCATCGACGGCAGTTCCCGGGCCTGTGCGCAGCCACGGAAAGTGATCGACCCTGTCTCTGGGATTCCAAGTGCAAAGAGCGTTCCAGGTCCACAGGCGAATGTGGTTGTGGCCGAGTCGACTGAGGGTGTCGAGATAATGGTCAAAGTCGAAGGGGTTTGTTTCTTCGCTTGGCCTCATGTCGACCAGGTTGTTCCACGTGTGAAACCCAGTAAAAACCACGGCTTCGCCTTTTTCGTTGGCAAAATAGCGAGGATTCTTCTCATTCGCCCTCAGGAGCGAGGCAGGCATAGTCAAAGAGTATGGCCGAAAGAAGGGTGATCAGGAATCCTTGGCTTGGTCGCTCACTCACCGTTTTTGCCAGATTCCGCCCCCAAGGCTCCCCGCGCCGTCCGGGGGCAGACCGGACGAGTGCTTGGATTTTGCTCACGCAATGAGGAACCGGTCGGGTTTGGCCGTGGGCCCGGCGGCGCGAGGAGCAGAAGCAAGGATCTGGGCTGTAAAGCGCCAATCAGCTACTTCTTTTCTCGAACCCGAACGAGAGTCTCTACAACCAGCTTTCCGGCCAATACCTGTTCTTCAGGCGTCATGGCTTCCATCCCAGGAATGTTTGCCGCAGAACCAAGGAACTTGAGAGTTTTCTTATCGTCTCCAATCGCCAGTTGGGTGAACTTCGGCAGGGTTTGAAACAAGAAGTCTGCGTGAATCTCATTCGCGATATCCCCAGACCTTCCCGTTTCTGCATTTGCCTGAAGCGCTCTCTTAGCTTCTTCCATTGGCTTACCGCCGTAAGTCGTGTAGTTTAAGACGAGCTTCTCACCTTGTACCTGCCAAGACCCACCGACCTCATTCGGCAAGGCCTTGACTTTTACCTTGAGCGTCCCATCTGCCAAAAATTCCCAAACCTGATCGGTATCGAGTTCGGACACTTGCTCCTTCAATTCGCCAGAGATTCCTGGGAGATCAGGAGACAGATTGGTGCCCATCACCCATTTTCCGGTCAGAAATGTTGCCACGTCACCCGAAAAGGTTGCCGGGCTAGGATCTGCCTCATATTCGACCTCCTTAGAGCCACCAAAACCTGTACCAGGGCTCATCAGGCAACCGGTCAGAACAAGACTTGTGATCACGGCAAGGCAGCTATAAGCTAAAAATCGCATCATGTGTGTTCCCTCAGGATGACTCTCGTTCCACCCCTCGTGATGGAAAGTACCACAACCATTGTTAAGGATTTTCACAAACCGATTAAGTTCAAACAAGTCTTTACCGAGGACATAAAAACCGAATGTTCATACCTCTTTCAGGCTAACCCATATTCTCCTAATCTTTCCGTTGCGGGCGAGGATCCCTTGACAATCTTCAATCGAAAGCTCCGAAGACTCCCTCCCGTCGGAATGCTCCACCCTGAGACCAGGGGTACCTCCGACCTGATAACAAACAGGAACCTGACAAACGGTGAAGGCCAAACTTCCCTCCGGGAGCTCCCAACTAGACTCTCTTCCCTCAACGTCAATGGTAGAGAAAATGTGGGGCTTTGAGTAAAACTCAGAACCACACAAAAGAGAAGGAGCGAAACTCAAGCACCCCCCCTCCCAGGAAACTCCGAGCTCACCTAGCCTGGTCAATATCTCTTCCTTCACCTGGCCCGTCATCCCCGGTTGCTGGGCTCCACGATGGCCTGGAGTGTGGGAATAAGGATCGGTTGGAAATGCGCCATATTCTTGCGGCGTCTTTCGAAATCCCAAACCATCCCGAATTTCATGGTAGGCCTTAGCGATTTGAGGGTCACGATACTTCTCATAGTTCTCTTGCACTGCCAACAAGAGCTTGGCGACCATGTGCCAATAAATGCTTCCCAAACCTTCGAACATAAACATCGTGCCGCTTCTGCCAGTAAACTTGCTGTGGTTGAAGGTCTTCTCCCAAAGCTGCAACACTTCTTGCTTCTGGGGGCCGTCGATTGCAAGGCCCTCAAGTCTGCTCTCGAGATCGCTTGCATTGCGCAGGTCTGCCTGGAAATGCCACTTCCCTTTTTGATCTCGCGTAAAGAGGCTCTTCTCTGTCAAAGGCGGATCCTCCAATAAAGTGTTTCGTTCCATAAAAGGCACAAGATCTTGATCAGGATATAACAGGTAGCTCCGCTGGTTTTCGCGATACAGTTGACTTTTTCTAAGGCTTTCGAGGAGATGAATCACTTCCTCTAGTTCAAGGGCTCTGGAGCTCAAAGCTGCTACCTGCCCCTCCAGCATTACAGCCAAATGCTCGACTCTGGCCCGTTTCCCCTCCAGATGCAAGACACTGTAGCTGTGGAAGAGCCCATCTTCTCGACGCGATGTAGCAATGCATTGATCCAAGGCAGGCAGAGCCGCTTCGAATAGCTTCCTCGGGTTGACCCTTTGGCAGTCACCAAATTGATTCTGGTAAACAGCACTCCGGTGAGCTGCTCCGGACCTCCCCACTCGTTCCATGAAAGCAAGGCGCGATTCAGGTTCTAACGTTTCAACATCCAAACCCTCCAACGCGGCAGTAACTTCGTTCAGCAAACTGGCGACGGGAAGACTGACCTCCACTTCTTGATCAGCAAAGATATCAAATAAGAAAGTCAGATAACGGCGCAGATAACTGACTGTCACCATCGAAAGACCCCATCCCGCCAAAGCGTTGTTCGCGTCGTTCCACTCTGGCCTCTGGGTATTCAGCCAAATCCCGCCCCCTGGCACGAGATTAGTGAGTTTGACGAGGGCTGGAACCAGAAGCTTCTCGGCGAGTGAAACGTGCAAGACGCTCTTGCCCTCGTCCATTTTCAATTTACCGTCGGAGCCAAGGGACTTTGCCCTCTCCGTCACCAACTTGTGAAGTTGCCAGTTGAATGTAATACTATTTCGCGGATCTCGACAAATAGCTTCGAAATCGCCAATAACGTAAGGAACTTCTGCATAGGCATAGCCTCGATGACTGAGTTTGCCCTTCAGTGTGCCAGGATTGAATTTCTCTAAGCTTTCCAGTAATCTTAACAAATAAATGATCTGGTGATCACCCCAGTATCCGATATGAGACCAAGGATTATCTGGCTCTGGTACTTCCCAGTCAATTCCTTCTCTTCCAATTCGGTAAGGGTTATAGCCATCAGCAGTAGAAGCGTTTAAGAAAATCGAGACCATCGATTCGAGAGCTAGGGGGTAACTTTGAGCCAAGCTCTCCCAGTTTTGGAAGATATCACGCCAGTTTCCTTGATAAGAGTAAATTGGGTTGCCGTATTCATCCTTGAGGCGAATGTTAAAGCGGTTCCAGGGCCGGCTCGGATCTCCATGCCTCCGGCTGAAAGTCAAGGGAAGATACTCCGCCGCCAACCGGGCGAGCTGCTCGCACCCGCGAGCCTGCGCGGCAGACTTCAAGGCGGAAATATCGGTACGAGAGGGCAGACTCGCAAGCCATTCTTCGTTTTGCTCGAAAATGACCCGGTTACGAATCCTCACGAAGTCGATGAAGTCGGAGGTTGGAAACGCGTATCCATCAGCGAATGTTCCACCTCTCATACAGTTGAAAAGCACGTTCGCGAAGTGGTGAGTGCTCATCGTTTGGTCAGCCGAAGCTTGAAGACCGTCGGCGGCTGCTATTCGCCGCCGCAACCCTTCCCGATTCGCTCTGATGGCATCTTGCAAAGATCGCCTGAGTCTCTCCGGATCTTTGAGTTCTTCCTGAATGCCCACGACTCCGGCATGGTCGAGCCCAGTATCAATGACAGTGACCCACGATACAGAGTCGCGCACCACCATTTCCTCACAGACTAGATAGGATCCCATCTCGCCGCGGATCTGTTTTTCTGGCAAAATCGGCAAGCCTTGGCGGAAAGCCTTAACTTGGCGATCCGACAGGATCAGCGTTGGGTTTTCGTGCCCCAGCGACCAGGCACAAGCCACCCTCAGGCACTCAGCCGCCTCCGCTCGATCGGTGAGAGAGGCGTTCATTTTGTACAGGGCGAGAGAATCTGGGAGAGCCTCGTGAAACATGTATGCCGCCACCAGGTAGGAGATCTCCCCATACTGCCTCTGGCCAATGGTGGGGGTCAGAATTTGGTGCCACCCATCGAGGATCCTCAACTCCACAGGTTCACCAGACAGATTTTCTAAGCTGCACTCGCGGACAAATCCGTATGGCTCGCAGGTGGTCAGACTCCAACGAAAGCGGAGACCATCATCTCCTTCTTCAAAAATCAGGCTTGTCCCTGTGACGTGCTTGTAAAGGTTCCTGCGCTTCGATCGCCAGGGCTTCCATTTTCCTTCAGTCTTTATTTGAATGATGGTGAGAGAGCCGCTGGTGTCGTCGTGACGGAGGATCTTATCGACCGTCTGGTACGGAAAAACTGCGTGATCTGGATCGACTCGGCCGGCGGAAAAGGGGCCATTGCTCCCCACAAAGAGCCAGTGGTCACTGTCGCTCACGAGGCTCATAAAGAAAGGCTCTAGGGAGTCAACGTTTCGGATGGCAATGTAGCTCTCTCCGTTCAGGGTGACGAATTCGTTGGCAGGTGTCTGGGACATTTTTTCGTGCCTTGAGAGATGGAAGTCTACCGATTGTCCTTTGATTGATTCTGCACACGGCCCTTGTGCTGGTGGCCCTTGGATTTCTGACATTTTCATGAATCCCATTCCTAAGACTGCGTCATTCTGTCTCAGGCTCCATGAGCCCATTCTCAGGGGCAAGGTCGCCCCTTTTCTGGCGGCACGCTCTTCCCCATCAAAGCTCTGCTCTTGAGTCTGTCTCACAGAGGATGGATCCGAAGGCTGAACCGCATAGCCCGATGCGACAGCCTCCTCGCCGCGGCGGGGCAGACGAGGAGCGAGCTACGCGAGATCCGAGGAGGGCGCGGCTGTGGGCCGACGCGGCGACCCCCTGTCCCGATCTTTGACCGGGACAGGGGGTCGCGATCACCTGGTCCTCTCTTTTATTTTCCAGCAAGGGTACTATTCTCTTTCACGTGTGGGGGCGTAGCTCAATGGCGAGAGCACCTGCTTTGCAAGCAGGGGGTTAGGGGTTCGAGTCCCCTCGCCTCCACCATACTTTAATTCCGGTGTTCACCGTTTACATTCTCCAATCAGAACCCTGTGGCAGATTCTATATTGGTCATACAGAACACCTAGAAGATAGG
>JALOLT010000030.1 GCA_025455775.1 Fimbriimonadaceae bacterium
TAGCTCAGCTAGGGCCTCTGGTCTGGTCACTGGCCAATCGAAAAGACTGCCATCACCCGGGTGATCAGCAAAGTCTCGCTGAACCATCCCGATGACCTCATTCGTGAGAGAATCGGGAGGATAACGAGGGACAAATGGCGCGACAAGCCCTTTGGGGAGAGCCTTTCGATTCTCGGGATCGTAACTCCACTGCCCCCCTTCTGGCTTGCCATCTGAATCGACAAGGAGTGAGAGTCGCTTTCTCTGACGGATGTAAAAGTCTCCCATCAGGAGTCGCTTTGACGAAGCTCGGTAGGACTGCCACTCGGCTGATGAGGTCAAGAAGCCTGGCTGGCCCTCTTCGCTCCAATCAATCCCGGCTCCCTCCAGATCTTCGCGCAGCCTGAGAGCAAAGGGACGATCGTTCACAACCCAACTTTTCACTTTCGAAAGGCCAAGGCGACGACACTCACAAATAACCGCTTCTGCATAAGAACCCAGTGCCTTCCCCCACTCTTGGTAGGTCACCTGATGGCCCTCGTCCTCTCGCTCCCTGGCCCAATGGCGCATCGCCGAAAAGAAGAGGATGAGCTTTTGTTGGTGATGACGAACGTCCTGAGCGAGTTCTGGATCTTCCCTCAGGAAGAAGTGATGAGAACCGGCGGGAGGCAGGAAGAGCTGATCACCCAGGACGACAAAGAGGCTATCCACTCTTGCCCACTACGAACCAAGAACCTCGAGAATCTTCATTCTGAGTGAGACAAGGGCCATCTGGACAGAACGCTTTCGAATTGTCTCGCGGTTTCCTGGGAAGAAGTGCCGATGGCTCCCGGTTCCCGTTGGACCGGCAACTCCGATGAAGACGAGGCCGCTTGGTTTTTCGACCCCATTTTCCACGATCGGTTGGGCTCCTGCGACTCCTGTTATCGAGACTCCAATAGTCGTCCCGAACGAGTGCCGAACCCCTCCTGCCATTTCTTCCGCACATCGTGCGCTCACGGAACCATGATCGGGACATTCGATCGTGTGGCGCGAAACCCCCAACTTATCTTCCTTAACAGTGGGTAGGTATGCGATAATTCCGCCAGAAAATGCTGCCGATGAACCGTCGATCGAGGAGAGTTGGGCTCCCAGGAGGCCACCAGTGCAGGATTCTGCTACGCTCACCGTGGCCTTGTGTCGTGACAATTCCTGAACGATCCACCCTGGGAGCGTGAGATTTCCTGTGGCATAGATCGCGTCTCCGAGCCTTTCTCGAATCTGATCCTCCACTTGGCGCAGAGGCGATTCTGCCGCAGCTTCGGACTCGGCTCTGGTCGTGAGGCGAAGGTGGACTTCACCCACCTTGGCATAGGGGGCGACAGTCACATCCGGCAGGCTGAGCAAGTCGAAAATCTTGGCTTCTAGGGCTGCCTCCCCGATCCCCACAACGCGTAAAAATCGGGAAGAAATGATCATTCCATCTCCCATTTCTTGCAAGAGCGAGCGCAAAGGGCCGTCAACCATGGGATTAAATTCGTTGGGAGGCCCTGGCAGAGCAACGACCACCTTGCCATCTTTCCGGCAAATGAGGCCAGGAGCGGAGCCGTTAGGGTTCGGGATCGGGGCAGCACACGGCGGCCTCTGAGCTTGCCGCAGTTGGCTCTCAGTCCAGGGGATGTTGCGGCTCTTGAAGAGATTCTTCAGGTGGGAGGCGACATCCTCATCGATCACCAAGGATTCTGCGAGAGCTTCGGCAATTCCGTCCCTGGTAAGGTCATCTTCGGTGGGCCCGAGCCCCCCGATCGTGACCACAAGATCAGATCGCGAGAGAGCCAATCGAAGGGCCTCCGTCAGGCGCACAGCGTTATCCCCGACAGTTTGCCGGTGAGTGTGGATCAGGCCAAATTCAGCGAAGACTTCCCCCAATTTGGTCGCATTAGTATCGACTGTTTGACCCAACAGGAGTTCTGTTCCGACCGAGACGATTTCCGCCCTCATGACAGGATTCTGAAGCAGAGACACGGCAAAATGCGTGGCCTACTTCGGTTCGTCGTCTTTAGAGCTAGATTCGAAGAGCTTTCGGAGTCTTTCGCGCTCTTCCCGCTCCTTCTCCCGATCTTTGACCTTATCCATATAATCGCGAAACTCTTCGTCTTTTCGCTTTTTCTCCTTCTTGTCACTGAGTGAGGCGGTAGATGGGAGGCGGATCAGGTCTGAACCAAGTGCAAAGAAGATTCCGAGGGGGACGAGCAGAGCCAAACCGCGCAAGGGCGAACCAGTGCCGTAGCCGAAGACGATGAGGAGGGCGATCAAACCAGCCAAAACGGGAGCTGGCATTGGGATCACGCCAAAGAAGGACGCCTGAGCTTGACGATTCTTCCCTGCCCAATACATTGTGAGCATCGAGACAGCTAGTCCAGCCCCTGTGAGGATCCCTGGAGAAGACAGAGCCAGAGAGACGAGCCAATAGGTGATCCCCGCCAAAAAGGCCCCACCAAAAAAGAGACCGAGTAACCCACGCGTTCCCACCTGAGCTTCGAGCCCAGTCCCCATCATGTAGAGCCAGAATAGAAGAAGCAAGAAAAAGAGGAGTTCGCCGCCATTCCCGGAACCAATAAAGGGATAGGTAAGAAAGCTCCACGGCATGGTGCCAGGAACTCGAATCGCCATTAGGGGGGATAGGATCTCGCGAATCTGGGGGATCCAAGCCAGGACAAATCCCGCTGAGATCGCGATCAGGAGCCCAATTGTTGCTGGCTTAGAGGATGGGCTGGGAAACTGAAATTGTCGACTTGCCATGGATTGAGTGCCAGGAGCTGATTCTCCCTATATTGTCGGACGCAATCGGTTTGACGAGAGTGGCAGTTCTTGCCCAAGTCATGCCAAAAGACTTGTGACAGCCAGGAGGGGCAAAGCTTGATCGCGCCACGGAGTGAAATCCTGATACACTTGAAAAAGAGGCAATGGTTTGGGGCAATACTACGTCATTCTTCCTGATGGGCAAAGATATGGCCCAGCAAGCGTAGCCCAGCTGAATCAGTGGATTCTGGAAGGAAGGGTGGTTGCGTCGAATCACGTCGAAGAGGTTCTTTCCAAGCGACAGTACCCTGTGACTCAGGTGCCTGGGATTCAGTTTCCTGGTTCTCAAAACCCCTACCAGCCCCAAGGAGTTTATGCACCGCCAGGATCCAATACCTATTCTCAGGCTCCATCTCCGTCATACCCTTCCCTGAATCAGCCGAATCCCTATCGCTCTTCACCCAGCGATGGGGGGCAGGGTGCCCTTGTCTTTTCCTACCTTTGCTCTGGCTTCTCGCTCCTCACCCTGTTTAGTGCTTTCATTCCAGGGGCGGCAGGTTTTATGTGCTGTTGTTTCCCAGTGCCTGTTCTCGGGGTGATCTTTGGCTATCGGGCTCAGAATGCAGGCCACCTTCAGGGGTCAGGGGCTGTCACCTTAAGTTGGGTCGCTCTCGTGCTCTCGCTGCTGGGTATGTTTATCCTAGGTCGCTTGGCGACAGGCCTTTAAAGGTCACTTCGCCAGACCAAACTTTTGCCTTTGGCTGGTAAGATGGCTGGCAGTGAGGAGAGCTTCCTTGTCGATCCCCGACGAGAAGCTCGCGTTGAGGAATGCAGTACTTCGTAATCTGGACAGATGGCAGCAAGTTTGGGCCTGCCACAATCGAGACTTTGAACCAATGGGCTTCGGAAGGCAGAATTTCTGCCGATACGGAGCTTGAAAGTGTGACTGACGGGAGTAGGATCAAAGCTGGCAGTTTGCCAGGGTTTGCGGGAGCGAGTCCTGCTGCTCAACCTCAGGTGACTCAAACCCCTGAGCCGATGACCCCCGCTGCAGCAATTCCATCTACCTATGGAGCAGATCCTGTTTCGGCGGCACCGGCCGCGACGCCAGCCAGGTACTTTGTTGTTTCTTCCACTGGCGAGAAGTATGGCCCTGCCGACACGACAACTCTTCAGTCTTGGATTGAGCAAGGAAGATTGACCTCGACCTCTCAGCTGGAAGAAGAAGGGACTGGTCGCACGATGATGGCAATGTCGGTTGCGGGGCTTAACTTTGCAATCGCTCAGACAAGCCAAACTTCCCCATTCCAAAGCCAGCCGACGGAAACCTCTTCCGGAGCGGGATACAACTACGGAAGCCAGCCGAGCAACCCTTATGCTCAAAGCCCAACCCCAACAAACTATCCGCGATACCAGGGAGGCAATGCCTTTGCTGACGAGGAGGCGAACAAGTTGGCAACCTGGTCGATTGTTCTGGGCATTCTTTCTTTCGTTCTCTGTGGAATTTTTGCCTCGATCCCTGGCCTCATTTGCGGCTATAAGGCTCGGGAAAAAGGTGCTGCGAACGCCAAAATTGGATTGATTATCAACTGGATTTCGATCGGACTGAACGTCATTGGTCTGATCTTCTTTGTGATCATGTTTATGATTGGCATGGGAAGCGCAGCCGCGAGCGGCAGCTTCTAGGTTAACACAGGGGCCGGAATCCTGCTGGGATCTACATTCTCCCAAGGTTTCAGGCCTTTTTTGCGTCTCAAAATTGGCCCAATGGGGCGGTTGAGCGGCACTCTGATAAACTGAGAGCCATGTTTGGACGACAGGGAAAACTAGTCAATCTGGTTCCAATTGACAAACAACGCCACTTGGAAAATGTTTACCGGTGGCTCAATGACCCAGAAGTCACCACTGGCCTCAAGGTTGGGGCCTTTCCCCTCACCCGGTCGAGCGAAGAGGAGTGGTTTGATCGGATGGGAGCGAGCCGAACCGATGCGGTCTTTGCGATAGAGCTTTTGGAAGATGGAAGGCATATTGGCATGACTGGGGTTCATCAGATCGATTTCCGCCACGGAACCTGCGTGACTGGATCTTTCATTGGTTCTCCCGAGGATCGCAGCAAGGGTTACGGAACTGATATGGTAATGGCTCGCTCTGCTTTTTGCTTTGACGTGCTGGGTTTGCGCCTGCTCAAAAGTGGTCACTACTCAGGAAACGAGGCCAGCCGAAGAATGCAGGAAAAGTGTGGCTACGTTCCCTATGGCCTCTTGAAAGAGGCATTCTTCTCGAACGGCAAATACTTAGACATGGTTCTGACTTGCTTGCACCGATCTCGCTGGCAAGAGTTTTCTGGTTTGCGCTGAGAATGTCGCTTTTTAGCAGTCTTTATCTCTTACCCCTGAGCCTTAATTCCTGAGCCATAGGTGTGCCCCGGATCACACTCCCACCCAGCTCTTAAAGCAAGAACAGCTTTCCGAGAGGGCAGTCTAAACATAATCCAAGAGTCGATGAGGCAACTGCCAGTCTCTTTGAGACAAAACAGTCGCCACCCCCCCCCCGGGATAAAAAAATGCCGGGCAGTTCTCACACTGCCCGGCGAGTCTCTTGCTTCGCTCTTCTCATATGACCGTTCTCTTCACACAGCAATCTGATCAGGAGAGGAGTTAGAACGGCTGTGGTCGACGGTCTGATCATTAGAACAACCTAGTGCCTTGCCCTGTTCCCTGGTCCTGGTCTCACCGGGCCCAATTCCGGAGGTAGGCAATCGACTGATCCAGGGCATCGCTGGCCCCAAGCAACCCATCGAGCTCGGCAAAAGCAGAAAGCTGGGCTGCTCGCGCGGGGGAATCCTCAAGTAAATCCTCTAGGATGCTCCGAACCGAATCTGGGGTCGCATCCCACTGGATCAGCTCTGGCAAAGCAGGTCGATCCAAGAGGATGTTCGGCAGGCTGATATAGTCGAATTTGGGCCGTCGAATTCTGTACTCCCACTCCATCGCTTTGCTCCCTCGGTACATCACCAGAGTTGGGCACCCACAGAGAGCCGACTCAAGGGTCGCGGTTCCGCTACAGACAATCGCAGCCCGACTTCGCATCAAGGCTGCGTAGGAGGACGTGTAGTATTCGGCTTCCCTTCCCCCGACCTCTTGCCACATGCGTTGCAGAGCGGAGGCATTTTGGGTCGACGCAACGCCAAAGCGCAGAGTTCCATCGATCCCTTGGGTTGCTGATGCGATCACAGCCAGGTTGGCCTCAATCTCTTGTTGCCGCGAGCCAGGCAGGAGAGCAATCCCTTCTCTCTGACCTGAGTCATCGAGCTTGGCTTCCCGCACCATTTGCTTTAAGGGATGGCCAAAAAAAACTGCATTTGCTCCCATTTGGTTGAGAATTTCCGCGCTCCACGAGAAGGGAGTCACGATCGCGTCAGTCACGTGGGGCAAGTCGGAGCCCTGCTTGTTCTTTCTCCAGGAACCAGGCGGAACAAAGTACACAACCTTCCACCCTTTCCGCTTGCCATGTCGGGCGAGGCGAACGTTCATGTAGCCGTAGTCGATGGGAATGAGGAGCCCTGGCTCACCAGTCAGGAGTTGTTTTTTGGCCCGGTAGTAGTCTTGCAAGATCCTGGGAACCACCCGTAGTGACTCAAGAATCCCGACGGCTCCCCATTGGCTTGAATCGATAATGACCTTGTGATTGCCCCACGCGGTGAGCCTTTTGCCCCCGACCCCTTCAATCGTCCCGAGGTCTTGGAGCCCTTGGGCGAGTCGAGCGGCGTAGGCATCGCCGCTAGCCTCCCCAGCGGAGAGAAAGATCCTCATCGTTGGTCGCCCCGACCGTTCTTGCCGCCGTAGAGGCGTTCTTGAAAGGCCAGGAGATACTCGACTTCTGGAGTCATCCGAACTTCGCGGCGGACGATCTCAATCGCATTGGCCAGGCCAATTTGGGATTTGAAAAGGAGTTTGCACGCCTTGTGGAGGGCGAGTCTCGCTTCTTGGGAAACACCCAGCCTTCGGAGCCCGACAGCGTTGATGTCATGGACTTTGGCCTCTTCCGCTCCGTCCACGATCATAAAGGGAGGAACATCGCGCACGACCTTCGTCATTCCCCCGATCATCGCCAGTTTCCCCACCCTTACAAACTGGTGAATACCAGACATGCCACCCACTGTCACCAAATCCTCGACCGTGACATGGCCAGCGAGTCCCACGTTATTGGTGAAGGCACTGTCGTTTCCGATGTGGCAGTTGTGACCAAAGTGAACCTGGGCCATGATGTAGTTTCGAGATCCGACGATCGTGGACTTCCCTTCGCCGGTTGCGCGGTGAATGGTTACGTATTCGCGGATCACATTATCATCGCCGATTTCGAGAAAAGTTGGTTCTCCTGCGTATTTCCGGTCTTGAGGATCCCCGCCCAAAATTGCGCCTTGAAAAATTCGATTGTTCCGGCCGAGGGTCGTTCCTGCTTTGATCGTCACGTGAGAGTCGAGCATACAACCGTCTCCAACGACGACACCTGGCTCAATGTAGCAGAACGGACCGATGACGACGCTCTGGCTAATTTCCGCGTCGGAATGAACGACGGCAGTGGGGTGGATCTGGGGCACTTTCTTAAGAATCCTTCGGAACGATCTTACAGGTCATTTCCATTTGGGCTGCTATCTTTCCGTCAACGGTAGCGATCCCTTTGACTCGAACGACGTTTCCTCGGACCCAGAGCACTTCGAGATCCGTGATGAGTTGATCGCCTGGAACGACAGGAACCTTAAACCTAACATCATCGATTGATCCGATGAGAGGGATGTGGTTTACGTACCGTGGATCCAAGAGGAGCATCACAGCCCCAACTTGCGCCATCGCCTCGATTATCAGGACGCCTGGCATAACGGGATGATTCGGATAGTGCCCAACAAAGAACTGCTCATTCATGGTGACGTTCTTCAGCCCCTTCACCCTTTTCCACTCTGGGTCGACTTCGAGAATCCTATCAACCAGAAGCATCGGATACCGATGGGGGAGCACCTTCAAAATATCGTGGATATCCATATCAACTGTATGACTTCTATTATGTCAGAACCAGTTAGCCAGAGGTCGGCAAATGTGTCCTGACATCAGAGAGGACGCCGCCTACCCTTGGCCCAGATAATCCCGAAGCCGCCTTTTGCCTGCCACTTGGCGGAGCTTCTTAATCGCCTGGACTTCGAGTTGGCGAACCCTTTCTCGGCTGATCTCCAATTCCTTCGACATCTCTTGGCGGAGCTCGGCAGTGTTATCGGTCTTGAGGCGATAGGTCATAACTGCCCTTTCTTTCTCTGTCAGCTCCAGCATCACCTCGTGGAGTTCCTCAAGGATTTCCGCGTTGATGACGACCGCCTCTGGGTCAACTGAAGACTCGTCTCGAATCAAGGCCCCAAGAGTAGTGCTTTCGCCGTCACCGACCTGCATATCCAAACTCAGGAGATCCTGACCGACGACCATCAAGTTATAGAGACGCCGTGAGCTGATCCCCAGGGCTGTGGCGAGCTGTTCGGGATTAGGCTCTCGACCTAGTTCACTCGTCAGTTGAGCTCTGGCCCGATCAATCTTTCGCAGACTCTGGGTGATGTGGCTCGGAAGTCGGATTGTTTTGGCCTTCCCATCGATCGCCCTGCCGATGGATTGACGAATCCAGTGGGTCGCATAGGTGGAAAAGCGAAATCCCCGTGAGGGCTCGAAGCGATCGATTGCGCACATCAGGCCAATGACCCCTTCTTGAATGAGATCTTCCAGAGGGATAGCTTTGGTTTGGTACCCGCGGGCAATGTTGACGACGAGGCGCATGTTGCGTTCGACGAGCCGCTGCTTGGCTTCGACTGACCCTTCTTGCACGGCCAGGGTCAAGGCCCTCTCCTCTTCGGCAGTGAGAAGCGGAACCTGGGTGAGGCGCTGAAGATAGCTGGGTATTCCCTCGTCGTGCTGTTCTGGGTTCTTCTTCACTCGTTCAGTTTCTCTCTCGGAAGTTGCCGCCTCATAGACTGATCAGTCTCAGAATGTAGACAAGAATCGTGCCAGAACTGCCCTTTTTTGAATCGCTCAAAACTGTGGTTCTCGTTACTTTAGACGCTGCAAAACCTTTGAGGTTCTCACAACCTTCTTTCTATCATACGCTGGAATGACTCTTTGGGTTTTGTACAAGTTGCCTTGCCCTAAATTCTAATTCGTGGGTGGCGGAGGGGGCGGTGCGTCCTGGTCGGCGTGCCAATTCGGAGCAGGATGGCCAAAACGAGCTTCCGCCAGTGCTTCCAGGCGTCTGATTTCATCCTCAAACTTGCGCCGAATCTCTTCCTCGGCTTCGCCTGCTTGGTCAGACACGTAGATAGGCTCTCCAAAAATCATTAATGCCTTTGAGAAAGGCTTGGGGATCAGGTAGCGATCCCAGGAGCGAAACAGCCATCTTCGATCGACACTGAATCCAACTGGAATCAGGGCTGCTCCTGACTTGCGTGCCATCAACATGATCCCTGATTGAACAATTCCCGATGGTCCCCGAGGTCCATCGGGGGTGAAGGCAATCGTGTGGCCCTCCCGCAAAACACGAATCGCCTCGATAGCCGCCTTCATGCCACCTCTCCCAGTCGAGCCGCGAATGGTTTTGAATCCGAACTTTGAGAAGATGTAATTTTGCATCTCACCATCCTTGCTGTGGCTGATAATGCAATAGACTCCCTGATTCCGAAAAAGGTGGGTTCCCATGATGGTTCTGCCGTGCCAGGCGGCAAAGATTTTCCCACCCTCAAGACTCTGAAACTCCTCCCATCCTTCGGTTTTCAGCTTTACTGTCATGAGCAAAAGCCGAATGAACCAATAGAGGGGTCGGCTGGCAACAATTGGTCTGACATTTCGCCACCACTGCTTCATGGCAGCAATCCCTTGGCTCTGGCCCGATCCGTGACTGGGTGAAGACTGTAGATGCGTTGCAACTCATCCAAGGCGCTTTGAGACTGAGCGGGATTTTTCTCCTTCAAAAGCTCAGCCCACTCCAACAGGGCTTCTGGCTTTTCAGGATCTTCCGGGCCAGTGGCAACCGACTCGATCAACTTCTCTGCTGCCTCTGCATCAGATTCTGCCAGTTCGTGGGCCAGTTTCATCCTGGCAGTCGAATACATCTCGCCCAGACCCTCTGAGTGGGCGAGGAGGCGAACCCCTTCCCCCTTTCGTTCCAAAGGGGCCACCTTCAGAAAGAGGTGAGAAACCTCGGCTGCTTCCTTTAGGCGATCCATGTCAGCCAGAGCATTCGCCTTTTGTGCCAGGGCCTTCAGGTCATTCGGGTGCCTTGCCAAGTGTGCTTCTGCCGCAGCAAGGAGGGCTGCCGGGCCCCTTTCATTCATTCGATCGAGCACTTCGTGGCCGAAAATCATCGTTTGATCTTTCGTCACGCCTAAGGCAAGAGTCAACAGGAGTCCGGCAATGAAGCCAGCAATATGAGCCCAAAAAGCCGACCCTCCGGCAGTCGTTTCTCCCAATCGGAAAAAGCCGCCGGCAATCTGTAACGCCAACCACACAAACGAGATCGCTGCCACCGGGACGCCAAAATTCGGGAAGAGAGGCACCTTTGCACGTAGGTAGAGCAAGGTACAAAAAGCGACACAACCAGCGATGGCCCCGCTCGCACCCATCAGGAGTTCTGCCCCTGGGAGACGGCCCATCACGAGCCAGTGACCCAAGACTCCCGCCAAACCACAAACCACATAGACAAGGCCGAATCGCCATGAACCACGGCCGAACTCAATGAGGGGCCCCACTGCCGCCAAAAAGATCATGTTTCCGAGCAGATGAGGGAGATTTCGATGGAGAAAAAGGCTTGAAAAGGCAGTGAGCACCGTTGGCCGCTGGGTCGAAAAGGCGAGGTCATCCAGGGGTCTTTGACCGAAGAGATCGAGCGTTGCGACAAGCAGGTTCGCAACGATCAGAACCACCGTGAGCCATGGAATCTTTTTGACGTTCAGTTGGAGGGGTCTCCAGGCGTGAGAGGGTTTTTACTCGTCGTCGAAGGCGTCTTCCGGAAACTCCACGTTGACATAAGTTTCCTTTACGTCATCGTGCTCTTCCAGCAGATCCATTAGCTTGAGCAGTTTGGGAAAATTCTCAGGATCAGGAGTCGCCCAGTTCGTTGGAATTCTGGTGATCTGAACCTCTTCCGTGAGGATTCCTGCCTTGATCAGTTGATCGTTCGTGGCGTGGAGCCCCGTGATGGGGGTCTCGATTCGGAAGTACTCTTCGTCATCGCTCACCACTTCGTCGGCACCGGCGTCGATGGCAGCGAGAGTCAATTCCTCTTCGTCGAGCCCCTCTTTCTTTACGAGAATCTGACCCACTTGCTTAAATTGCCAGGCGACAGCGCCGTTCTCGGCGAGGTTGCCGCCACTCTTGCTGAAAATGTGGCGCAGATCTCCGACTGTTCGATTCCGGTTATCGGAGTAGACCTCGACGATAAAAGCTACTCCTCCTGGGCCAACCCCCTCGTAGGTGATTTCGTCGAAGTTGCTTCCGTCGCCGCCTCCTGTTCCCTTTGCGATCGCCCGGTCGATGTTGTCTTTGGGCAGGGAGTTTGCCTTGGCCTTGTCAATCGCAACCCTCAATCGCGCATTGAGCCCTGGGTCACCCCCTCCCTGCTTGGCGGCAACGATGATTTCCCGAGCCAACTTGGTAAAGAGTTTCCCGCGCAAGGCATCCTGCTTGCCCTTTCGAAGCCGGATGTTCTTCCATTTACTGTGACCTGCCATACTTCGCCTGATTTTGGCACGTTCTGCGAATCGGGGATCTGACTCTCACTTTTTCGGAGACCAGTTCCGCCCTGTTCACCCCTTATATCGACCTCGATTTAGAGAAACCTGCGAAAGACTTTTTTGGGGGCGAAGGAGAGTCCCCAGCGGGCAAGACTTTGCCAGCGTCTTGTGAGTTTGAAGGAGCGCAGGTAAGCCTCTCTGCCTCTCTTCTGATCTCCATTTAGGGTCAAAACCGTCCCAAGACAAGCCCAGTTATGGCTCTCGGCTTGGCGAAGCTCATGGTCGGAAAATCGTCCTTTGTATCCCGAGAGTCGCGGGGCAATCCACTCCCTGAGCATCTGGTCGTCTCGCCAGATTTTATCGAGTTTATGGCTGGCATTTGTGCCATGAACCCGATATTGGGTCACTGGCTCATCGACGTAGCCAACATCCCACTTTTCTGCAATTCGGTACCACATCTCCCAGTCCCCCGAACCAAAGTAGGCCTCGTTAAAAGTGCCAAGCTCTTCGAAGCATTGCCGCCGAACCAACACGGCAGAAGCGATGATCTTGTTTGCATAAACTAGGGCGAGGAGCACATCTCCTGTTTCGGTTCTGGGAAAGGAGAACCCCAAAGGGTTGCCGGGAGTCACTTCTCCCTTTCCATCAATAAAATCCCCATTTGTATGCACAAGGCCAATCCTGAGGTCATTTTCAAAGAGGGCCAGTTGTTGACTCAATTTAGTGGGCTTCCACACGTCGTCATCGTTCAAAACTGCGATAAACTCTCCTGTCGCACTCTCGAGAGCTTTATTCAGAGCTCCGTAAGTGCCAAGGTTCTTTTCATTAAAGATGAGCTTTGCATTTGGCAAGTTTTGGGTCAACCATTCGCGGGATCCGTCCTGCGACCCATCGTCAATTGCGATAATTTCCCAATCTTTATGATCCTGGGCCATAACCCCTTCGACTGCCGCAGGAAGAAAAGAAAGGTGGTTGTAGCAAGTCAGAAGGATTGAAACCTTTGCCATGTTTCCTACGGTAAGCGGACTTCAATCGACCAATCAGTGATATCCAAGTCTGGATCGGGGCAATCGAGGCTTGGTTCGATTTGCCCCTGATTGGAATTTGTAAAGGTTTGGCTATTGCGCAATCTCACCAAAAAAGGAGAATTGATCGTAGACGGATTTACCCCATCCCCCAGGGCATCCCAGATCCTGCCCCCGCCACTTGTATTGGTGTTGTTCATTGTCAAGAAGTTCACCTGAACACTTCGAATGGTAGAAACCTGGTTTGTCGGGACGAGTTGGGAGAGGTCAATTTCAAACTGAAGGCTCCGATCTCCCTCATTCACGAGGCGAAAGTTGACCGGGATCCCGGTTTGGAAAGACTCATTGAGTGTGCCATCGCGAAACTGCCAAATCTGATATTGGCCAGCCACCAGGGGATTCCACAGGATGTAGTGGGTGGCGTTGCCTGCGACAATTCCGTTCCCAGAGGGGATGACGATGGGGATTGGCCCTTGGGTCGTCGGGTTTTCATCGGTATTCAATCGGAGGGCGACTAGGTAGGCGTAGGGCAGTCCGCCTTGCCCAGGCGAGAGGCCTGTGCGGAGTTGGCCAGCAACGTTCATCGAAAAGACAAGGCGAGTGGTCTGGCCAGCAACGCCGCCTTGAGGGAATCGAGCACAGCTTGCGAGGAAGAAGAGAGCGAGCAACCATGAGAGCCGAAAGAGACTTTTCATTCGACACCTGGCATGAGAATAAACAGGATGCGGCGACAGTTTTCGCAGTGACACACCTTGCCGGCCCTGACCATCTGAACGGTTCGTTCCGGGACATGGGCTCCGCAATAGCTGCACCGTTCCGCTTCTGTGATCGTGGCCATCGCGACCTTTAGCTTTTCGATCTGGGCCTCATAGGGGCGGAGAATCTCGGGGGGAACCTTCGCCTTCGCTCCATTCCGTTGGTTCCCAACATTTTGGTACTCCTGGGTGAGGGTTGCGTGATCCGTCTTGGCTTTGGCCTGCTTTTGGGCGACGATTTCCCGCTTTTGCTTGAGTTGCCGCTCCGCAGCGAGTGCCTCCTCTTGGACTCGCGGGAGCTGTTCCATCAGAGCGAGGATCTGGTCGTCGAGTGAGGCTGCTAAGCGGTTCAGCATCTCAATTTCCTTTTGGATCGACTCAATTTCCTTGGCGTTGTGGATCGAGCCATCGTAGAGTTGGCCGTTGAACTTTTTCAGTTTAGCCATGATGGTTGCTTGTTCATCCTCTTTTTGCTTCAGTTCCGTCGCCATTGATTTGGCTCTTTCGCGGATCGGTTGAGTCTCTTTTTCGATGGCGCGGTAGGCCTCCGCGTCGGCTTTTCCCACGTCAAGAGAGGCGGCTTTGCTTCGAATCTCGTGAAGTTTTGAGTCGATGAGGTGGAGTTTGTAGAGGGAGTAGAGACCTTCGTCGGACATGACTAGCGTCTCATTATGGACGCTTTCTCAGGTTTTGCTTGTTCGAAACAGGAAGGGTGAATCCGGAAATCAGCTTTTCGCGGTGATCGTTAAAGATGCAGACAGAGCGGACGCCATAGGTATTGGCACAATCAACGGCCTGCTCCCATGATTTTGGGTTGAGCTTGCGGTCTTTGCAAGTCTCGGTCTCAGGATCGTAGCGGTGGCAGTCGCGACAGTTCATACTAGAGGAAGAGTTCCTATGGAAATGGTGGCAGTTGCATTAGGCTTGGCGATGATCGCCCAGACTCCCGCTCGTGAAGTGACTTTCGCAAACGGAGTCTTCACGGTGGTTGGTCCAGAGGGGCGCTCAATTGTTCGGACGAATGAGTCGGGGCCAATGGACGCGGCAGCAACAAGAGCATATTGGCGCATTTCCGGTAAGGATGTCGTTTTTGATCAAAGGGGATTAACCATCTCCTTTGCTGGCTACAGTGAAACAGCCACTTACCCGAGTGTTCCTTTCAACACAAGACTCTTTTCTGAGAGTCAGATCGCGGAACACCGCCGTCTCACTGAGTCAGGCGAACGCACCAGAACGGCGAGTGCCCTGAGCGGCTGGGTAACAAGGGGTTCCCGTTTGTACCTTTTGCTGCGTTGGGAAGATCGGTCCAATCGACCCTGGCTCGAAGCTCTTGTCGAATATGACCTGACTCAGGCAGACCCTGCGGCGAAGGTTTTGGGCCGGTTCAGGGGTCTATCGACTGCCAAGGGACGGGTGAATGATCGCTTGGCCCTTAGGGGCGATACCCTGATGGCAGTGACGAACACTTCTGATGGGAGTGGAATTGCCCAATTTGATCTTCGCTCTGGGGAATCTCGTTTTCAGCCCTTGCCGAGCAAAGTCGTAGATGGTCGCATGATTCCAGGCTCGCCCTTTGGCGTGACCTTTGCTCCGAGTGAGTCTGGCGGGACTCGCGTGGGAGTGATCGACACAAATTTGATGAGTGCTCGAGATGCGGCTGAGATTCGGGGTTCGATTCAGGGGGTCATATCTCCTTCGGTGCTTCGTTTCTTGCGGCAAGGGCGTTCGATCCTCTTAAACCTTGATACAGGTGCCGAGCTTGACCTTCCTCGTGACAGTGGTGTTGCTGCGGCGGAAAATGGCATCTTGGTGTGGGTTCCGAAAACGAATCCCTCTGCCGCTGCTCTTTACACGGGGGATCAGTTCCGTACGATGGCTCGCTGGACGAGACCAGCTACTCCGTCTCGTCCAGCGACTCCAGCTGTTGCGCCTTCGAGACCTGCGTCAGGCACGACTCGGCCAACGACTCCGCCTAGCCAACGAAATCAAACCAGTACGAATCGTCCGAACCGCCGATCCACGAACCAACCTGGAACGAGTGGAACGCGCAATTGGGATGGCTCGGCTGGTTCGACTCAGCAGAGACGAACGGGTCAAACGAATTCCAATTCTTCCCAGCGCCGAAGCCAGCCAGCAGCCCCGAGAAGAAACTCGCCCCGCTGATCAGAACCAAAGGGCGGCCTGTTTCGAGGCCGGAAATCACCAGGCGCCGCCTTCGCCCACGGCCCCCCCGCCCGGTAGTTCACGAGGAAAGCAAAGTCCAAACAATCGGCCGGGCTGCCCTCCGGCGGCGCCCCTCGATGAAAGGGATCAACAAGCTTCTGAGAGCACCTGCCCTGTCCCCCGAGGGAACCACGCCTGAACAACTGGGCTGGGCGAGAGCGACCCTAAGAACCCAGCGCAAGCGGGATGAAGATTGGACCCTCGTCTGGATCACTTCTCACGTCGTACTCAGAAACCTGCCAATCAGCAGCAGCCTCATTTTGGATCTCAGGGGATCCACCCTGAGGCAACATCGCGCGCATCGTCGAAAGAACCAATCCAGGGACTGTAAGAGTGCTGTGAGCCGATCCCGCGGCACCGGAAGGAGCCAAAACAACACCAGCGACGATAACGGCCGCAAGGAAAAGGGTGGTGATGAAAAGACGCTTCATTGTTGGAACTCCTGTCTGGGAATCTGAAAAAATCTCTCTCCTGCCCGAAGAGAGACGCTTTCCGATTGCTTGTGTTTCACTACTGATTTTGAATCGACATCATAGGCCCTTTGGCAAGATCGCTCCTGCGAGGGAAGAGGCAGGGTCAGAATCAGATTTCCCTCCCACATCACTCAAAGCGACAGGGGGAGAAGCAAACCAAAGCACTGTGAAAGAAACCTTGAGACACATCACCTCCATCGCTGATCTGGGGAGCCAGGGACTCGAGAAAATCCTCGCCCAAGCAACAACCTGGAAAAAGGAATCCCCAGGGCACCACCTTTCTGGCAAGGTTCTCGTGTCAGTTTTCTTCAACCCCAGCCTGCGCACCAGAACCAGCTTTGAAGCAGTGATGGCCAGAGGGGGTGGCTCGTGCGTCACCCTTGAAGTAGGAAACGGAGTCTGGAAGCTCGAGGATCGGGACGGAGTTGTGATGGATGGCGACAAAACCGAACACCTGAAGGAAGCTGTTCCGGTGCTCTCGCGATACGGAGACGCTTTGGCTGTCAGAAGCTTTAGCGAAGGACTGGGAGACGACGATGACAACCGCGAAAGGGTGGTCAAGGGATTCCGCAAGCTCGCCACTGTTCCAGTGATCTCGATGGAAGGCTCGCGCGAGCACCCTTGTCAAGGAATGGCAGACGTTTTGACCATGGCGGAAACATTCGGGAAACTCAAAGGGCTCCCTGTCACCTTGACATGGGCGCCTCACGTGAAGCCCTTGCCCAAGGCAGTTCCGAACTCATTCCTTCTCTCGGCAGCAGCGGCTGGGTGTGAAGTCAGGGTCGCCCACCCACCAGGATTTGATCTCACCGATGAGGTTTGGCAACAAGCCTCTCAGCTGGCAAGCCAAGCAGGGGGAACGGTCGTCAAGGCAGAGAGCCAAGCTGAGGCACTGGCTGGCAGCCACGTCCTCTATGCAAAGGCGTGGGGACCTGCCACTGCCTCCACCCAGGCAAGCACCCTCCGCCAACCAGGCTGGATGCCTACCCTGAGGCACTTCGAAGATATGGCAGAAGATGCGATCTTCATGCATTGCCTCCCGACCCGACGGGGTCTGGAAGTAGGGGAAGAAGTCCTCGACAGCCCGTTCTCTCGGGTAGTGGATCAAGCGGAAAACCGTTTTCATGTTCAGCGAGTAATGATGCATCATCTGTTGCAGGAGGCACTATGGTAAACGGAATGGATGCCCTGAGAACCGCGACTCCGTATCTCAGTCGTTTTCGGGGTCAAATCTTTGTCATCAAAATCGGAGGCGAGGTGGTTGAGGCACCCCATTCTTTAACCCAGGTCGTCGAGCAGATCGCTTTACTCTGGCATCTGGGGGTAAAGATCGTGGTCGTTCACGGAGGTGGAACTGCGATTGACGATCTGAGTGCCAGATTGGGGCTAGAGGTGCGCAAAGTCGCTGGCCGACGCGTTACAGATGAGGCTCAACTGGAGGCAGTCAAAATGACCCTAGCAGGCAAAGTGCACACAGATATCCTGGCTGCCTTTCGTTCTGTTAACCTGCCGGTAGTGGGACTCTCCGGACTTGATGCAGGTTTGATTGTTGCCCAAAAGAGACCCCCTGTTTCCATCGAAGGAGAGAAGGTTGACTTTGGCCAAGTTGGTGATATTCATGCAGTTGATGCGAAGATTCTTCACGATCTTCTCGGCGCAGGTTATCTCCCTATCGTCACCCCGCTCACCCTCAGTGCTGCGGGAGAGGTTCTGAATACTAATGCAGATACAGTTGCGAGCCACCTTGCCACTGCTTTAACGGCAGAAAAGCTCATCTTTGTCATTCGGGTCTTGGGCCTCCTGCGTGATGTAGATGATCCATCAAGCCTGATCCCTGCGATCACGAAGGCAGAGATCGAGGCAGCCCACAAGGAGAACTGGATTGCGGGAGGCATGAAGCCAAAACTCGCGGCTGCGCTCCACGCCATCGAGGGTGGGGTTCCCGCAGTTCACCTCGTGGGAGGCTTTGCGCCAGACTCCTTGCTTGTCGAGATCTTTACCAACGAGGGCTCCGGCACCATGATCCACACTCCCTAACGAGCCCCAAAATGTCCGTTCCCGAAACAGAGTCTAAAGCGTTTCTCCGCGGTCTCGTTCGAACCAAGAGTCTGAGTGGCGAAGAAGAGGCAGTTGTGGAGGTCGCCAGCAGCTACCTGGTATCCCAGGGAGTCACCCAAACAAGAGTCGGCAATAATCTGATCGCGAGGAGCGGAACCCAAGGCCCGAGCCTGCTGCTGGTCAGCCATCTCGACACTGTGCCACCCTGTGAGGGATGGGAAAAGGATCCGTGGGATGCTCAATGGCGCGACGGAAAGCTGGTGGGGCTCGGTTCGAACGATGCCAAGGGCTGTGCCGCAACGATGGTCGAGGCCTTTCTCACCCACTTTCGCGAAGATCTCCCTGGCCAAGTAGTTCTCGTTCTCGCCGCGGAAGAAGAGATTGGTGGCGCAGCAGGAATCAGCCTCGTCCTCCCCACTTTAGGAACGATCGATGGTGCGATCGTTGGTGAACCAACTGGGTTGGAGGTCTGCCTAGCCCAGAGAGGAATGTTGATCCTGAAAGGGATCGCTAAGGGAGTCTCTGGGCATGTCGCCCACCCAGACGTGACCCAAAATGCGATTCACAAAGCAGGGAACGACATCGTGAGGATCGAGAACAAACAGTTCCCATGCGATCCACTCCTGGGAGCAGTTTCTGGCCAAGTCACCCTGATCCAGGGTGGACTCAAGCGAAACCAAGTCCCAGATCACTGTGAGTTCTTCGTTGATTTTCGCACAACCCCGAGCGCGCCAGCCGAAGCCATCACCCAGTGGGCACAGGCGGAGTGGGAGAGCGAAGTCGAGGTCTTCTCCAACCGGTACCTCTGCAAGAGCCTCAAAGAGGGCCACCCCCTTGCCAGCCTCGCTCTCTCGGCCTCCCAAAGAGACCGGGGGATTGGCTCTGCGACCGTGAGCGATTGGTGCTTCCTCGGAGACATTCCGGCGGTAAAGTTGGGCCCAGGAGAGACTAAGCGATCCCACACTGCCAACGAATACTTAACAGAGACGGAGTTCGAGGATGGCTGCTTGGTTTATCAAGCGATCATCCGATCTTTTGCAGAGGCCCTTAGAGATGTCTAAACCACTTTGGAATAAAGGCGAAGATGTTGACCAGCTGATGCTCGCGTTCACCATCGGAGAAGACCGAACAGTTGACCAAGCGATCGTGTTCTGGGACTGTTTGGCCTCTTGGGCTCATGCGACAATGCTCACCGAAATCGGCTTCTTAACCATAGAGGAACTCTCGAACCTCACAAAAGTTCTCGCCCAAATCGCGGAAGAGTTTTCTCACCCAGTCAAGCCAGAAATCCAGGAGGAAGATGGCCACACTTACCTCGAAGACCGCCTGGTCCGCGAGGTCGGAGAAGCGGGAAAGAAAATCCACACAGGTCGGAGCCGCAATGATCAGGTGGCAGTCGCGCTCCGACTCTGGCTCATGGCAGATCTCACCAATCAGATGCTGCTAGTTGGGCAGTTGTCCCAAAAACTCCTCGATTTTGGTGAAAGAGCAGCCAAGATTTCCCTTCCCGGCTACACCCACCTTCGTAAGGCCATGCCGAGCAACTGGGCTCAGTGGGCAGTTGCGACAAGCTCGGCCTTGGCAGAAGAATCTCAAGCTGGCCAAGGTGTGTACACAAGATTAGACCGCTGTCCCCTGGGGGGAGCTGCTGGCTTCGGCGTTCCCCTCTCTCTGGATCGGGAGCTCGTAGCGCGCTTGCTCGGGTTCAGCCTGGTTCAGCTCAGCCCGACTGACGTGCAAAACTCTCGCGGCCGGATGGAGCTGGCTTACCTCAGCCAGCTTGATTCGATCGGGCTTGTGTTGGAGCGGTGGCTAAACGACATCTGGCTCTACACGAGCGAAGAGTTCGGTTACTTATCCCTCAGCCAGGAGTTTACGACTGGTTCGAGTATCATGCCCCAGAAGCGGAACCCAGACGCGGTAGAACTGGCTAGAGCCTGTTGTCGCGAGATTCGCGGGCTCAGGGCCAGCGTTTCTTACCTTGCGACCGGACTTTCTGGAAGCTATCACCGCGACTTTCAGCGCCTAAAAGCTCCAACCATCCGGGCAGGCGGGATCCTGGCTGAGACCCTGAAGGTCTGCCTCGCCCTGATCGACAACATGACGGTGAACGAATCACGATGCCAGCAAGCGATGAGCGATGACCTGTATGCCACCCAAGCCGCCGTCGACTTGGTGCGAGGGGGCATGGCCTTTCGAGATGCTTACGGGGTCATCGCCCAGCAGCTCAAGGAAGGCACCTTCGCCAGACCAGAGAGCCAGGCAGAAACTCACCTCGGAGGCCCTGGCAATGAAGGAATTGCTGAGTGCCGACGAGACTTGGCAAAACTGAATGAATATTGGGAACAAATGGCTTTTCGTTCCGCATGCACGCTTTACCGAATGAAATCAGCCGGTTCCGAGACTGAATGACTATGAACAGACCCCTCGCTGCCCTTGCCTTCTCTGGCGGATTAGATACTTCCTTTTGCGTTTTGTACCTACAGGAGCAAGGGTACGACGTCGCTACGATTACAGTCGATACCGGGGGCTTCGATGGTCAAGAACTCGCTCGGATTGAGGGCCTCGCTCATCGTCTTGGAGTCGTCAGCCACATAACCATCGACGGGAAACCGCGACTCTGGGAGGGTGCCTTGCGGTTCTTAGTTTATGGGAACGTCCTTCGGGGCCAAGCCTATCCCTTGAGCGTCTCGGCGGAACGAATCTGTCAGGCAGAATTAATCAGCCTCGAGGCGAAAAGGATCGGAGCTCAGGCACTCGTCCACGGTTCGACCGGGGCTGGCAATGATCAGATCCGCTTTGACGTTGCCTTTCGCTCTTTGCTCCCTGGTACGCCAATTCTGACCCCGATTCGAAGCCTTGCTCTGAGCCGCCAGGAAGAAACCGACTACTTGGCAGAGCGAGGGATCACCTTTCCTCCCAAGACCACGACCTACTCGGTGAACGAAGGGATGTGGGGGGGCTCAATTGGGGGACGGGAGACTTTGAATACTTGGGAAAATCTGCCCCCAGAGGCCTTCCCCGGAGGGGAGATTGATCCCAGCCAGACCCCCCGAGAGGTCACTTTGAGTTTTCTGAAGGGCGAACCGGTCGGGCTTGATGGCGAGACACTTGACCCGATCGCTCTGGTCTTGAATCTGAATGAGATCGGTCGCAAATATGGAATCGGGCGGGGCTACCATCTCGGCGATACCATTCTCGGGATCAAAGGACGCATCGGCTATGAGGCTCCTGCCGCCCACCTCATTATTGGTGCCCACAGAGAACTCGAAAAAGCGGTTCTCACTGGCAAGCAACTCCTTTGGAAGGAATCCCTGGGTAACCAGTACGGGGCCTACCTGCATGAGGGGCACTTCTTTGACCCAATCTGCCGGGATCTGGAGGCATTCCTGCAGAGAAGTCAGGGAGTTGTCACTGGCGAGGTTCGCATCAAGATCGCGCCTGAGCGATTCACTGTGTTGGGAGTTCGGTCACCCCATTCTCTCATGGATCCCTCTGTCGCCAGTTACGGAGAGGCGAATCGATCGTGGACGGCAGAGGAAGCGGCAGGGTTCGCGAAAGTCTTCGGCCTCACCCAAGGCCTTGTGGCAAAGGTTCAAGGAGGTGACTCATCCGACTCACAGTAGATAAGATTGGCTCCGTCACTCGGAACATCGGTGTCGGCAAGACCCTCACCACCACCGACCAAATTGAATTGGAAGCAGGGGCAGTCATCGTTGCCAAGGTGCTGAACGAAAAGAGCTCTTATAACCAACTTGAGGATGTTTACGGACGAATGAGCACCCTTCAAGTGGGAGATCTCATCGTGGGGGCCCTTGGCCACCGAAATGCACTGATGGGTTACGAAGGGGTTGTCCCGTCAACCCTTGCTCCTGGCGATGTGATTAACCTTTTGAACCTGGGGGGAGTCATGGGACAGGCATTGAGCTATTCGCCTGAAGTCGGCCCTCCCTTTCAGATCGAAATTCTTGGCCAAGTCCTGAGCTATCCCACCTTTCAAAGTCGCGTGGGAACTCCCGCCAACATTCGACAGAAGTCGATTGCAAAGGGGGAGATCAGGCGGAGGATTCCGGTTGTAACGGTAGTCGGAACCTGCATGAATTCTGGCAAAACAGCTGCTTGCTGCAAGCTCGTCAAGTCGCTTGCCTCAGCTGGGCTTAAGGTCGCAGGGATCAAACTGACTGGTGTCTCCCTCGTGCGGGACATTCTGGCGATGAAGGATTACGGAGCAGCCTGGGCTTTTGACTTCACCGACACAGGGGTTGTGACCAGCAGCGATGCAACAAGCGTCGAAACTGCCCAGATCCTCTTTGCCGAGGCAGACCGGCTGGGAGCAGACGTCATCGTTGCCGAGACGGGAGACGGAATCATGGGAGAGTACGGGGTTCAGGCGATCCTCGCCCACAAGGAGCTGATGGCTCACTCTGCCGCTTGTCTCCTTTGCGCAAATGACCCAGTTGGAGTCTCAGGGGCCCTCGAATTTCTGGATCGAAAGTTTGGAGTGAAAGTCGATGTGGTGTGTGGACCAGCGACGGACAATGCCGTCGGCACTCGATTTGTCGAAAAAACCTTTGGGGTGCCAGCCATCAACGCGAGATCGAGAGGCGAAGAGCTCGGCAAACGAGTCCTCGAATTGGTGAAGAAGTTTTGAAGATTCATGCTGCGATCTTGGGGGGATCTGGGTATGGGGCGGGAGAGCTCCTGACGTGGCTCCCAGGCCATCCCCATTTTGCCGACGTTCAGGTGATCAGCCGCAACGAGGATGAGCCACTCATTGAGGATCTGCATCCCCACCTCAGGGGATTCTGGTCCGGGGAGCGCGTAGCATCAAAGATCGACTTTTCGCGCCTCTTGGCTGGGGATCAGGCGGTCATCTTTGGTGCGATGCCCCATGGTCAGTTTCAGAAGCAACTGCCAAATCTCATGCAAGAAGCTGGCTCGGCGGCTGAAGAGTTCTATTTTGTCGACCTGAGCGCGGATTACCGGCTGCAAGACTTGGATTTGGTCGAGAAATACTACGGCTCCCATGCTTCGCCCGATCTGATACCGACATTCGCCTATGGTTTGCCTGAGCTTGATCGGGAAGGGTTGGTAGGGGCTCAGCGTATTGCCTGTCCTGGCTGTTTTGCCACTGGCCTCCAGATTGGTATGGCGATTTATGGGAGCGAGGCTCGCTTCGTCTCGGCGGTCGGAATCACTGGCTCTACTGGTTCGGGGGTCAATCCTTCTGCGACCACCCACCACCCGACGCGGGTCAATGATGTCCGGCCCTACAAGGTTTTGAACCACCAGCACCTGGCAGAGGTAGATCAGAGATTCGGCCCTGGTCGCCTCCATTTCACCCCCCTCTCTGGCCCCTTTGCGCGGGGGATCTTCCTGGCCTTCACGGCAGAAGCGGAAGAAAGAGTCTGCCGCCAGAACTTGATCTCTCTCACGGCTCAAAATCCTTTTCTTCGCCATGTCGAGGTGCCGCGTCTGGCAACAGTGGTGGGGAGTAACTTTATCGAGCTGGCGGTCGCGACCAATGGAACCGCAACGACAGTCACGCTTGCCCTTGATAATCTGGTGAAAGGGATGGCTGGGCAAGCGATTCAGGCCCTGAATATCGCTCTTGGGCTTCCTGAAACTGAGGGACTTTGGCGTCCGGCACGTTTCCCTGGCTAGAAGCAAGGCTAACGAGGCGACACACCCGCACGCCCGGAGTCAGGAAAGTCGGTGAAGAAGCCATCAATCCCAGTCGCCAAGAACCGCCTCATTGATATTGGTCGTTGAATTTGGCACTTTCTGGACGGAGGCTTGCCATTCCTTCGCGCGCCAGCAAAGTTTTGATCTCGGCAAGGGTGAAGTCTTCGGCAAACCACCCTGTCACTTTCGTCCCGTCGATGGTTTTGGTCGTGCGACGGCTGGCGTACTCCAGCTTCGCTGCAGCATTGGTGGTCTTGCTTAATTCGTTCTCGTGGCGAGCGATAAGAACTCCATCCTTTGTGATCACTAAATCTGGCTCGATGTAATCTGCTCCCTGGCGAATCGCGAGCTCATAGGCCTCCATCGTGTGTTCTGGCCGATAACCTGAAGCTCCCCTGTGGGCTATTACGAGGGGACGGACTTGAGTCACTGGTTCTTCGCTTGGCGCGGTGAAGGCAAGGGTGAACAGGAAGGATGTCACTAGCACTTCCCCACGTTACCGAGCGAGGCGTTAAACTGACGTTAAGGGCCATAGCAGTCCGATCCAAGAAGGCAGAAATGATACGCCGATCCTTATCTTTGGGACTTTGGGCCCATTTCTTTTTGGTGCCAATGCATGTCGGCCTTCCGTGTATATACTTAGATATATGGTAAGCAATACTATTCATTTTTTATCGCATGTTTCATCACGTCTTTGTCATCATATTCTGACGATCCCCCGATTCAAATCGAACCATCGAAGCCGGAGCTTCCGTGGGGGTTCGACTCTTTGCAATCTATTACGGCAATTCGCATCTTAGATGGTACTGCCTCGCCAGTCGAGTTGCTAAGCAGTGGGATTTATTCCTTCCAGATTGACTCGAAAGACTTCGACAAGTGGATTGATATCGACTGTGCCGTAAAGACAGAAGCGAGTCCCACAGCCCCAACCATTTCGATTCGCTTTGGCTTATCTGAACCGAATGAACCTCCGATTTGGCAGAATGAAGTACATCTTGTCGCAGAGAGGGCCGGAGATCCTCCGAAAGGAACCTTTTTCCACGGAGGTCTCCTTAGGGTTCCTGTGGTTTCATCGCTTCAAGTCTTGCACACAAAAGTTCAGATATACGATACAATCACGGGAACCAGTGCCGATCAGATAAGGGTTTGCGGAAGGACGATTTCATTTAATCCACATCCGCTTTGGGATCCGACCATTGAACGAGTAGAGCAACGAGTTATCAAGCCCCGAGGAGCGTAATGATAATCGCAACGTTGCTGATTGGTTTGCAAGCGACCAGCACTTGGGAATTCAAGGGAGGTACAACGCAAGAACTCGTTACAGTTCTCTCCCAAGAGATCAAACTTCCCGTTGTCTTTGCCGAGCAACGTGACATTGCACCCTTCAAGATTTCTTATCGAACACCTGATGAGAAGGATCTCAATCTTCGTCTCGCGGTGGAAGGGGCCACAAATTACTCCTGGAAAGAAGTGATGAAGCGAAGAGCGGCAGCGGAGGATGAAGAAGAGAAGGCCGTTGCCATTGCTTTAGCACCGAGAACCTTTCCGTCCGAACGGCGGAACAGCACCTTCATCGCGACCGGCCGCGCCCCCGGGTAATAGCCGGCATGGGAGTTCGGATAGAGATAGACCTTCTCGTAGTCCGTCATGCCGAGCCGCAGCAGCGTCTTCTCGCTGGCGCCCGTCCAGGCTGCGGCGGCGCCGAACAGGCCGATGATCGCGGTGCCCTGGGTTCCGCGGTAGCGGGAATCGCGCCCGGCGATCACGTCGGCCGCAATGCGCCCTTGCCGGTTCGCAGGACCCGCCAATGCCACGAGGCCCCATTCCCCGGTGACGGCGTCGCGCACCTCGACCGCGTCGCCGACGGCGAAGATGTCGGGATCGCTGGTGCGCATCCTGTCGTCCACGCGGATGCCACCGAGCGCGCCGATCTCGAGACCCGCGCCGCGTGCCAGCGCCGTGTCGGGTCGCACGCCGAGCGCGAGGATCACCACATCGGCAGGACAGGTCCTGCCAGCGCGCGTCGCGACGTTGATCCTGCCACCCTCCGCCTGGCTGAACCCCGCCACGCCGTCGCCGAGCGACACCGCGACGCCGTTCATCGCGAGGTGTCCCTCCACCAGGCGGGCGAATTCGCGGTCGAGGGGCGCCAACACCTGGTCCGCCATCTCGACCAGCGTTACCTCGAAGCCGCGATGGCGCAGGTTCTCGGCGGTCTCCAACCCGATGAATCCGCCACCCACCACGACCGCGCGCAGCGCCGGGCGCAGCATCTGGATGCCGGAATAGGTGTTCATGCCGGCGAGGAACTCGGTCCCGCGCTCGACCCATGCACGGATGGCGCGCGCATCGGGCACGGTGCGCACCTCGAAGATGCCGGGCAGGTCGATGCCGGGCAGCTTCGGGCGGATCGA
>JALOLT010000031.1 GCA_025455775.1 Fimbriimonadaceae bacterium
CGGTACCAGCACCACGGACTGAAGTCCGTGGAAGCCATGTCCAATGTCGCCCAACAGATGGTGGCGAAGAGGGACTATGACGCTTTTGGAAACGTTATCGCTTCTACCGGAACGTGGGGTTCAGCCTTTGGCTATGCGGGGGGATTTGGCTACCAGGAAGACGCCACTGGCCTGAAACTCCTCGGCCATCGCTATTTCGACTCCTTCACCGGCCGCTTCCTGACCAGAGATCCGATAAAGGATGGCAGGAATTGGTACTCCTATGCGGAGAATGATCCTGTCAATCTTTCTGATCCGGATGGACTCCGGGGGCGAGGGCATCATTTCATTCCGACTGAGTTTTGGAAAGGAGGAAGAGCGAGTTCGGACGCAGCTAAAGTTTGGAACGGCAACGGAGCAATTTCTGGCCCCCTAAGTGAACCTCACTATTTCGATAATGATCATAGGCAATACAATGAAGCGGTTGGTGAGATAATTTCACAATATGAACAAAAGTACGGTCGCAATAGAAGAAATTTTACGAAAGATGACGCCAGAAGGATTCTGAACCTCGTAATGAACAGTAGCGATCCTCGTATTCGAAGGTTTATAACGAAGATACTGAGGCAAGCAAAGGAATGGCGGGATGCTCATCCGCGGTCGCGGAGGTGGGCTGGTAGCAATCTTCCCAGAAGTGGTTCGGTGCCAAGCAGTTATGGGAATCCCGTCAGACCCGGTGGCATCAGAACGGGAGGAGGCGGTGGCGGAGGGGGAGGGTTCATGAACAATGGGCTCCCTTGGTATCGTTCAGGATGTAAATGAAAAAGCGACAAGTTATTGGCGTGATCTTAACGGAGCAGGTTGAAGAAAGTCTGTTCGAATGCATGAGATCCCTTGAAAGCGTCTGTGATTCCTTCTTGGTTGGTTACTCCGAGGGATTTGCTCCAGACAGTAATGGTCAAGAATGTTATGTCTCGATAGAGTGGAAAGGTTCCTATGCGACGGCAATGAACGAGCTGATAGTTCACTTGCCTGAAAAGTGTATTGCTCTTCGATTAGATGATGATGAGCGCTTTTATTGTTCTCCGCGGGTCAATGCGCGAGAGGAAATCTACAAGCTTCTTGCAGAGCATGACTATTATACTCTTCTCCGATTCAACCTCAGGTCGCATCTGCGGAGTCGCGTGGATTGGAGTGCTCGCATTTGGAATCATCAACAAACCATTCGATTTCAAGGAGTTGTTGCTGAGACATTGTGGGATGGTAAGTTAGACAGAAGAGTTACTCGCAGGATTGCACCTCTGGTAAATGAGCCAATGGTGATTTTTCATCATGATGACCCTGGGCGAGATACGAAACGGATTGGGTATGAAAAATTGGGGAAAGCGGAACCAGACAATCTCAGGCTGAGGATTGCGGATGCAATTATCGAGTATTTTGACTCACAATTCACGATTTCAAACCAGATGAACGAGATGTTTGCCGGGGATCCTTACCGCGTCTGCCATCGATTGCAAGATGTAGGCGGCGGGATCTATCATCTTCTTTTCCACTATCTCTTTGACCAGCATCCTAGGAGTACCGATAGAGAGAGGCTCAAGGAGTTTTCTCGAATCTTTATCGGGTTCTTTCCTGAGTCCATTCTGGCCCATCTCGCAGCCGCACGCCTAAATTGCTTTCTTGATTCGAAACCAGAATCTATCCAGATTTATCGGGACTTGATCGACGAAACAATCAGAGGCAAAGCTCTCTGTGCAGCCGTCTCAATAGAGTTTCTCGAGTGGATGCTGAACGAAACCTTTACCAGAGACTCTCAGTTTCACGGATGTCTATCTCAGGAAAAGGTATACGATCGGAGGATTGGTAAGTTGCTGAAGCACTATGACAAGTCATGGGATACGATTCCTTTTAAGGATTTAGAGACAGCACTCGCCGTTGGCGAATCGCACTTTGCTCACTATGGTCTGAGCCGATACCTGGAGGCGGATAATGTCTAAACTATTTATTGACCGACGAGATGTCCCTTTTGCTTATCATGAGTCTGCCTTTACCCTAAGACTTTGTGGCCACAGCCATTACACTGGTATCTGTCGAGTTTGTGGTGCACAGATGTGCAATCTTGTGACTCTGCCGGAAGAAGTCAGCGAAGTTCTGGTCGAAGTTCGAAGGGAAATTCCGATTCAGGTCTGCTGCACTTGTTTGGCTCAAAGATACACAGCTTATCGTATTGAGGAAAGCTATTTGGCTATTATCGATACAGTGGACTCGTTCTTGCTCTTAGATAATCGACGATTTTTCAAGCCGGTCGAAATAGATTTCGTTGCATTTGAGACAGGATCCGGGCCGGAGGAGATGCCGATTGCATGGGATTTCGAACCCAATTCGGCGGAATTTGAGGAGGTGCTGGAGCATGATTGGAATCGAGTTAGCCGTAAGGACGAATTCATGTTTACGTGTTCGTTCGGCGAGTATCCGTTGGGGTATGCGGCTTTCAAGAGATCACTTTGTCCCGAGTGTGGGAAGCCTATGGTTTTCCTAGGCACCTTTGGCTGTGATCTTCCGGTCGAAGATCTAAGTTATAACGACGACTTGGTAATAGGGGCAATGTATTGCCGAGATTGCCATATTGTCAAGACATCAAGCAATTCCTCTTATGCTTCGCTGGTTTACTATTGAGTAATTGTTAGCCTGGAGAACTAACCTGAATCCCAAAGACGGTAATTGTTGATCACTTATGAATTCAGTCTCTCTCGGGGGGTGCTAATCTCTCTTATCCTGTCGACGAGACTGAATCTGAAACAATGAGAAGGCTTGCCTAGGGCCGTTGCGCCGAGCCACCATCCGCGGCACTCCGCCAAGCTGCTTCTGTGAGCTCAATCGTGCGCAGTCCGCTTTCAACGGGAGCCAGGATCTCGGCTTCACCCCGGATCGCCTCTAAGAAGTTTCGTTCAGGAGTGATGTCTTCGGCGAACTCTTCGATGATCTCGACTTGGTATTTGCTGTCGTAGACCCGGATGACTGGGTCGTCAATCTCTACCATGGCATCATCAAACCAAAGCCAATGGCGCTCGTGCCATCGGGGTGCGTCACCTATGATGGAAAGGTTGGCAAAGGCACCGCTTTTGAACTTGACAGTGACGGCACTGTTGATATCGACCTCGCTGCCCTTATGATCGGTAAAGGCTGTGACGAGGTCAGCCTCTTCGCCAGTCATCCAAAGCAGAATGTCCACCATGTGGCTGCCAGAGTCGTTCAGTTGTCCCCCGCCGGAGAGGGCCATTTCTTGTCGCCAGAGTCCTTTGGTCAGGCGAAACCACTCCTGACCCAAGTGTGAATTCACAAACTGAAGATTTCCGAAGGCCTTGGTGTCGATCTTTTCCTTCATCCAGCGGAATTGACCTTTGCCGTGGCGTTGGTAGCTCACCCCGCAAACGAGCCCTGATTCGTCTCTCGCCTTGATCACTCGGTGGGCGTCGGCGATCGTCGTCACCATAGGTTTGTCCACGAGGACGTGGATTCCACAGGAGAGAAACTTTACGATCTGATCGGCGTGGAGGGTGTGGGGAGTGCCGATGATGACTGCGTCAAGGAGTCCTGATTCTGCCAACTGGTCAGATTCGGCGAAGATCGGGAGGTCGGCAAGAGACGGATATGCCTCGTGAGTTTTGGCGATCTGTTCGGCATTTGTTTCGCAGAGTGAGGTGATTTGCCAGTCGGAATCGTCAACGATGAAACTCAGGTGGTGTCGCATAAATCCGCCGCAACCCACTAACCCAAGCCGAACCTTGTTTGCCATAGTGCGGCTTTTACCTCGGGCTTATGGCCCTTTTGTGTGGCCGATTCGAAGGTGACAGAGTTTTCTGAGGAACCTGGCAAATTTAACTGAGCTTGCCCCAGCTCGAAGGCGGAAAAGACTCATTAGTTGGCTGGTTGGGCGCCAATCGAGGCTTCATTCATGTGGACGACTTTTCTGGCTCGGGCACTGGCAATTGGGATTTCGCTCCCCTTGGCGATGGGAATTGGGGGAGCAACTACCCCTCGACCGGTCGTTATTCAGCAAAGTCTCTACGCGGCACTTCAAAAGGCAGAAACTTTTGCGGAGCAGGGAGAGTTTCGCCAAGCAGTCGCGTACGCTGACTTTGTCTTAAATCCAAGAGTGCTGAGAGTTCGTTTGGATTTATCGGGAGTGGTGACCAGCCAGAGAGCTGATGCCGAAGCAGCAGTCGTGAAGGCAGCAAAAGCGTGGGAGGATTCCCTGGGGAACGAGGTGGAAATTAGATTTGTCACTGGGGGGGTCTCTGCGGTGAGAATCGGTTTTCGCAGTGATTTGAAGGTGTGGGGCGCAGATGCTGCCGGGCACCTTGTCTGGTCTCGAAACGTGGTGCAAATCGGAGATGATTACTCGGCTCAGGTTTCGGCTGACATGACCCTGCGTACCTTGTCTCCTGGGGGAAGATGTCTTACGCTTGACAACATGACCCATGCAGCGCTCCACGAGTTCGGTCACGTCTTTGGGTTAAACGATTCGCATTGGGTGGGAGACATCATGGGGCCCCAAGATCTGAATCGCCCTATTACTAAAATCAGCGAACGGGAGTTGACTCCTTTGCGGGAGGTTCGCCGAGAAGCTCAGTCGATCGTGCACTTGGCAGAGTGGGTCGAGTCATCCGCGACTCTCTTCGCCCCGCGATAAGGTACCTTCCGCCTCATGCCCATCTCATCCAGCACCATTTTTTGGGGTGGCTTGGGGGTTTGTGCTGGTCTGCTCGGTTTCGGCGCTCTTGTCGAGGCTTACGACTTGAAGCCAGAGGCCAAGAAGTTGACTCTCAAGGACTGGCCGAATGAAAAATCTGGGTTTCGCCTTGGTTTGTTGGCAGACCTTCACCTAGGCCCGAGTAGCAGCTTTGTCCTTTTGGAGTCGGCAGTCTCGTGGCTCGCTTCCCAGAAGCCTGACGTGGTGGTTTTGGCTGGTGATCTGATTTGTCACTGGCGGCACGACACTCTCACCCATCTTCGGCGGCACCTCTCACTGCTCTCGGTTTTCGGCGTTCCGGTGCTGGCGATTGCTGGGAACCACGACTATTATTATGGCGATGCAGAGGACTTACGGCCGGTCTTAGAAGACCTCGGGATTCGCCTCCTGATAAACGAAGTAGCAACCTTGGGAGGGGTGAACTTTTTGGGTGTCGATAGTGGGAACGAGGGAAACCCCGATCCGTACTCGCCCCTTTTCGGGGCTGATCTGACCTTGCCGACCATCGCTTTGTGGCACGAGCCAGATCTGGTTGACTTGTTGCCGCGGGGGCTGGATCTGATGGTGAGTGGCCACAGTCACGGAGGGCAATTCGTCTTTCCTTGGGGATGGGCTCCCACGTCGCCCCGCAATGGGCGCAAGTATCTGAGGGGCTTCTTCCCCGAGGCTCCGACCCCTCTTTATGTGTCGCGGGGCGTTGCTACTACAGGCCCTCCCTCCCGGTTTTGCTGCCCACCAGAGGTGACTGTTCTCACCCTAGTCTCCCCACTCCACGGCAACCACCTCACTCAGTGAGAGTCGCCTTGCTCTGCCTTCGCCCACGGCCACGCCCGACCGGTTCCTCACTTGGGCGAGCAAATTCCGAGCACTCGTCCGGTCTGCCCTCAGGCAGAGCAAGGCCCCTGGGCAAAGCCCAGGAACCCAGGGTGATTTACGGGTTCTCAGATTCCTTGGCGGAGATGGTCTCATCTTTGCTGAGAGCAGCTAATATGAGAATAAGCTCCTGGGCTTGTTTGGCCCTCTCTGGTTTAGTCCTGGCCGGCTGTGGCGGCGGCGGAGGCGGAGGCCCAGTCTCGCCCCAGCCCTTACCGACCCTGCGACAGTCGAAGGCCTCGGAATGGGTGGACGAGGCCCTGATTTCGATCGAAGAAACGAGAGGCGCTCCGACGATTTCCAGCCGGATGCTCGGAATGGTTTCCACTGCGATGTACGATGCCTGGGCAGCCTATGATCCTGTCGCCACCAGCGTGACGTTTGGGAACAGGTTGCGCAGACCAGAAGCGGAAAGAACGGAGCGCAATCGAGAGATCGCGGTCTGCATGGCTGCCTATCGAGTTCTTTCCGATCTCTACCAATCGCGTCAGAGCCGATTTGCCTCATTTGCTGCGCGTCAGGGGATCAATCCCCAAAACACCAGCCTCGATCCCTCAACCCCAGAAGGAGTCGGAAACATGGTTGCCGATGAGCTTCTCCGGCAGAGGCGCAACGATGGTTCGAATCAGGCGAATGGTTATGCTGACACCACTGGCTACAAGCCGGTCAATACAGTGGATCAGGTGAACGACCCGAACCAATGGCAGCCGATGAGATTTATTTTTCCCGATGGCACGGTGAGAGTTCCGACCTATCTCACCCCCCACTGGGGTTTGGTACGACCTTTCGCTGTCACAAACGGGGCTGAGTTCCGCTGTCCACCCCCTCCGGCTTATGGCACTAGCGCCTTTCAAAAGGAGCTGATGGAGGTCTACGACGTCACATCGAACTTAACCGATTCACAAAAGCTGATCGCCGAGTATTGGGCAGGAGGACCAGGCAGTGTGACTCCCCCGGGCCTGTGGATGGAGTTCGCCCAGAAAGTGAGTCGCGACGAAAAGTACAGCCTGGAGAAAGATGTGAAGCTGTTCTTCTTGGTCGGCAATGCCGTGATGGACGCTGGGATCTGTTGCTGGGATTCTAAGTTGGCCCACAACCAAGTTCGGCCCATCACTGCGATGAGATTCTTTTTCAGGGGCCAGAAAGTTATGTCTTGGCGCGGACCGGGATCTGGTTTTGGTTTGGTGGACGCCTCCCAATGGCGTCCCTTCCAACCAGATGACTTCATCACTCCTCCTTTCCCAGACGTTCCTTCCGGTCACTCAACCTTTAGTGCGGCAGCGGGGGATGTGATGCGCCGATTCAAGGGAAGCGACTCGCTCAACGTCAGAATTGACTACGCTTCAGGTTCAAGTAAACACGATCCCCTTTTTGTTCCGGTGCGCCCCACTACGCTCAACTACCGAACGATCACGGAGGCAGTGAACGATGCTGCCCTGAGCAGGCTCTATGGGGGGATCCATTTCCGAACCGGCATGGTCGAAGGCCTCACGATCGGCCGCAAAGTCGGTGATCGTGTTTGGAACAAGGCGAACTCCTACTTTAGGGGAGAAATCAGCCACTAGGTTCAGGGTGGGAGGGCTCGGCCAGAGCGAGCCGGACCCCTCCGACCACCCCCGCAGACTTAGCCCAAAAGGTAACCTCTTGGAAGCTAAGTATCGGGCGTCTGCCGACAAAGCAAAGACGCTAGAGAAGAGGAGCTCCGTCCGTTCTATGCAAAACACATTCGCAATCCTCGGTTCCGGTATGCAGGGCACTGCTGCCGCTTACGATTTGGCGCGCTTCGCCAACCCTGCCCAAATTCTCGTCGGAGATGTTGATCTCACCCAAGCTGCCAAGAGTGCCGACCGGGTGAACAAACTTGTCCGCCGCGAGATCTGTGTCCCCTACGCAGTGAATGCCCTTGATCCAGTTGCCCTGGCCACCTTTTTGGAGATGGTGGATATCGTCATCTCCTGTGTGCCTTATTGGATGCATCCCCATATTGCAAGGGTCGCGATCGACACCAACACCGATATGGTGGATCTTGGCGGCAATACTGAGATTACGCTCAAGACTCTGGCGATGGATGAGGAAGCCAAAGACGCAGAAATCACAATCGTTCCTGACACTGGCTTGGCCCCTGGATTGGTGAATAGTGTGGGGTGCTACATCATCGAGAATCTTGACGAGGTTGATACAGTGCGTCTTTTCTGCGGAGTCTTGCCGCAAAATCCTCAGCCCCCATTCAACTATAAGCTCACCTTCAACGTTGAGGGACTGGTCACGGAATACGACTTTGAGGCGGTTGTTTTGCGAGATGGCGAGGTGATCAAGGTGCCAACTTTGAAGGAGCTCGAGTCAATTCACATCGAACAACTCGGAGAAATGGAGGCATTCGTCACGTCCGGAGGCACATCCACTGCTCCCTTTACCTTTCAGGGCAAAGTGAAGAACTACGAATACAAGACCATTCGCTTCCCGGGCCATTGCCATCTGATGTCGATCTTCAAAGACTTTGGATTCTGGGGAGAAGAAAAGATTGATGTCAAGGGAACCTCGGTTTCGCCGAAGGAAGTTTTCACAACCATTTTTGGGCCCCAGCTCGAAAAGTACGTTGATGAAGATCAGTGCATCGTTCGAGGGATCGGTATTGGCAGGCGAGGAGGAAGTGACGTGACTGTGCAGGTTGACATCTTCGACCGCCAGGATCGCGAAACTGGCTTTACGAGCATGGAACGGTTGACTGGCTTTAGCACCTCAATCATCGCCCAAGAAGCAGCGGCAGGCAACCTTGAAAAGGGTTGCTTGCGCTACGAAAACGCGATGAGCGGCAAGGCCTTTCTTTCTGAGTTGCAACGGCGGGGTATCCACATTGTGGTGAAAGAGACTTCGAGCCATAAACTGTAAGGAGTCTCAAAAAGGCGCTCAGCCTGCCTTGGAATGCCTTCTCCAGGGCAGGCTGATTTGCCTGAAGGGCCGAGAGGGGAGAGGTCGAGCGCAAGTGAGTGAGACCCTATGCGGGATCGGTGCACCAGGCTCTTTGGCTTTTGGCCAGGCTGATTCTAAGGAGGTCCCTGAGGTTATGGAAAGAATCAACCGATTCTGGTATCCTAGCCAACTCAGGAGTTTGCCATTGATTCAGGTGACCGTACATCCAAACGAATCCATCGACCAAGCGTTGAAGAGATTTAATCAAAAGTTACAGCAGAGCGGCCTTCTGCGTGAAGTGAAGGATCACGCCCATTACGAGAAGCCGAGCGAAAAGCGACGTCGCCAACGCCGCCGCCGCATTCCCCTCCGTTAAAGGTCTTTACAGATCCCCGGACTGACTTCCGGGGGACTATGGCGACTTCACCGTTTTACCAAAGCCCGTTTGCTCAAAAGGTTGTGACCAGAGCGAAGGGGCTTTTTCGCGTCTCCGACCGTCTGTTAGGTGAGGCATGCCAGGCCCCTTAATCGAGATCGTCAATGGCCTGGATCGGCGAATCGTGACAGCCGCAGTGCGCCAGTGCCTTCTCACACTGCTCAAAACAGAAGGGAGCGCTAAGCCTGTGACCCTTCTCATCACAAATTCCGAAGAGATGAGACGCCTCAATCGGGAAATGAGAGGCATCGACCAGGCAACAGACGTCCTGACATTTCCTGCCCCAGACCAGGCCCCGGTTCTCGGGGACATCGCCCTTTCCATTGAGTTTGCCACCCTTCAAGCCAAGCGGCGAAAGGTTCGCCTGCAAGACGAGATGGCGATGCTCGCTGTGCATGGAGGGCTTCATCTCTTAGGCTGGAACGACGAAACAGACGATGAGCGCCAAAAAATGGTCGAAAAGATGAATGAGGTGATGACACTCTGTGGTCTTCCGACCGACGATCATTGGGAATCACTGCCTCATGGGGAGGATGAATAGTGTCTCACAGAAACATTGTCGATCCCTTCAAGGCTGCTTTCAACGGCATTGTCCACACCTTCCGAACTCAGCGGCACATGAGAATCCACCTTTACGTGACGCTCGTGACGGTGTTGGGTGCCCTCCTCTTGGGTCTTCGCCTGAGAGAAATCCTGATCCTCCTCTTTATGATCACCTTCGTTCTGGTGGCTGAGATGTTTAACTCTGCGATAGAGGCGACTGTCGATCTGGTTAGTTCGAATTATCACCCCCTCGCCAAGTTTGCTAAGGATATTTCGGCGGGGGCGGTCTTGATCACGACCATCATGGCGATTATTGTGGGGGTGATGATCGCGGTGGGCGAAGATAACTGGCAAAGAATCAGGCTCAATCTGGTTTCGGATAACGTCGGCATTCCTGTCGTTCTTCGAATTGTTGCCGGTGTGTTCCTCCTTTTTATCGCCATCATTATCGGCAAAGGGATCGGCAAACACGGCCAAGTTTTGCAAGGCGGACTTGTCAGCGGCCACGCAGCTTATGGATTCTTCTTTGCGACCTGTATTTTTTATGTCTCTGGCAACGTGCTGGCTTCGGCTATCGCGATGCTACTCGCCATCATTATCGCTCAGAGCCGCTGGGAAGCGAAATTCCACTCTCTGTTCGAACTGACTTTAGGAGCTACTGTGGGAATTGTCCTTGGAGTTTTGCTCTTTGGGATATATCCTAAGTAGAGTACGATCGAAAGGATCCCATCTTTTGTAATGACACCAGACCCTCACGAACGTAGGCAGAGATCCAGGTTGGCCACTCGGCCAAGCAGTCTCTTAGGTGCAAGTCTCTTTGGAACAACTCTGTTGATTCTGCCCCTAGGAACCACGCTCCAAGCCTTGAGCTCTGCTACCCGGAATAGTTCAGTTTTTTCGCCAGATGTTGCAACCTTACCTTTGCTGGTTCTCGGTCTCGCTGCGATCTATCTCTTGTCGGCCCTTTTCGTAGCAGGTGAAGTCGCACTCGAAGAGCTCAGATCGATCCACTTTCGAACCGTTGATGACAAGCGAGGCGAGGCTCATCTTCGCGAGGCATTTGACCGAAAGCAGTGGTATATCGCTGCCTGTGTTCTGGGGAACGAGACGATGAAGGCCTGGATCATCATTCTCTGTTTCCTTCTTTCACCCAGTCTGGCCCAAGTCTTGACTCCCCAGGAAGAGAGCCTGATCACCCTCTTTCTTGCCGGGGTCGTTTTGACAATTCCTCTGGTCGCAGTGAATGTGATCGCGAGTGAGTTAGTGGCTAAGAGCTATGCGATCCTTCATCCAGCCAGAGTGGTTTTGCGTCTATACGGTTTTATTCGCTTCTTCGCGACTCTTTTTGCGATACCCAGCTTGATTGCAACGAAGATTGCCGGACTTTTCACACGCCGCTTCGGGGCAGATGCTTCTTTTGCCGCAGGAAATCAAGCAGAAGAGGAGATCAAAGGACTTGTTTCTAGCTACGAAGAAACAGGGGATATTGAAGAAGACGAAAAGGAAATGCTTCACTCAGTCTTCGAGTTTAACGATACGGTTGCCCGCGAGGTCATGACCCCCAGAGTCGATATGGAAAGTGTCAGGGTTGAAACCTCCTTACTCGATGTAGCTAACCTTGTAGAGCAAACAGGCCATTCTCGTTTCCCAGTTTTCGAAATAAGCGATGACCAAATCGTTGGGATTATTCATGCGAAGGACATCCTGCGGACGATGGCAAAGGGAGAGTCTCACTTGGCTCTTTCTGATTTGATGCGACCAGCCTACTTTGTACCAGAAACAAAGGATTTGCATGATTTGTTACAAGATATGAGGCAGTTGAAGACTCAGATGGTGATTGTGCAAGACGAGTTTGGCGGTACGGCTGGCCTCGTCACCATAGAGGACATTGTGGAAGAGCTGGTTGGAGAGATCGTGGACGAATACGACAATGAGTCCCCCTCGGTGGTGGAAGAAGGAGACTCTCACGTTGTCGACGGAAGACTTCACCTCGACGACTTAAACGCAGCAATCGGCACCTCGTTTGAGAGCGACGAGTTCGACACGATTGGCGGCTATGTCTTCGGACTTTTCGGAAGACAGCCAAATCTGGGCGACTCGATCGAAGAGGAAGGGTTCCGCTTCACAATTGTCCAGACAGATGGGCGAAGGATAGAGACCGTTCGAATCGAGCGGCCGGAAGAAGTCACTTTCTTGGACGAGCTTTTGGGCGAACCAGTTGGTTAGAATTTCTTCTCGCAACCCTTCACTGGCTCTTGCTGTATCATGAACAAAGGAGCCTTGCATGGGTTTAACAGAGGAACAGAGAAAGAGCCACCTGCTTCGGAGATTTGGCCTCGGTGCCGGGAAAACAGAACTAGACTCCTATGCCGGGCTTTCGTCAGCCGCTCTCCTGGATCGCTTGTTGGATGACAAGACAGACGAGGCTTTCCCGATTACTCCGTGGCAGTTTGCCGCCTATGAAGACGGTACTTTTCAACTCGAACCCCAGCTTTTGAGCGGTTGGTGGGCCCTTCGCATGATGCTCACCAAAAAGCCTCTGCACCAGAGAATGGCTCTCTTTTGGCATAACCACTTTGCGGTCAATGCTGAGAAGATCTTTGACTTTGCTGTCGTTAACGAATACTTGACTTGTATCGACCAGCATGGCCTGGGTAACTTTCGCAACCTCTTGACCGGGATCAGCAAGGGATCTGCGATGATCTTCTACCTGGACACTCACTTAAGTGATAAGAGTGCCCCGAATGAGAACTTTGCCCGAGAAGTTCTTGAGCTCTTTTGCCTTGGCCCTGGCCACTATTCAGAGCAGGATATTCGGGAAGCAGCGCGTTCCTGTACGGGATGGAGTTTGCACTACGAGGGGATCGGTACAGAGCGGCCGTTTGACGAGCTTCGACAGTCGATGGCAAACCAAAGGCGATCGGTTTTTAGTTATTGTTTTGTTCCAGATAAACATGATGTCGGCCCTAAGACAATTTTGGGAAGAACAGGAGCTTGGAATGGCGACGACTTCCTAAACATCCTCATGGACCACCCCCAGATGCCGCGATTCATCACAGAGAAGCTCGCTAACTGGTTTATGGCTTATCCTCCCAGTAAAGACTTGAAAGAGAGGCTGGTTCAGGTCTTCACGGCAAGCAACTTTGAGATCAAGCCTGTCTTGCGAACCATCGCGGAGAGCGATGAATTCTGGAGTGAGCGCGAGATCAAGGCAAAGCCCAAGAGTCCCGTGGACTTCACTGTGACGCTTTTCCGACAGTTGGGTGTCGGGGGATTCCTCTCGGGGTTGCATCCTGCCGACTCTGGATGGAAAGCACCTCTCAACCCTGTTCTGAAAGGAGTCGGTGGTGGGATTAGCTACCTGATGTTGGAGCAGGGACTCTTTCTCCTTTATCCGCCGAATGTGGGAGGCTGGCCTTGGGGGAAGGCTTGGATCACGACCGCGAACTCGGTGCAGAGATGGCGTCACTCGGAGATGATCTTCCGGGGCGACGACCCAAATCGACCCATAGCAGTCTTGATTGGTCAAAGAATTCTGAACGAAAGGAAGGCAAAGAGCCCCGCCGACGTTGCAAGGGCCTTTTGTTCCATCTTCGACGCGCAACTTACTGACAAGCAGATTGCCATTCTGGAGGAAACAGTGGTCAAGCACGGGGGAGTCCAGGCTCTCAGCGACAAGGATCAAGCATCGGCGCTCTTGGTTGCTATGGGAAACGTTCTTTTTGCGTTGCCAGAGTTTCAGCTGTACTGATCTGCTTCGCTTCGCAAAATTCAGGCTCAAAGAGATCGTGTGGTGTTTCTGGGATTTTCCGGTCGGAATCCGGGGAAGATCAGGATCCACTACGCCAGCCTCAACAAGTTAAAGAACAAACAGAAGGCTGGGAAAGCTCCTGAGAATCCGCAAGGGAAACGAGGGCGAAGCCTCGGTAGACTGGCACCATTCGCGAGAAACAAACGATTATGCTGACTCAGCCAGGTAGACCAGAAAAGCTCACTTTCCCGGAAGGATTTCTTTGGGGAGCTGCCACTGCTTCGTACCAGATCGAGGGATCGCCTCTGCGTCACGGCGGAGGGGCTTCTGTTTGGGATGAACTGTGCAAAAAGCCAGGGGCCATCATGTATGGCGACACTGGCTTTACCGCTTGCGACCATTACACCCACTTCCGCGAGGACGTGAAGATCATGGCGGACATGGGGTTGAACTGTTACCGCTTTTCACTCTCTTGGCCCAGGATCTTCCCGGATGGCAGAGGAAAACCGAACGATGACGGGATTCGGTTCTATAACGATCTCGTGGATGAGTTGCTTAAGTACAAGATCAAACCATTGGTTACCCTTTTTCACTGGGATTACCCCTACTCCCTCTTCCTGAAAGGAGGCTGGCTTAACCCAGATAGTCCGGAGTGGTTTGGCGAATATGCCGAGGCGGTGGCTGGATTCTTGGGTGATCGCGTCGACTTTTGGATGACTCAAAACGAGTCCCTCTGCTTTACGCTTTTAGGTCACCTCGGGGGCCGACACGCACCTGGGATCCAATACAGCCGAAAGCATGCGTTCGAGGTTGTCAAGAATGCCCTGCTGGGTCACGGCCGTTCTGTGCAAGCCCTCCGCGCGACTCCGAAGTTAAAGGCCACTGTTTCTTATGCTCCGGTCGGGACAGCCTATCGACCAGCGAGTGAAAGTGAGGCCGACATCAACGCGGCTCGCCAGGCGACTTGGTCGATCAATGAGCACAACCTCAGCTGGTGTCCGTCTCTCTTTATTGATCCGGTTCTCAAGGGTGAATGGCCAGAAGATGCTCGTGCAGTGCTCGGAGAAGATGATCCGCGAGTCACTGACGATGAACTCAAGATCATGAACCAGCCACTCGATGTTTTGAGCCTGAACTTCTACCAGGGAGGGACGGTAAGGGCTGGTGTTGATGGCCCCGAGCATGTGAAGGAAGCGCCTGGCTATCCAAGAACTCATATGGATTGGCCGGTCACGCCGGAATCAACCTATTGGTTGGTAAGGTTCTACCACGAACGCTATGGTCTTCCCATCGTGATCAGCGAAAATGGACTGTCAAATCCCGATTGGGTTCACCTGGACGGCAAGGTCCACGATCCAAATCGGATCGACTTTGCTCGCCGGTACTTGCAGTGGCTTCATCGGGCGGCGAACGAAGGCTATCCGGTCTTGGGCTACACCCACTGGAGCCTCATGGATAACTTCGAGTGGGCAGAAGGTTACAGATACCGTTTTGGGCTTGTCCACGTTGATTTTGAAACTCTGAAGCGTACGCCGAAGGATTCTTCCTTCTGGTACAAGAGAGTAATCGAATCTAACGGCGCGACCTTATACGAATAGTCCCGTCATCCTGTCTATACTACTGACCATGGTCGTGTTGATTTCGATCGATGGTCTGCGTCCGGATGGTGTAAAGGAGGCGTCTACTCCCCACTTGAATCAACTGATCCAGGAGGGGAGTTCTACTCTGGCAGCTCGCTCTGTGATGCCTTCGATTACCTTGCCCTGTCACTCCTCGATGTTTCGGGGGGTACCGCCAGAAGTTCACGGGGTCGTCAGCAACGAATATCATCGTCCAAAGCGCGAGATTCCATCGTTGTTTGATCTCTGCCACCAGAATCGGAAGAAGAGCGGGATGTTTTACAACTGGGGCCAGCTCCGAGACTTAGCCGCCCCAGAATCGGTTGACGTGTCGTACTTGGTGAATGATCTTCGGTCAAATCAAGGGGATCATCGCTTGGTCGATTCTGCCCTTGCTCACAGTCGCACCGATGGCTTCGATTTTCTCTTTCTCTATCTTGGCAGGTTAGATCAAATTGGTCACGATTGGGGCTGGATGAGCGATGAATACTTGCAGGGGGTGACAGAGGCAGATCGACAGGTTGGGCGCTTGATAGACGGATTGTTGGAAACCAAACAGCCCTTGAACGTTTTGGTGATGAGTGATCATGGCGGTCACGATCACAGTCACGGCACTGATTCGCAGGAGGATATGACAGTTCCGTTCATTCTATGGGGCTACGAAATCACTTCCCATCACACGATTCAACAGCCGGTTTCCATCATCGATACAGCCCCCACATTGGCGCGGCTGATCAACATTCCTGTTGCGGTTGAGTGGCAAGGCAAGGTGGTGAGAGAGGCGATTCGGGGAGGAAGTTTGACGGCAGATGAGGGCCACCATCCTGTCTTTTCTCTTGAAGACGAATAAGAGAGGCCTGCTCTGCACGAAGGCAAAGCAGGCCAAGCCTGGAGAGAGGATTTGAAAACAGACTTAGCGTCGATTTCGTCGTCGAGCCGCTACCCCTGCCGCACCCAGAGCCAGGAGGCCGAGGGTGATTGGCTCAGGAACAGCCGAGGAGGTGAATGAGGAAGTCGCAGAACTTCCATTCCCCAATTGCGCTTGGTTGGCAAAGGCGAAGCTAAAGGACTGGTTGGTGAAACCGTAAGAGGTTCCGGCCGGGTTTTGGAAATCTACATTGTGGGAGAAGATCCATGCGGAGCCGGCGGTGAGGGGAGAATAGAAGCTACCTCCGAACCTAATGCGGAAGACCTCTGCTCCTGCACTATCATAGAATCGGACTCTGCCATTCTGGCTAGCGTTCATCACTCCGTTCGTGTACTGAACCGATGAGTTATCCGTCCCGTTGTCGTAGGTGAACTTGGCGTCGTTGTAGGTGGTGCTGAGGCCCATTGCCAAGGAGGCAGGTGTCGAAATCCTGAGAGTAAGGCCAGTGATTGCGCCTGGCGCGAATCCCCAGCTTCCGGAAAGGCCACCTGTGCCATTGCTTCCACCAGAGAAGGCGAAGAGCGGATTCGTAGACGTCTTGGATGGATCGTCGAAGGTGGCTACCGTAAAGGACTGGGCAAACCCGAAGGCAGCAAAGGCGACAAAGCCGAGCGAAAACGTTGCTTTTTTGAACATGTAAACTCCTCTAACCATAAACTCATTTAGGACAATGAATTACTCTGGCAAGATACCCCAACATTTAGCAGGCTACTCGTATGATTGAGGGGGTAATGGTAAAACCTAGAAGAAATACCAGGATCTATTAGAGTTTATCAAAAAAACCACCTCAGTGTTATCTAAGGTGGTTTGACCCAGCCAGCGGTTGCGAGCTGGGAAATAGAAAGCAAAGAAGAGGGAAGCCTAGCGGCTCTTTCTGCGTCGGGCAGCCAATCCAGCTGCTCCGAGAGCGATGAGTCCCATGGTCATCGGCTCTGGTACTGCCGAAGAAGTGAAGGACGAAGTCATGCGAGCTTCCGAACCAACCAGGGCTTGGTTGGCAAAGCTGAATGCGAAGGCACCGTTGGTGAGGCCATAGGAAACTGCGGCTGGGGTTTGGAAGTCAACCGTACCACCAGTGAGGGAGGCTGCTCCTGTTCCAAGAATGCTGTAGAGAGCATTTGAGAATCGAATGCGCAGGACTTCCGTTCCAGTGTTGTCGTAGAATCGGACTCTTCCCGACCCTGGATTTTGGACGCCGGCGGTGAAGCCAACTCCGACTCCATCGGTTCCGTTATCGAAGGTGAATCTGGCATCGTTGTAGATCGAGGCGACTGGGGTGACGACGGCGCTTCCAGGAACGCGGAGTGTCAGTCCGGTTTCGGTGGGAGCGAAGCCCCAGGAGCCGGTGAGCATCCCAGTGGTGCTCACTCCGCCGGAGAAGGAAAAGAGTGGCTTTGCCGAAGACGCAGATGGATCATCGAAGGTAGCGATGGTGATGGATTGGGCTGAGGCGATTCCTGCGAATGCCGCTGCCACAGCGATAAGTGCAAATTTGCTCATTGTGATTAACCTCTTCTTTTGTGAATGAGTCTCGTTTGGGCTTTTTAGCCCTTGCGAGAACAAATTCAAGGTACCGCTTGGCTTGAGCGAAAAGATTGGACTTCCATCAGCATCATTACGAGGATTACACCTCGAACGAGTAGTTTTGCTGGTGGGAAAAGGTTCTGCTGACCTTTGGGTTCAGTTGGTGTCGGGTGTATTACGAAAATTGCCGCGTAGGAAAGTTCCTACGCGGCAAGCAAACGAGTGCCCAATCAGGCAAGAGAACTTAGCTCTTTCGATTTCGTCGTCTGGCAGCCAGCCCAGCAGCGCCGAGAGCGATGAGACCCATGGTCATTGGCTCAGGGACGGCGGAAGAGGTGAAGGCAGCCGTCATGGCGAGGTTGCCTGGGTTCTGCGTCGTGCTGAAGTTAGCGAAGGAGAACGCAAAGCTCTCTTGCCTAAGTCCGGAGATTTGGGTGTTCCCTGGTGTCCAGAAGCTCACGTCGCTGGCCGGGCCGGTGAAGATGAGTTCAGCAGCACCAACAGAAAGCACATTGTAGCGGGCTCCGGTAAAGCGGATGCGGAACAGTTCGTTGGAGGTTCCAACCGGGTTTCCGTCTCCCGTAAAGAATCTGATCCAACCTGTGTTGGCGGCTGCTGCGTTCTGCACTCCACCCGTGAAGGAAATGGCATTGGCTGTTGCCAGGGCAGTGTTGCTGTTCGCATCGTCGGTCATGACGAATCGTGCATTGCTATAGCTGGCAGACCCGAGACCAAGGGCGGCAAAGGCAGGAACATCTAGGGTGAGATTCATGCTTCCCCACTGACCAAAAAGGACGCCAGTATTTCCGAAGACGTCACCAGCGGTAGTAGGAGCGAACTGGAAGTACTGCGTGGTGGCACCTGCAGACGGGTCGTCAAATGTCGCCACGGTGAACGTTTGGGCCGAGGCAACCGCCATCGAGCCAACCGCAAGGGCAATAAGGCCAAAAAACTTCTTCATAACATCTCTCTCTCGAAAAAATCCTAGATGGAAAAGAATCGACTGATTCGAACCCCCCATTTCAGACGTCTTTGGATGATATCTCATTGACTCAGGTTTAGCAAGGCCTTGTTTCTGGCAAGTCGCAAGAAAACCCTAGCAAAAATATTAGGTTCCTTGGTTCATTTGAACCTAATCAGGGAATCTGCCCCTGTGCAAAAAGCTGGAGTGACTTATCACAAACTGGCAAAAACACTAGGTCACGCGCCGATTGGGTCAGTCCTACCTGTTGACCCCTCAACCCAGGGTCTGGGTGCCAAGCACCGGTACCATGAGGCTCTTCATGGTCGAAAGATCTTTTAAGCTGTACGACTCTCTGAGCCGCACCATAAAGCCATTGGAAACGATTGAGCCTGGTCACCTTCGGTTCTATTCCTGTGGACCGACGGTCTACAGCTATGCCCACATCGGCAATTTCCGCACCTTTCTGAGTGCGGATCTTGTGTGCCGAACTGCGAAAGCATTGGGCTGGAAGGTCACCTATGTGAGCAACATCACTGACGTCGGGCACCTGACTCAAGACGATCAGGCAGATGCGGCTGGAGAGGATAAGATGGCTGCCGCTCTAAAGAGCAAAGAAGGCGAGTCCTTCGCCAACGTTTGGGATTTGGCTCGTTACTATGGTCAGAAGTTTGAGGAAGATTGGCGGACTTTGAACCTCCAAGAACCTACCGTTCGCCCGAGGGCGACGGAGCACATGAGAGAACAGATCATCGCTGTCCAGAATCTCATTGAGCAAGGTCACGCCTACGAAACGCCTTCCGGAGTTTATTTTAATGTCGAAAGCTTCCCGGACTACGGCAAGTTGAGTGGGAATCGAGACCGCCAAAACCTTCAGAATGCGGTTCGCGACGTCGTCCAGGATGAGAACAAGAGGCAGCAGGCTGACTTTGCCCTTTGGAAAAAAGACGAAAAGCACCTGATGCAATGGTTTTCGCCCTGGGGCTGGGGTTTTCCTGGCTGGCACATTGAGTGTTCGGTTATGGCGCGGATGTACCTTGGGGATACAATCGACCTTCACGGAGGGGGAGAAGATTTGAAGTTTCCCCACCACGAATGTGAGATCGCCCAAAGCGAGTGTGCAACCCACAAGCCCTTTGCCAACCACTGGATGCATGTGACCTTTCTGCAGGTGGAAGGGGAGAAAATGAGCAAGTCCCTGGGCAACTTCTTCACAGTGCGAGATTTGGTGAACGAAGGACATGACCCTCTGGCTCTTCGCTATGCGCTCATTTCCGTCCCTTATGGTCGGCCTTTGAACTTCACGATGCAAACCCTCAAGGACGCGGCGGGAAACGTGGGTCGCTTTCGCGAAGTGGAACGCAGGATTGAGGCAGTTTTGGGAGAGCTGCCTACCGATGCTCCACTGCCGGAGGGTCACAGCCTGGAACGGGTTTACCATGAGGCACTCGATGCGATGTGTGAAGACCTTAACACATCCGTCGCAATTGCCAAGGCTCTTGAGGGGATGAAGATTTTGCTGAGACAAGCCGATCTCACTCGCGACGACGCAGTTGCTGGCGCATGGTTCTTGAAAGCGATCAATGACTTGTTGGGGATCGTGAGGAGCGACTATGCCGGGATTTCTTCAGAGGAGGACGGGTCACCCTTACAGGTTGAGGGAAAGACGATCGAGGAGTGGATCGAAGCCAGGGCCAGTGCCAAAAAGAACCGAGATTTTGCCGAAGCTGATCGCATTCGCGACCTTCTAAACGAGAAGGGGATCGAGCTCCGGGATACTCCGCAAGGAGTCACCTGGATCAAACGTTGACCCAACTGCCGAGGATTCCTCGCCTGGAACGGTAGAATGAGGGGGTTGGCATCTGCCATCTTCCCCTGAGCAGTTCTATGGACCAGAGTCTGATCCGCAATTTTTGCATCATTGCCCATATCGATCACGGGAAGTCAACCCTTGCTGATCGCATCTTGGAAGCCACCGGCGCAGTGCGCGGCACAGCCCAAGAACAGATGCTCGACACGATGGAGTTGGAGCGAGAGCGGGGAATCACGATCAAAATGACCGCGGTTCGTATGACCTACACGGCCAAAGACGGGAACACTTACCAGTTTAACTTGATCGATACCCCTGGCCACGTTGACTTTACCTACGAAGTCAGTCGAGCTCTTTACGCTTGCGAAGGGGCTTTGCTCTTGGTGGATGCCACTCAAGGGGTCGAGGCTCAGACCATCGCTAACGCGAACATGGCGATGAACCAAAACCTCACGATCATCCCAGTTGTGAACAAGATGGATCTGCCCCATGCCGATCTTGAGATGGCGAAGGAGGAGATCGAAAACGCTCTCGCGATTGATGCAAGCGAAGCAATCCCCTGTTCGGCGAAGACAGGTCTTGGGCTGATCGATATTCTCGAAGCAATAGTCGAGCGCATTCCGCCTCCCAACGGGGACCCTGAGGCTCCCTTGCGAGCCCTGATCTTCGATAGCCACTTTGATTCTTACCAAGGAGCTGTTACCTATTGCCGCGTCAAGGATGGCATGGTTAAGCCAGGTGATAAGATTAAGATGATGAGCACTGACAAGGTGTTCAGCGTGGATGAGGTAGGGGTTTTTAGACCTGCCCTCGAACGGGGATCGGAGCTTTCGACTGGTGAAGTTGGCTTCGTGACTGGCGCGATCAAGAGTATTGGTGACGCCAGCGTTGGTGACACGATCACGAGTGCCGAAAACTCTGCGACTGTGGCCTTGCCTGGGTACCGGAAAGCGAAACCGATGGTTTTCTGCGGCTTGTATCCGACCGATAGTGACGAGTACGAGGATTTGCGAGATGCCATCGAAAAGTTGCGTCTTAACGACGCGAGTCTCGACTTTGAGCCAGAGACTTCAGCCGCTCTTGGTTTCGGCTTCCGTTGTGGATTTTTGGGATTGCTCCACATGGAGATCGCGCGGGAGCGGCTCGAACGAGAGTTTGGTCTTGACTTGATCTTGACAGCTCCGAGCGTTGACTATATTGTCCATCGCACGAAGGGCGACGAGCTTCACATCAGCAACCCAAGCGACATGCCGCCCCCAAATGAGATCGCTCGGATTGAGGAGCCAGTGGTGGATGCAACGATCATGGTGCCGAACGAGTACGTCGGGGCCGTGATGACTCTGTGCCAAGAAAGGCGAGGGGTTTTTAAGCGGAGTGAGTATCCGACTCACAAGCGGACGACGATTTACTACTCCTTGCCTCTGGCTGAGATTCTTCTGGACTTTTTTGATAAGCTGAAGTCTTCGACTCGGGGCTACGCCAGCTTTGACTATGAGTTTAGTGGTTACCAAGATTCTGAACTCGTAAAGGTTGACATCATGTTGAATGGCGATGTGGTTGACGCCTTGAGCTTTATCGTCAACCGCACTTTTAGCTATCCTCGGGGACGAGCGATTGTGGAACAGTTGCGCAAGGTCGTTCCTCGTCAGCAGTACGAGGTGAAGATTCAGGCTGCGATCGGGGCAAAGATTATTGCGGCAGACGTGATAAAACCTTTCCGCAAGAACGTCATCGCCAAGTGTTACGGTGGGGATGTGAGCCGCAAGCGCAAGCTGCTGGAAAAGCAGAAGAAGGGTAAGAAGCGCATGAAGAACATCGGATCGATTGAGGTTCCGCAGGAAGCTTTCTTGAGCGTTTTGAAGGTAGCTGAGTAGGGCTAGGGTCGTCTCTCGCCAGCGTCGCCGGCCCCACGGCCAAACCCGACCGGTTCCCGGCTTGGGAGGTTCCGATTCGAGCACTCGTCCGGTCTGCCGCCGGCCTTCGCTGGCCTTGGGGCGGTGAGGGGACGTCATGCCTGGCGATTCGGCCTCATCTTTACTCTCTTTCAAATGAGCTCGATTTCCCCCTCACCCCCACCCCACTCCCCCGTAAAAATAAGGGGGGGGAGAGGGGCTTTCGGAGCAGCCCTTGGAGTCACGGGCGCGTGACAAAGAGACCCAGAATTTTCCCCCCAGCAAAAAAACTGGAGGGAAGGGGTGTGGGAACTCAACAAACTGCCCCAGCTTCGCAGCCTCCCAAACAGCTTGGATCTCCCAAGCGGTCGGCGGCTCACAAACTACTGCTTTCGGCGGCGGCGGGCAGCAACCAGGGCTCCAAGGCCAAGGGCAGCCAGGGTCATGGGTTCCGGAACAGCCTGGTACGAAACCGTGTCGATCCCCATATAGTCTGAGTTCGCTCCGCTGAAGCCGGCATCTTCGACGAAGTAGCGGAAGGCAAATCGGCCAGAAGTTGGGCCAGAAAGGCCGCTCACCGTCAGGTTGTACTCGGTCCAAGTTGTCGGGAAGCTCAGGTTATAGGTCGGATTGATGTCCAGAAGAAGGGTCGAAAAGTCACCGGTGCTGGTGGCAGTGGTGCCGACGTTCGTGCTGCTACCGCTGGTGCTCAGGCGAACCTGAAGTCGGTCATTGAAGTCTCCATTCGTCCGTGCGGCGAAGCTAAAGGTGTCGCCGTTGTTCAGCGTACGGGTTGGAGCAAACATCCAGTTGCTGATCGTGCCAGTGCTGCCGGTGTTCTCGAAATTTGCGACGATGTAAGAGTTGGGAGCTCCTTGGTGCGAGTTGAAGACGACGTCGTTACCTTGACCCCAGTCTCGCAAGCCACGAGGGGAAGAAAGGTTTGCGAAGAACCATCCGGAGGCTTCGAGACCACTGCCGCCAGTTTGGCCGTTTGTCGTGGTTCCGCCAACGGTGTCGAAACCCTGGACGAAGGATTGGGCAAATGCCGAGGAGGTGAGAGCCGCGAGGGCGATGAGAACGAGGGTCTTTTTCAAAACATAAACTCCTATTCCAGAAATCTTAAAGGCGACTTCGGGCCAGACTGTGAACCGGGCCTGACCAAAGCAACATGTAGTCAGACTGTCATTGTTGCTGGGATGTTCATTTTAGCCCGACGAAATCGCCGCTCGACGGCGGAATCGATGAAAAAACTCATCAAAAAACCTAAGTTCCTCGTAACTTTACTGGTTTTTCGTGTAAGAATACGGGCCAGGAACAATACCAGTTCCAAGTCAGTCTCAATGGAGGTTCGCTTCTGGCACAATGGCAGTAACTTGAACGGTCAAGCCGATTGCGACTGCTCACGAAGATTTTAACGTGTAGAGGTATTCATGCAAAAGCTATTCCTATCTCTCGCCACTGTGGCATTATTCGCCGGGTTCGCCTCGGCACAAGCGCCTAGCCTCGACCCTCTCTCCGAGCCTTTCAAGCCAGATGGGTTCGTCACGATGGCGTTTGGTAAAGTGCGACAGGCAGATGGCACCCTCCGCGACATCACTGGAATGAAAGTGCCTTACCGAGTGACTCCGATCGCGGCTAGGAACTTGTCGCGAAAGAATGATATCTTCCCTCGCCCTGGCGACATGAACCAGCTCGACCTCCTTTTCAAGAGCCTGAGCCGAGGTTCGAGGGGAGGCAGTCGCGGACCAGAGAACGTGTCTCTCTACTCCGCTGATTCTGGCCTTTATGGTTACATTGAAGAGAACCCCTCATCTCTGGATGACGTGACTCTCCCCTCCAGCTCAGTCAACAAAGCCTGGTCCACCTTGACATTTGGAATCGCTGATGATCGGCCATCCTTCAGCAACTTTCTCATTCGATGGCGTGTTTGGAGCCAGCAGGTTACAACTCCCGCCCCCGGCAACAGCTTCAGTGGGCTTGTCGGAGATTTTGGCGTCATTTGGAACCAAACCCTCACGCAAGGGACACCCGTCAAGGTTGAGATCAACATCAACGCTGCCGCAATGGTAGCGCCAACAACGAACCTCTTTATGGCAACCCAGTTCCGTGATCCCAGCAATCTCCAGGGCAACGGTGCCTTCGTTCCCGGAGTGAACGTCGTGTTTAGTACTGGAACTCCCCCGACGGTTGGATCAAGTCAGGATCAGTTTTGGTACGACTGGGATCCTCTCGATGGTAACTACAATGAGAATGAGATTGACATTTTCGAGGGCGCCTTGGCCAACATTCTTTATGTCATCAAGGGTGCCACGAACTCATTTGTGACGAATTCAAAGCCGACTAGCTTTAGCCAAACCTTTGGTCAGACTACCGAAGGAAACCTCATCTCTTCCCACTTCGAGAACGACGCTGATGTAATTCAGGCTCGCCCCCTGTTCAACGGAGCCAGAAATGACCCTCTCATTGCCTGGGACTTCGAAGCCTTTGCCCCGTCAAACGGAACCATTATCGGACTCCGAGTGACTTCAGATACTTTTGCCAGCACTGGCCCATTCACCCAGCGAATCTTCTTGTGGAATTACCTCCTGAGCAGTTGGATTCAGGTGAATGAGTCTGTGGTGAGCGGAACAACCCCTGTTTCGATTGATGTCGCCTATGGTGGCCTCCTTCCCTTGTCCAACTTCTTGAATCCAAGCCGCCAGGTTCGGGCCAGGGTCGGAATCTTCCGCCAGACTGGCGTGAGCTATCCTCGGAGCTGGACGGCGAGTCTGGATCGGTTCAATTGGACCATTGTTCGGACAGTCCCCTAAGACGAGCTGACTCACGAGGGCACCCCCCACTTGCAACGGCTGAAGTGGGGGGTGCTTGTTGCTGGAAGCTGCGGATTTTAGACTAACAGTGCCTGTGGGTTAGATCACCTGTTGCGCAGCATCCCTTAGTTCCAGCGGCTCAACGATGGATGGATCTTGGTGGGTTAATAATCACAGGGCCGTCCACGATGATCAGGCCCTGGATCGGATCCAGGATGTAGGTTGGGCCAGGAGCCGATTTGCACCAAGAACAACCGCAGCTGCTCCCCCCGATGTGGCCACTCGAACTCCCCCTCGCCTGGACTTCGCGCGCCCGAAAAACGTAGTTCGCTGCCACCTTCCTCACCCGGACTGCGACCCACGGCTGGGTCAAGGCCTGGGTGGTCATAGCACCAGGCGGTGGAGTCTGGAGAGCGACGCGGACTGTCACCTGAGTTGGAGAAGTCTTCTCGATCCCCTCGACAAGCACCTGAAATCCGCCTGACTTGCGTTGCCCGGCATGGATCACCACGAGATTCTCTCGCGAGAAGTCAGCCCACTGGGGAGTGCGAAGGCTGCGCCGGGATTGATTCCCGACCATCTGCTGGTAGTAGGTAGCCCAACTGTTCTCATCCGAAAAAACCCGGAACTCTGTCGCAGTGATTGCTGACTGGGCTCCGCGTCCCACAGTTGCGAACTGAATCGCGTCCACCTGGTTGCTCCGGGAGGAAATCTGAGCCAAGGCGCACCCAGCCAAGCTGGCCACAACTGGCACAAAGAGCCACTTCTTCATGTGTAACCAGACGTGCAAGAAGGAGGAGAGGTTCGCAGAATTTTCTTACAGGAGGTTTGTTCCACGGTGCAAACTGACGGGAGGAGATTCGAGCCCCAGCCAAGTCGCGACCGTGGTTCCGACCGAAGAGAAGCCATCGACGTCACCTAGGTTTCCCCCCTTTGTGCCGTGGTTCACCAAAGCAACCGGTACGTACTCCCTCGTGTGGTCGGTACTATCGTCCGTCGGATCGTTCCCGTGATCAGCTGTGAGGATCAGTAGGTCGTCAGCACGCAGAGAGTCGATCAGCTTCGCCAAAACCAGGTCAAATTCTTCCAGGCACTTCGCAAAGCCTTGGGGGTCGCTCCTGTGGCCATAGAGCATGTCGAAGTCCTCAAAGTTAGCAAAAATGAACCGC
>JALOLT010000032.1 GCA_025455775.1 Fimbriimonadaceae bacterium
CGCCTCGCGCCGGCAGCGGTTACCCTCCTGCTTGATGGACTACTGGCAAGCCTCGCACTCTTCTCCGTTCCTCATAGCTTCGATAGAGCAGACACGCTTTTCCTCGTCGGTGTAGACCCTGGTGGATGTGGCATCTGCCATCTCGACGACAGCCGCGTTGGAGGGCTGATCCTCTTTACGGAATTTTTGGACAGCGACGGTTGCCTTTTCGATGTTTGAAGCACCGAGGGAGCGCAAGTAGTAGGTTGTCTTGAGGCCGGTTCGCCAAGCGTGGCGGTACATGTGGCTCAAGGTTTTGAGGTCTGGTGTCCCGATGAACAAGTTCAGGGATTGAGCTTGATCGATCCATTTTTGTCGTCTGGCAGCAGCATCAATGATGTACTTGTAGTCGATCTGGAATGCAGTTCGATACTTGTCCTTCACTTCCTGCGGAACTCCCTCTACGTGCTCCAGTTCTCCGTCAAAGTACTTGACTTGTTCGAGCATGTCCTCATTCCAGAGTCCTCGTGCTTTGAGATCCTTGATGAGGAATGGGTTCGCGATGACGAAGTCGCCGCTGAGGTTGCTCTTCACATAGAGATTCTTGTAGAGGGGCTCGATGCAGGGGCTTGTGCCTGTGATGTTAGCGATGGTGGCGGTCGGTGCGATCGCAAGGACGTTGGAGTTCCTCATTCCTTGTTTGGCAATCTTCTCTCTGAGTGGCTGCCAATCCAGCTTGCCGCCTCTGGCCACTTCCACCGGGACCCCTCTTTCTCTCTCCAGGAGTTCCAGGGTGTCCTGCGGCATCAGTCCGCGATCCCATTTCGAGCCTTTGTAGCTGCTGTAGGCGCCTCTTTCGGCAGCGAGGTCAGAGGAGGCTTCGTATGCGTAGAAGGCGATTGCCTCCATCATTTCGTCGTTCCACTCGACCGCTTCCTCGCTGGCAAAGGGGATTCCTTTCTTGTAGAGGGCGTATTGCAGTCCCATCACCCCGAGACCAATGGGACGGTGTCGTCGGTTACTGGTTTCGGCGGCTTGGGTTGGATAGAAGTTGATATCGATGACATTGTCCAGGGCGCGGACTGCGATGCGGATCGTCTCTCGCAGTTTGGCGTGGTCGATTTCACCATCTGGTCGAAGGTGATTGTCCATGACAATAGAGCCCAGATTACAGACGGCAGTCTCTTCCTCGCTGGTGTTCAGGGTGATTTCCGTGCAGAGGTTACTGCTGTGGATGACTCCGCAGTGATCCTGGGGGCTTCGGAGGTTGCAGGGATCTTTGAAGGTCATCCAGGGGTGACCTGTTTCGAAAATCATCTTGAGCATTGATTTCCAAAGCTCGAGTGCTTCGACCTTCCGACCCCAAATCTTCCCTTCTTCGGCAAGCCTTTCGTACTCGAGATAGCGAGTTTCAAAAGCTGACCCATACAGGTCATGGAGGTCTGGCACTTCATTTGCCCGGAACAAGGTCCAGGAGTCTCTGGCCTCCATTCGCTTCATGAACAGGTCTGGGATCCAGTTCGCCGTGTTCATGTCGTGGGTGCGGCGGCGGTCGTCTCCCGTGTTCTTTCTGAGTTCCAAGAAGTCGAAGACATCGTTATGCCAGCTCTCCAAATAGGCACATCCAGAACCAGCTCTCTTTCCGCCTTGGTTGACTGCGACGAGTTGGTCGTTATGCATCTTCAGGAAGGGGATGACGCCCTGGCTCTCGCCATTGGTGCCTTGAATAAATCCGCCCGTTCCTCTCACGGAGGTCCAGGAGCCTCCGAGGCCACCTGCCCACTTACTTAGGAAGGCATTTTCCGCGATCCCCCTGAGCATGATGGACTCAATGGAGTCATCTACCTTGTAAAGGTAGCAGCTTGAGAGTTGGCTTCTGAGGGTGCCGGAGTTGAAAAGCGTTGGCGTAGAGCTGCAGAATCGGCGGCTCTTGTACAGGTTGTAAAGTTCGAGAACTCTTGTTTCGCGGTCATCTTCTTGTTTGAAAAGCCCCATTGCAACCCTCATCCAAAAGATCTGGGGAGTTTCGAGTCTTTGGGGTCGATCTCCTGTTTTGTCTGTGATGAGGTAGCGGTCATAGAGGGTTTGAATTCCGAGGAAGTCAAAGTCCAAGTCAGCGGTTGGATCCAGGCTGGCGGCGAGGCGCTCAAGGTCGTAGGAGCCCAAATCAACGCTCAAGCGGCCAATTTCTGCGGCTCGGCGGATGTACTGCGGAAACCATCGGCGGTGGAACTCGGTCAATCGCTCGACGCCATGCTCGACGATATCCCACCCTAGTGCTTCTTCGTAAATGTAGGTGAGGAGGATCCTGCCAGCAAAGAAGGCGAAGTCGGCATCTTTTTCCATCAAGGTCTTTGCGTTGAGGATGATGACTTTGCGTAAGTCTGCCGCGGGGATATCTTGCGAGATGCTGCGGCGAAGTTCTGCTTCAATGAGGTCGCGGCTCAAGTTGAGATCGAGGCCAATCATGGCGTAGTCGATTCTGCGGCGAAGGTCTTCCCCGTCCCAGAAGTTGGAGCTTCCGTCTTTTCCGACGACCGTCACCAAAGAGAATTGGGATTCAGTGTGGGTTGGGGTCGCTCGCTCCTGGGCTCGGAGAAGGGCGCGTTGGGCACGGTAGACGATAAAGGCTTCCGCTACTTTGAAGTGGCCAGCCTTCATCAGCTCTTCTTGCACGAGATCCTGGACGGTTTCAATGGAGATGTAGGCGTGGCCAAGGGAGTGGATCTTATCTGTGACTCTAGCGGCGATTTCCACGGCTGGTTCGGAATTCAACCCGAGACCCAAGAAGGACTTCCTGACGGCGATTTCTACTTTGTCTTGGTTCCAGGGGACGACTTGGCCGTTGCGTCGGATGAGCTTCGTTTCTGTTGATGGTTCGACAGCATGCTGGATGATCGAGCGCTGAGTGACGAGGGACTTGGCAACATCAAAGGCCCCCATCTCGATGAGAACAGCCTCGATGAGGACGCTCAAATCGTATTCGGAAACCCTGAGTTCCCTACCGTTTGTATCGAGGCTCGCAAGATGCTGGATGACGGCTCGCGCGGCGCTCTCAGCAAAGGCTCGATTTTCGTCGGTATCAATTTCCTTTGCGCCTCGCCCCAGAAGAACCGCTGCCATCGCTTCCCCCACAATAGCGCAGACTTGTTCGACTTGAAAATCTCGCTCCGTCTCTGGCCCGATCACTTTTATGTCGATGGGAACATCGATAGGGTGATTTAGATTTCTCCCCCACTGAATGCTCGGGCGTTCGCCTTGCGGGAGCAAAGCATACTTTTTGATTTCAAGATCCTTTAGAGTGTCACTAGCCATTGTCTTCATCCCTGGCTTTCTGTGTCGCGACTTTCGAATTCTAAAATGGTGAGTGATTCGTCGATCTGGTGATCTCCGATTCTCAGACTAAAGATTCCGCAAATACTAGCTTGCAACCCCCTGGTTGCCCCAATGAATCGCACCTCAGAAAGAGGCAGATCTAGGAGTCTTCTCACCGAAGACTACTAAATCCAGTAGTCAGGACGAGCAGAATACACAAGAAGTAGCGTTGCTGCTCCGAGTTTCTCCAGAAGGTTTTCCCTCTTCCGGGGATAACTCGCTGCTTACTATTATAGTATATCTCCGTCTACTATTAATGTCAACCAATCTTTGGGTCGGTGGAAGTCTTTTTTTCCACCAATGAACTCTGCGACCGAGTGGAAGTGGTTTTCGGGGGTGTCTGGGTCGCCGCACCCCCCCAGGACGAGCGTGACGTTCGCTAAGAGATTTGCGTTGGTGCCAAGGGAGCGCTCGACATCCTTCCACGGGAAGGTGATTTGGGTTCCCCAGCCTTCTGGCACTGGGAGGACTTGGGTTGAAACTGTCGGTGGATCGCAGGTTAAGTCGCGGACTCGGGGGGCGGAGAAGGCCTGGCCCCACCAGGCTCCTTCTGGGCCGACGTTGAACTCCAAATACCGATCCGATTCGGGGGAATAGAGCCAAAACTCTCCGCAGTCAGCGAACCAGAGTCCCTCATAGAAGGTTCCGGGGATCGGGCTATTCAAGGCAAAGGGCTTGCCTGCAACTCGGAATGACACTTGGATGAACTCGCCGTCTGTGACGAGGGCATAGGAGGCTTTTTGCTTGGGGTCTCCTGCGAAGCTGGTCTCGATGGGGTGCCATGTAGGAGTCGCGTCTGGCCAGAGTGAACGCCGTTCCATCCTGAGGATTGTTTCCACTCGGTGATTTTACCAGGGGGCTGGCAGAACCTTGATCGTCCTGTCGCAGCCCCACTCTGGCTCGAGAATCACTTCTGCGCCGTGGCTCTGCTGGGATACCTCTCATTCAGTCAGAGGGTTTGATCACGAGCGGAAGGATTTTCGGAAGAACAGCCACCGCTGCTCACATTGTCTGGTGTCGCACGTCTCTGGCCAATGGAAGGTTGCTTCCGTCTTTCTGGTAAAAGTGCTGGGTGGAAAAGCGTGGGCGGCGCGTCTCGTCCGCCCGGGCCACACCCTCGCCCCGATTCCATCGGGGCTCCGCCCGGCCGAGCCGCGCTCGGGCGAGTTCCGTTGGCGCACGCCAGGGGGCGGCCCGGACGAGTGCTCGGAGCGGAACAGCCCAAGGCAGGGGCCGGGCGGGTTTGGCTGCGGGCCCAGGCGTACGCCAATCGGCACCACAACCCACTTCAGATCAGCTCAGAGATCTCCACCCGACGCTTCTCCCGAGAACTCTTCATACAGGCAAACACCATCGCCAAACTCAAGATGTTGTCGTGGCACTCGCCTTGGGGGGTCGAGCCACTCTCCAGAGCCTCTAAGAACTCTCCAAGCGAGCCACGGATTCCCTCCAAAATCTCAGGAGGGGCCTCAAGATTTCGAGAACGCACAGGGCGGAAAAACTCGCCATCGCCAGCCAAGACTTCTTCGGATCGGATCGCGTTGTGGCCGTCCCAAAGAGCCGTGCCTCTTTCACCGACCCCCCGCCACTCTCCCTCCCAACTCGTCAGACAGCCTTCAGCGACCCAAGATCCCCGGTAGTTAAAAACCAAGCCATCAGACATCTCAAAAATCGCAGTGGCGCAACCAGCTCCTTTCATCCAACTCCAATGAGGGTTCGATTCATAACAATAGGCAGCGAGGGGCTTGGACCCAGAAAGAAACCTGGCCTGATCAAAAGTGTGGATCGCCATATCCAAAATCAAGGGACTCTCCATCTCGTCTCGGAAACCACCGAAATGTGGACCCAAATAAAAATCCACGTTCAGAATGCCGAGAGTGCCATTTTCGCGAAGAGCCTCGCGATAAGCAATCAACATCCGGTCGTAGCGGCGGCTTTGACTCACCATGTACAGCTTGCCAGACTCCTCACTGGCAGCGACCATCTGTTTCGCTTGCTCCATGCTCGCTGCCATCGGCTTCTCACCCAAGACCGGCAACCCACTTCTCAAAGCCTCGACTGTCACAGAGCAATGAGCCTCTGGGATTGTCACATCGACGACGAAATCAGCCGACTCTGCCTTGATCGCCTCTTTCAAGCTCCCATATGGCTTGGTGTCGATCAAGTTTTTAGCCTGAATCGCGTCGCTAGCGCGGCTGAAATCAGTGTCAACCCAAGCGGCTATCTGCACCTGGTCGTGGTGATTCAAAACATCCGCCCACGTTTGACCCATGCCACCAGCTCCCACCAAAATCGCTCTTTTCATTAAAAGATAGTCTGGCATGGAAACCAACTCGCGAAACGTTTCGTAAAATAGGACAAATGTTTAGTTCTCTCGTCATTGCTGCCGTCATGAACCCATTTATCTCCCCGGTCAAGGTCGAAGTGCGCGATGTCAACGGCCAATACACCCTTTACCGAAATGGCCAACCTTACTTCGTGAATGGAGTAGGCGGGCACAAGATGTTCCCGGTCTTGCAAGAACTTGGAGCCAATTCTGTCCGCACGTGGGGCGCCGATAATCTCGGATCAATGCTGGACGAAGCCCACAAGCACAACATCTCTGTCACAGTCGGTATCTGGATGAACCACGACCTGGACTGGAGCAACGAAAGCCAAGTTAACGACATGATGGAAAGGGCCAGAAAGGCCGTCATGGACTATCGCTCCCACCCTGCCGTCCTCATGTGGGCCATCGGGAACGAAATGGATCTCGCCAACAACGGGGAAAACGACAAGATGTGGGAAGCCCTCCAGGCGATCGCCGTGGAGATTCGCCGTCTCGACCCCTCCCGCCCCAGGATGGTCGTGACGGCAGATATCGGAGGGGGAAGAATTCCAGGATTCAACAAATTCCTTTCAGCCGTTGATATTCACGGCGTGAACACCTATGGAGGAGCAGTCTCGCTGAATGAGCGCTATCGAAGGGCAGGTGGCAAAAAGCCTGTGATCCTCACTGAGTTTGGACCAAACGGAGTCTGGGAAATCGGGGACGCCAACAAAACCCCCTGGGGAGCAGCCATCGAAGCCACCAGTACTGCCAAAGAAGAAATGTACCGCAAGTCCTACGAAGGAGCAGTCATCGGAATGAAAGGCCTGAGCCTCGGATCCTATGCGTTCCTGTGGGGCAACAAGCAAGAGACAACGAACACCTGGTTTGGAATGTTGCTCGCCGACGGAACCCGCACAGGATCGGTTGACGTCATGAGCCAATTCTGGACTGGTCGGAGACCTAAAAACGTCTCCCCCCGCATAGGGACTATCGAAATGGTGGGTGGAAACGACCGTCGTGCCGGAGAGCAGATTCAAGTTCGACTTAACGTGTCAGATCCAGATGGAGATACTCTGACCGCCGAATGGGAGATTCAAAGCGACGACGTCAAGCTCCTTACTGCTGGCAAAGATGAACAGGTCATGCCCCGCTACAACCAGTATCTCAGACAAGGGGACACCTCTGGCACCACCTTGCAAGCTCCGACTAAGCCAGGCATCTATCGAATTTTCGTCTACATTCGGGATGGCAAGGGTTCTGGAGCAACGGCTAATATCCCGTTCCGAGTTCAGTAGTTCGTTGCCTTCGCACCCTGGTCTAAACTAACCATGAGGTTAACAATTAACCTCATGGTTAGTAAATTAGATCCGGAACCACAGGTCAAGAGGGAGAGCTATTTTGTGTTCCGACGGCGAGCCAGTGCCAGCAACCCGAGAGCCAGAGCTGTCATTGTTGCTGGCTCAGGAACCGGAGTCGGAGCGACAAAACTGTTCACAGGGGTAACGGCAATGTCATCAAAAAAGTTATTCGCATTCAGTACCGTAGGACCGTTGCGAACCAGACGAACTGTCATCGATGGATTGTCGGCAGTGAAGATCACGTAGCCAAAAGTCCATTTCGTGAGATTGGACTCGTCAACCTGGACAGCCGTTGCTGCGGTTTGGTTCCAGAACTGGCCAGCAAAGTTACCGACATCTATTGCGAGTGAGCCACCAGGCTCTTCGGCTCGCATAAATCCGCTCAAGACATACTGCTGACCAACCACCAAAGAATTCTCCAGAGGTTTGTGAACAGCGTAAAAGCCGTTTGCTGGGAAGGTAACCAAACCGACTCGATCACCCCAAAGCGTGGGACTTGTCACACTGCTCACCATGAAACTCTGAAACCAGCCGGTCAAAGGGTCGCTCACCTCAAAGGTGCCGCCAGGAATTGTTGTGTAGTTGCCAGATCCAGCGACAAAGGGCCCCTGGATCAAACCAGATTGAGCAAATGCGACGCTGGTGAGTGCAGCGAGGACAAGGGATAGGCAGTTACGATTCATCATTCTTCTCCTGTTCATTGTTTGCAAAACGGTTTGCCATCAAGGCTCCGCATGTCAGAAGGCTACGCGCAAGGCCATTCGGATAAAAGAAACTTGCGTAAAAATTCGTGAAAGCAAAGTAGAATCAGGCTCCAGATGTCAGAACAGACCTGGTTGATCCGCCTTGCCAAAGGCCTGACGCTTGAGACCCAGAATGGAGACAAGGTTAAAGGTCTCCCCTACAAGACCCAGGCGCTTGTGGCGGTTCTTGCCCTCCTCTCACCCGAGCCAGTCACGAGACTCACGGCTGGGACAATTCTTTGGCCAAAAGCTTCCCGCTCCCAACGCCAAGCCAACCTGAGGCAAGCGATCAGAGCCCTGCGCCTTGCGACCAGTGGGGCGGATTTTCTCCTTGCCAATCGCGAAAACCTTTCCCTCGACTTAAGTCTGGTGAATCTGGTTCAGGTACAAGACCAGGACTACCTGGGTCAATTCTCGGAGCCGTGGTTTGTCCTCTATCGCTCCTCTGAGTCTGCGGCGGTAAAAGCGACGCTCGAAGGCACGCTCGAGAATCGCGAAATGTCTGTTGTTCGATCCCTTGGAGATCTGCTCGAGTGGTCCGCGACTCACCAGCCAGATCAGGCCTTCGGAATCATCAGCCATTCGGTTGACCTTGCCACAAGTCTGCCTCCCCAGAGAGGTCTTGCCTTGAGCCAGCTGCTCTTGCGCCAAGGTTCGGTCAACCATCCCTTCAGAGGCTGGGCAAATCTTCTCCATGCCTTTTCCTTGTTCTTTTGCCTAGAGATGGAAGCAGCCAGTCGCGAGTTTCATGACCTGCGGATCGCCGCCCTTCATCGAGGCGACTATGAACTGATGGCGATGAGTGCATTTTTCGAGGCTGCGTGCGTTCTGCCAATGGGGGGCATCGACTTAGCCGAGGCTGTGATATCAGAGAGTAGCACTGTGAGCTCTCGCAGATTTTCGACAAGAGCGTCCCTACGGTTATCGCATGGATCTGGACTCGTTGCCTGCTGCCGGGGGGACTATTCAACGGGACTTGCCTCTCTGAAAAAGGTAGTGGAACTGGCAAGTCAGACTGGCCAACTTTATGAGTGTGCCTATGGCGCGGGAAACATGGCGTGGATCGCAGCGTCGGTTGGTCACGTCCGAGCAGCGAAATGGGCTCTCGATGCCTTTGAAAAAGCAGACACTGGTGCTCACTGGAGGTTCCAGCTCACCAGCGATCTCGCACGAATTCACCTTCTTTGCACGGGGGGAGACCTTGATTCTGCCTTGATCCTGGGAGAGGAGGCTCTTCAGTTTGCCCAGGGCCTCCAAGCATACGGGTTCGAAGTCTATCTGCGCGAGAGCCTTGCCCGCTGCTACGCCCTTCGGGGGGAAGCAGAACGATCCAGACAAGAACTCGCTGAGGCTCACCAACTCAGGAAGCGAATTCTCTGGAAGCTCCTTCCTTGGGACAAGGACCGCTTGGATCTGGCTCTTCGAGGGTAACTGGTCAAAGTGGTGGGGTGAAGGTGTCGTGCGTGAAGTCTCTCGCTGGTTGTTGATGGCTGTTCACAAATCCTCGCTCGAACGAAAACGGAACCCAAGAGCGAGGGTTTTTGATCACCAGAAAAATGCGCCCAGGGAGCGACATTCATCACAACGGGGACTGGCGGCCTCCTGAATCCTCTCCTTGAGCCTTTCCTTACAGACGGCTCTACTCACTCAAGTAAGAAAGATATTGGGGAGCACTCCAAGTGCTCAACCGCATCCTTAGGGACGAAATTGTCTAGTGAATGCTCGCCACCACTACCAAATGGATGGAGTCTTAAGGGATTCCAAAGTGTAGTCCCCGCCATTTTTGGGACATGTATAGATCGTAAAACTGATCGTTGCATAGTAGTCTTGCACTGCCCCATGGGCGAAAAATACTCGGCTCCTGCTTTGTCTCAACAGGCCGAACGATCCATTGTCCGTAAATGCCAGCCTGGCCGCAAAGAGGACAGGAAAACGTCTCTTCAGGAACGCACTCCAATTGAATGTGCTGCACTCTAGCCAGTTCATACCAATCAATAGGGCCATCATTTGTCTGAGCCTGAACAAAATCAAAGCCGGTTAATCCTGCAGCCAGCATAACATCCGCAACCGTCTTGCTTACTACCATGCCATTGCTATTGGACTCATGGCAAAAAATCCAATTATCAGATATCTTTGGTGTAGACTTATAGATAATTGGGCCAAGCCTAGCGTACGGTCGAACATTACTTGCTTCAACTGGTGCTATGAAAGGTTGTAGTTCAGAGACGATTTCACGGAAACTTGCCGCATCGAGCGTTGCTGCCTTATTCTCGGCTTCGATATCGGATACAGCAGCATCAATTTCGTCGAACTCCAAGGCATAGCTTTTCCAGAATCGGTTCATTTTTTTCTGATCGAATTCGTTCGTCTTTCGAAGTCTCTCCACTAGGCCCGGGGGGAGAGCATTGGGATCCACATGTGGCAAATCGAAGACTGTCAAATCCGGATGGTTACCGTCACAAAAGAGCCGCGGAAGCCTCCTGTCAAGCCTTGTCACACTACGAGGTATTCGAATTGAATCCAAGAACTCAATACTGTATAGCATTATCGCCTCGGCCTGTCATATCTTATTCGATACGCCTGCTCCGTATCGCGCATGAACCTGATCACTTCACGCGGAGTCGGGCTTCTCCCTAGCTTATCATAGTGGTCGAAGAAAGATTTCCACCAAGCGTTTCACTGTCCGCCGTATCGCCCGCTACAGTGAAGCCACTTATGGAACCGGTCAGGGATCATCGTTGTGACACTTTGACTGAAGCCCTGTCCAAGAACTTTCTCAAGCGGACTCTAACGTTCTGCGGAAGTAGGTGGTGACGAACAAGTTTATCACCATGGGTCATTATTAACGAACCTACTGTCGTCCCGGATAACTTTGCCATCTCGTAGTAATACATTGAAAGCGCATGACGCCCGGCGGGAGTGTTGATACTCGTTAACCCGGTCGGATCTACCTCTGTAACCGGATTAGCTTCCCCGGCACCGTAGGAGTACCAATTCCTTCCATCCTTTATCGGGTCTCTGGTCAGGAAGCGGCCGGTGGAGGAGTCGAAATAGCGATGGCCTAGGAGTTTGAGGCCAGTGGCGTCTTCTTGGTAGCCAAATCCCCCCGCATGGCCAAAGGCTGAACCCCACGTTCCGGTAGAAGAGATGAGGTTTCCAAAAGCGTCATAGTCCCTCTTCGCCACCATCTGTTGGGCAAAATCAGACATCGCCTCCACGGACTTCAGTCCGTGGTGCTGGTCGCTTCTTCTTCGAAGATTCCTGGCGTATAAGCAGCCCCAGAATCCCGGAGAACTGGTGCGGAAAACGAAACCCAGGGTGCGATATCAAGGAGAGAAAAGACTCGCGCCGCCCTGGCCCGCAGCCACGCCCGCCCGGAGCCAACCTTGGGTGGCAGGTTCCCCACTTGGTCTCCGGGCCCGCCCCCGGCCAGCGCGAGTCTCCCCAGGATCCGAGTACTCACTTCTTGTCCGAAGCGGGAGTCTTAACACTCGATCCTTCAGTCGGAGCCCGACGCTGCGAAAAGAACGCAGCGGACAGAAGAAGAAACCCCCAAAAGACGCCCAAGCCAGCCGAAGGCTCCCCGCGCCGCACGGGGGCAGACCGGACGAGTGCTCCAACTTTGCTCACCCAAGTGAGGAACCGGTCGGGCGTGGCCGTGGGCCCGGCGGCGCGGAACCGCTGATTTTCTCAAAGGATTCTATGCAGCGAGAATCCAGGGAAATGCAGGGGAGATTCGACAAAAGCATCACCCCAGGAGCAGCAACCAAACATTAGAGCCAGCCGAAGGCCCCCCCCGCCGCCATGGGCAGCCCAGGAACCCCCTCTCAAACCAAAGCTCCTGCCGAAAATATTGTATGGGCCAGAACTGCATTAGTCACTCAAACCCAACTCGTACAACACCTCTTTTGGAGCTTCCGTCGACATGATTCGCCGGAGCGCTGGCAGATCTGCACGAGACCAACTCAGTCCGGGAATGCTTGGAAACTCAAAAAGGGTTTCTGCGATCTGAGCTCTTTCAATAGCACTGTACGGAGAACTCGTACTAAGAAGCCAGACGACAAACGGATCCTTTTTGGACGACACTTGTCCATAAAACAGAACGGCCCCTAGCCAAGCAACCGGGACCTTCTTGGTTTTAATCACTTGGCCCATTGCAACGTTTGCAAGGTGTCGTGGAAGATCCGCATTTTCAATGAGCAGACCTGGCTCTTCCCTGAAAGCATCCACCTCAAATAGTTCGTTTACCACTTCACGCATCTCGGCCTTATCCTTGGCGGTATGCAACAGCAACTGTATGAACCTCGAGCGTTTCAGGAAAGGCAAGGGAAGCTTCAGGAAGTCTAGGATTTCCCGACGAGTATGATCATTCACTCCGCGCCATCTCAGTTCGCGATCAACATAGACTCCCCAGAAAGGGACAAAGGGACCGCCTGCTGGATCTCCGAGAAACGCAAGTAGTTCGTTTGTGCTCAGGCCCTTAAGAGTCGAGACGGTCTTAACAATTCTTTCTCTGTCAGTGATTAAAGGAGCGGTTACCTTTGAGTCTCTCAGTGCTCGCTAGAACTCACTGTGAGATCTAATCCTGCCCTATGCACGGCACCTTTGCCTACCTCCGTACCTTCGTAAGTACCACCTAAGGATCCTTCCCTGATAGTTGACGTTAGCTGAAAGTCTGAGTAACTCCATCTCAGATCGATCGGCAGTTGCTCTGTTAATGTGATAATTCGATGGGTAAGGATGCGCCTCTCATCCTCACTGTACAATGAGCTAGGACTGAGCAACCAGTAAACAAAAGGATCCCTCCTAGTAATGACTTGGAGAGAAAGGATGTCGATCACCTCACCTGCAGGTGGCCGCAGAACTTCCACAAGGCCTTGAGCCAAAGCGTTCGCAAGATATCGCGGAAGCTTAGTCTCGAACAACACGTCATTCCAGACTCCTTGAAGGGTTCCAATTCTCTCCAACCTTTCCAAGATTGTCCGAAGATCTCCTTCATCCCTGGCACTCTCGAGAAGAGCGTAGGATAACCACTTCTGCTCGCGTCGCAAGGAATGTTCCTCAAGAAGTGAAAATAGATCTTCCCTTTCAGACTTGCTGATGCTTCTTCTGCGCAATAAGTCAAGAATCCGCCGCTCAAGTTTGAAAAGCCTGGGAGCAGTCGTTGGGCGAAGCAAGAAGTCGATCAGCTCACGCGAGGACTTTTCCGATAAGTAAACCAGACTTTCCGTACGGGCCTCGCCTCCCCCGCCTCCTTGCTGACTCCCTCCCCCGTTTTCGCCTGCCTCACCTGGGAGTTCTCCTTCGCCTCCCGAACCGGAGACAGACTCGAGAACGAGTCCTGCAAGGGTTGGAAAGGCACTTGTCAGGAGCTCGCCTCTCTGCACGGCTGACTCCATCGCCCAGCTCAGCCTTGCCGACTCGAGATCTGCCCGAAGTCTAGGGGTGAACCAACCCTTCCGCTCCTCATCTCGTCCCGGCTTATCGCCTAAGAAGGGGCGATTGGGTGTTTCTGAAAACTCTTTAGCAGTCCTTAAGGTGATAAATCGCTGGGATGTCTCGACCGTCGCCTTGAGTCCTGCGGAGAAGGCAATTGGAGAAGCAGACACAAATGTCAAGACCGCTACAAAAGTGCAGAGGGGCTTCGTGAACCGCGACGAGGTCACGAAAGATTTGCTCACGCTTTATTCTACACCACTTGGTCGCGATTCGTTGCATCAAGTAAAAAATCTTCAAGAAGTGTCGTGGAAAGCGCAAAAGAGCCTTGGTTTGACGCAGAGTCGATTTCTCCTTGATGGAAACCCAGGTCAGAAAGAACGGAACTCGCGCCGCCCTGGCCCGCAGCCACGCCCGCCCGGCCCCGACCTTGGGTGGCAGGTTCCCCACTTGGTCTCCGGGCCCGCCGCCGATGCGCTTTAGGTCAGAGCCCCGGCAATGAACAGAGACAGGGCGCGAAACGCACGGGAGCAGGAAAGAACGGTCAGAGACATAGAGAAACTCCCCAGGTTCCTCCATTATAAGGCACCTCGCCCGCAAATGTGCGAGTGAGTTTCAACAAAGTAACGTCTACTTTGCCTGGCCGTATCTTTTCCCAGGCGGGGCCTGAGTACGGCGGATTTTGTCATCCGTAAACTCTCGCCCTGTTTTACGGGGTGTTGGTTCTTGGCTTGGCCCTGGTGCCTCTTTCGATGGCTTGGGTTGTTCTTTGCTTTTCTCCATTTCGGATTCACCTTCGAGGGCTCAAAGGCCCTAGAATCCTCTTCTGAACAAGTGGTTAGAGCACCTGCATTTAGATTCAATAAGGGACGCAAGGGACTGTTTTGAGTTCTCTACGCGACCTTAGCGACATTTCTTGTTGAACCTGCTACGAGACCTACGGGACAAAAAAGAGGGCGTAAACACTTCGTAAACTGTTTACGCGGACCCTGTGGTGAACTTGATCCTTCGCTTCCTCCGGGCTAGATCAGCCCTTGGGGGCCGATTTCATCCTCTCTGACGACTCCCCACTTCTGAACCTATTCCACCCGTTCCTACTCATCCGCGAAGGGGTCAGACTCGGCCTCTTCAAACAGACCACCGGTTCATTGAGGCTGAGAGGTACGGAAGCCCGAATCGAAACCAGAGAAGCCCGCATCGGTTCCTGAAGACTTTTTCGCACGAACTGTCAGGAGAGCCGACCAAAGCGTCGGATATGATCCCCCTTGTGAGGCAAGACACCTGGATCACGCGACTGAACCACTCGCTCGACCAGATCGAGGCGAACCTCCACCGGCCCCTGGGCCTGGCGGAGATAGCAGCATCGGCCTACACATCTTCGTTTCACTTTCAGCGAGTGTTTCAATCACTCACAGGGTTCACGGTCGGATCCTACATTCGATCGCGTCGCCTGAGCCTCGCGGCGGTGGAATTGATCGAGAATCGACGTCAGGTCGGCGAAGTCGCTCTGGAGTTTGGCTACGAGTCTCCCGAGTCCTTTTCCAGAGCCTTTCGAAAACAGTACGGCATTTCCCCTTCCCTTGCCCGAAGCCAGAGGGTTCACCTGAGCCCCTTCCCCCGCCTTGTTCTCACCCACCCAAACTCCGAAGGAATCATCATGAAATACGAAATCATCGAAAAACCTGCTTTCAGGGTAATCGGCGTGACGCGCCACTTCAAAACTGTCGACGAGAATCACCTCAGCCAAATTCCGGCTTTCTGGGACGAAGTGATCCAGTCCGGCGAGCTCGGCAAGATCAGCTAAGTCTCTGGCCCTGGGTCAGTTCTACCGGAGGGGGCGAATGTGGCTGCCTGCTACGGAGCCATTTGCGATGAAGGCTCTTTTGACTACTTGATCGGCTTCGAGACCCAACTGGCAAACTCATCGGACTACACCACCCTCGAAATCCCAACCAGCCAATGGGCCGTGTTCAGCGCGGTGGGAGAACTCCCTGAATCGATCCAGAACGTTTGGAAGTCGATTCACTCGAACTTCTTCCCTTCTCCTGACTTTGATCAAGTCTTTGAGATTCCAGAGCTGGAGGTCTACCCGGACGAGGAACTGGGTGAGAGTTACACCTGCACTGTCTGGATCCCCGTGAAGCCAAAAAGAGAGGGGCACCCCCGCTAGACGTCATCTCTGCTTCGCGGGGATCGGGGGCTGTCTCAAGAGAGACAGTCCCCTTTTTCGCATCTACCCAAGGGTGGCGTTCCGCGACTTGAAGTAGCCCTTCTATCGTTCTTCCCTAGCAGAGGTCGGGGGTACCTGCCATGGAAAGGGCGATCCCATCAAGATCATCAACACGTTTTGGGGGTAGTTGCTCATAATGATGTAACTCCGCCAAGCGATTTCGCGTCCTATGTATAAGCGGAAATTCGCCCATATCCGCACAATGAAACGACAAACCGACATCCTGAATCTCACGGCCGATCACCTGCGGGTTTTGGCTTCTTCGGCGTGCAACGAGGTGATGTCGTCGTTTCATCCCCATCGACCCATGTCGGCACGGGAAGCCGGCGAGATCATTGACCGGAGCTCCGCTGCCGTCTTGGAACAGGTTCAGAAACTCCTGGAAGTCGGACTTTTGATCGAAGCAGGCACCAGAAAGAGGCGCTCGCGAACCGAGCAGCTTTATCTCCCAGCCGCTAAGGTGATCCGGTTTCAAATTCAGGGTCAAACTCCCGAAGTCCTCGAGGCCTACATGGGCCGAGTTCGCTCCAAACTCAAGGTCACAGAACGAAACATGGCATCACTTCTAGCGATCGCCCCCGAGGACGAGACCATCCTCGACTTCCTCATCTACAAGACCTACACCCTCCGCCTGAACCGGGAAAGGGCTCTCCGGATGAAACTCGCCACGAGTGAGCTCCTCGACTTGCTAAAGTCCTTCGAACAAGAGGATTCGGAGGCCACCTCGAGAGAAGATTCACTCCGTTTCGACTTCACGGTTCTCGGTCTTCCCACCTCAGAGGAACTCAGAAGGCGCTGGAGGGAGGAGTGAGACAAAAGACAATCGGGACCTTCGTGCTACATGTGAGGTAATTTGATTATTTCCTCATATAATACATCGCAGAGGCACCGATGAAATTCCGATCTCTCCCAACTACTCTTTCCGTCCTCGCTGCGATTGCCGCGATCCAAGTCGTCACTGCGACCGGCACCTACGAAGTCGTCCAGATCGGCAATCTGGCTGGCTACGAGACTGGCAGAGCCACTGCGATCAACAGCCAAAACATCGTCATGGGAAACTCCTTCTCCGGTACCTCGAATCGGCCGTGGATCTTTTCTGAAGCTCAAGGGATGACGAGCCTAGGATTCAACTTCGGTCAAGAATTTACTGGAACTGACTTGAACAACCTGAACCAGACGTCAGCCTATGCAGAAGGCTGGAAGCATGGCGCGCGGCTTATCCCAGGCCAAGCGGTCGGATGGGGCAATCTACCGGGATTCACAGAAACCGAAGCTCTCGGCATCAACGATTCGGGGGCGATGGTTGGCGGAGCATGGAACCAGGGTACGTCACGCGGGGTTCGGTTCAACGTGGACTTCACCTATACTCTTCTTCCAACTCTCAACGCGCTCGAAGATTCCAGAGCCTTTCGGGTGAACAATGCCGGGGTCGCAGTCGGGCACTCCGGCGAAAGAGCCGTGATGTGGTTCGCGAACAATAGCCTCTTCGACCTCCATTCCTTGCTTCCTGCGGGAACCGTCTGGAGTTCTGCATTGGATATCAACGAAGCCGGTTGGATTACGGGGCACTTCCATGACTCATCCGATGACTTTCGCGGTTTCAGGTTCAACTTCGAGACGGGAATGACCTTTTTCGATCCTCTGGTTGGAGACAGCTACTTGAATGTGAGTGGGATCAATAACCATGGCCACGTGGTGGGCCTATCTCGACGGAACCACAGCGTAGGTCTGCGCGAAGCATTCATCTTCGACGGAGATTCTGTGGTGTCCCTGAATAGCCTGATTGCGCCGAATTCTGGATGGGTTCTGAACGAAGCGAGTGACATTAATGATAATGGCTACATCGTGGGGCGAGGCCATTTTCAGGGTGTCGAAACCAACTTCCTGCTCAAGCCTGTGCCGGAGCCAGCTTCTCTCGTCATTCTGGGGGGAGGACTCCTTGCCTTGGTGGGTCGGCGAAGAGCCAAAGGCTCCCGCAGGTAAAAAACTCCGTCCCAAGGTATCTGTGCCCATGATCAATGACCAGTAGCGGACTGTTCCCAGCCAATAGGACTGTCAAAAAAAGAAGACCCTGCAGGGTGAGGAGTAAGCAAGTCACTGGATCTGGTCTTAGTCACTCACCCTGCATCTGGTCAGCAGCGGCATAGCCAGAAAGGACGGCCCCGTGGGCCGTGCCGAAGTAGTCAGTACTTGTCGCCTCGCCTGCGAAGAAGATGCGTTCGTCGATGGGAGCAGCGAGGGCTTCGCGATCTTTCGGTGTGGACCCCAGAGCGTTAAAACTATAGGAGCCAAGCGAGAACGGATCACTGGCCCAACGTGTAATCTGCCAATCCGTTGGGTTCGGAATCGTGGAACCATAAGCGCGGCGAAGCGTCTCCATCGCGTCATCGACAATGGCCCGATCAGAGAAGGCTTCAATATCCAACCCTCGTTGGGCAGCGTTGAAACCGAGCAATACTGGTTTCTTTGCTGCTTGCTTAAAGCTGACCCACTCCACCCAGTGCCCTGGATTCTCCGGCAGGATCTGAATCCAATCCACATCGGCTGGCCAGAACGCCTGAGGAAATCGCAGGTAGCACTTGTTGAGTGTCCCCATCTTCAACCGCTGGATTGCGTTGGCCTTTGCCTGCGGCAATCCTGGGTCGAAATTCACTTTGCCCGATTGCAGAACGCCGAGCGGTAAGGTCACCAGCACTTGATCCGCATCAAAGTGCCCTTTCGAGGTCGTCACCAGGACTCTCTCGCCGTTGGAGTGAACTTTCTGCACCACTTGACCCAGCCGAACGTCGAGCCCCTTCGCAAGGTGCTTCACGATGACCTCAAAACCTTCTGCAAAGAGCACGTCTTCACCCCCAAACTCCTTTGAGTGATCAAACCAATGAGCCGATAGATCCTCGGCTCGACCACCGTATTCCTGCTCAAATTGGCTGTTCAGCAAGAACTCCACCATTTTCTTGCTATCTGAATCGAGGCTCTTCGAAACCGTCCGAGCGACAGCCCTTAGAGAACGGTCGGTTTCTTGTGATTGCGCCATCTCTATCGCGCTCTCCAACTTCTGTTGCAACCTTTTCAGCAACCCTTGGTCGTTTGAATCTAGCTCCTTCCCGTTGGATCGAAGGAGAGTCGCAGAATCGTAACTGGTAGCAATCCTTTTCGCCCGCAGGTGATCCGCAATTCTTGTAAGTTCGTTCCCCTGAGTTCCATGAATCCACGATGCCCCAAGATCCAGCGGGAGGTCGTGCCATTTCCTGCTGGTCCAAATCCTTCCTCCGATTCGATCCCTGCCCTCCAGAACGGTCACCCTGTGGCCTAGTTCCCGAAGGTTCTTTGCCGCGGCAAGCCCGGCAAGCCCAGCTCCAATCACGAGGATCTTCTTGGGCCGGATACAAGCGCTCAGTGGCAAAGAAACCGTGGCTAAAGCGAGAAATTGAAGGAATTCGCGACGGGTCATGTCTTAGACCTGTGGAGTGCTCCCCAAAATCTGTCTCAATTGAAAGAGTAGAGCCGTCTGTAAGGAAAGGCTCAAATGAAGAAATCAAAGTTCACCGACGATCAGATCGTCCGCATCCTGCAGGAGGCGGAATCTGGTCAGACAAGTCAGGCTGAGCTGTGCCGTCGGCACGGGATCAGTCCAAACACCTTCTATGTCTGGAAGCGGAAGTTCGCTGGCATGCAGACGGACGATGTCAGAAGGCTCAAGGAGCTTGAGGCTGAGAACGCTGCCCTCAAGAGGATCGTCGCCAACCAGGCCTTGGAACTCGAAGCCACGGGGAAGCTCCTCCGAAAAAATGGGTTTCGGCCCCCGAGCGCCGGTCGGGGGCCAAGTTCCTAATGGCAGAAAAGCTCACCCAGAGGCAGTCTCTACGCCTGATGGGACTGACTCGGCCCAGCTTCGTCTACAAGCCCAGGCCAGACCGCAATGTGATGCTCAAGGAGAGGATTCAGGAGGCCGCCAGGCCAGGGACGGGGTATCGCACGGCGTGGCTGAACCTGAAGGAGGAGTTCCATCCCGTCAGCCAAAAGAGGGTCTACCGGGCCTGGAAACAGCTAGACATGGCCCCCAAGACCAAGTTCAGGAAAAAGCGCACAGGAACCCCCATGCCGGGATCTCCCACCTCTCCCAACGAGGTCTGGAGCCTGGACTTTGTCCACGACTCCTGCCTGAACGGGACGAAGCTGAAGGTTCTGGCTGTCATCGATGAGTTCACCCGCGAATGCCTTGCTCTTGAGGCGGCGGCAAGCATCAAGTCGGCCAGTGTCCAAAAGATTCTGGCTGGACTTTTCAAAGAAAGGGGAGCTCCGAGGAGCCTTCGCTCTGACAACGGCCCTGAGTTCATCGCCCACTCCCTGTGCGTGTGGCTCTCCCTCAAAGGAACTCAAAGCCGCTTCATCAAGCCAGGATCTCCCTGGATGAACGGCAAGGTCGAGAGCTTCAACTCTCGTCTGAGAGCCGAGTTCCTGAACGCCGAAGTCTTCCACAACCTCGCTGAAGCTCAGGTCAAGCTCTCCCTCTTCAGGAACTTTTACAACAACGAAAGGAAGCACTCCGCCCTCAAAGGACAGACCCCCGCTTCCTTTTTCAAGACATCACAAGACAAAATGACGGAGGAACACTACTCTATAGAGTGAGATAGAAAAAGGGAGCTGTCCACCTGCACTTTGTAGCAGGCGCAAGGTTACCTATTCTGCAGAAATGCGAGGTGCGAAGGAGGAGTGGAGGATTTCTGTTGGCGTCCCGGGAAAACTCATGCAAAGGTCTATTGCAACCTCCTAGCGGAATCCTGCTGGGAGGGCACTGTACAAGCCGTTTCCAGGATTGCAGTTTGCTTTGGCCTAGCCGGCCTGCCCACCGGTTCGCAGATACGACGCGAAGTATTCAGGCAGGCCAGCCTCAACTAATCTGCGAGCTGCGAGTTCAACATCATAATCGAGCCTAACCACTTCCACTTTAACATCGCCGTCGCCAAGAGTCAGCACAACGTATCCAGCCCGCTTGTCTCCGTCCTTGGGGCGGCCAACGGAACCAGAATTGATGAAGTGAACACCTTCCACAACCCGGTGGTACGGAACATGGGTGTGTCCAAACACAATCACATCGGCTTGGGCATCATCTTTCCCACTCGGCGTGAATTGCATGAGAAAGCCGTCGGAGCGGTTTTCAAAGAGGTATTCGGTTGTCGAACGAGGCGATCCATGACAGAGCAAGATTCGTTTGCCCTCGATTGGCAGCCGGATTTCCCTTGGCAAGTCGCGGAGCCAGGCTTTATTGACATCGGATGTACGTTCCCTGGTCCAATGGAATGAGATGTTGCTCATTTCGATATCGAAGGGTTTGACGTAGTGGCAGCCACAGTCGTCCCTGTCAAGGCCGACTCCCTCGTCATAGTTTCCCAGGATGGTGGGGCAGCCCATCCCCATAATGAGTTCTTGCACTTCATTCGGCTGGCTTGCGTAGCCGCCGAGGTCTCCAAGGCAATAGACTGCGTCGTAGCCTTGTGCTTCGATGTGCTCGCGGACAGCTTCCATCGCTGGCAGATTGGCATGAATGTCGGAGAAGATGGCTAACCGCGTCAAATCAGAACCTCCACCGGACGGACTGCATTTTGAACTTCCCAAGGCAAGACCGCATACCTTTGATTCAAGTTCTTAATTTCCTGAACCGATCCAGCCTCTTTGGATGCTTTGCCAGCCAAGAGCGGCTCTGAAACTCCTGTCTGTGCAAAGGAGCTGTTCACGACCCACCCATAAGGTTCAATCCCGGCTCGCTTCAGGTCAGCTTCCAGCTTCATGGCTTCGTGAACAGGGGTTGGCTCGGGAAGAGCCACGAGCACTACCTTCGTAAAGCTTGGGTCACGTAATCGCGGCAACAATTGCTTCACAGAATCAGGTGCATCGCTTTGGGTTCTGGCAACTTCGCGGTGATAGGCTTCCGTGGCATCCATAAGCAGAATGGTATGGCCCGTTGGAGCTGTGTCGATCACGACAAACCGATCTTCACCTTTGGCCACCGCTTCGGCGAATGCCCGAAAAATCGCGATCTCTTCGGTGCAGGGTGAACGAAGATCCTCCCTGAGCAGGGCAAGCCCCTCTTCATCCATGGTCTCGGCAGCCTTGGCAAGAGCTGCTTCGGCATATTTGGCAACCTCATACTCTGCGTCGATTCGAGCGACTTCGAGACGGAAATCAGAATCGCCCACGAGATCCATGATGTTGCCGGCTGGGTCGGTGGTGGTGAGAAGCACCGAGTGTCCTGCCTGCAAGAGTTCCGTAGCGATCCGGATTGCGACGCTCGTTTTTCCGACGCCACCCTTACCCATCGTCATCACGACTCCGTGTCCATCGACGGCAATTCCTTGGACAAACTCCTCGAACGGCGATCCTGCATCGAGGATCGTCAATTCGACAGCCTCAGACTCAGTCTTGGTGGGGTGAAGAAGCAGTTCGAGAGCCTCAGTACCGATCACGTTACCTGGCAGCATCGGGACACGGCTTTGCGGAAGTGTGGAAAGGCTGGGCGGCATCGAGGCGAGGCCATCCGTGACCACTCGAGCAAATGCAAGCGCAATCGGATCCTGCGTGGCTTCCGGCTCATACACTGCATTGACCACAAGGCGCAAGTTCTTGATCTCGAGCTCAGCAAGCTCCATTTGGGTGCGAGCCGCCTCCTTGAGACTGGATCGCTCTGGCCTTGCCACCAGTACCACTGTCGTCTCCCCGGGACTCGCCAGTTTCTGGAGAGCTAACTCGTAGAGTCGTCTTTGATCCTTAAGTCCCGCAAGCGGTCCCAGACAACTCGCCTCGGCGGTGGTCGTGTTGAGGTACCCACTCCAAGCGCTCGGCAGGCTCAAGAGTCGAAGGGTGTGCCCCGTCGGTGCCGTGTCAAAGACGATATGATCGAAATGCTCGGTTGCCTCTTGATCCGCCATCAACCGTACGAACTCGTCGAACGCGGCGATCTCCGTTGTACAAGCTCCCGAGAACTGCTCCTCCATGTTGCGGATCACGGCAGGCGGGAGCTTGCCCCGGTACGGCCCAACGACCCTTTCCCGATATGCTGCCGCCGCTGCACCTGGATCAAGATTTGCCCCGTATAGGTGCGGAACAGACTCAATTTGCGTTGGAGTTGTGCCGAGCAGCGTAGAGAAGACCTCGTCTAGGTTACTCGCTGGGTCAGTGCTCACAATCAAGGTTTTCTTTCCAGATTCAGCCAGACTCATGGCTGTTGCGCAAGCAAGCGAGGTCTTCCCCACGCCGCCCTTTCCCGTGAAGAAAAGGTGCCTTGTGTTCAATCCTTCTGTCCACATATCAGCAGCAGCCCTCTGTTCCTGATCTGCAGCACTTCGTAGTTGCTATTTTTAGCTCTATTCTAGGCTTATCGGTGGAGACGCCAACCTCCAGCCCAAACCAGCCAGCGAACTCGGCCCGAGAGGGATATGTCGCCTTCGCCATAAGCTCACCGTCAACAAGGAAGATCGGTAAGTGCTCGGCTTCGGCTCCCATTTCATCCATCACGATTTGGTTGGTGGTGAAGGCCTCTGGCTGATAACCCAGGTTGAACCTCTCGACTGTGACTCCTTGAGATTTGAGAAACGCCAGATCCGCCGCAAGTTTGACGAGCTTTTGATCGACACTTGGCCCACACACGCCGGTAGAGCAGCACATCGCTGGGTCGAATACTTGTAATGTCTTCATCATTTTGATCCTGAATTCTGAGGAATGGGAGTCGCACAGAGGCCCAATGCTGCATCGGAGTAAGCGTTGATGTGGTCACGCAGGGTATCGAGTGCTTCTCGGCGAACCGAGCAAACCATGAATTTTCCGTTCTTTTCTGCGTGGATCAGACCAGCCAGGCGGAGTTCCTTGATGTGGAACGAGACCGTGGAGCTGAACTGTTCACTACCAGTGATATGGCAGCATACTTCTCCTACCGTGACGCCTTGGACGGGCCGAACATTGCCTTCGTCATCGAGAGCAATCGGGCTACTTTTTGAGCACAGGAACCCAAATATCCGAGCTCTGGTCGGGTCGCCCAGCGCCTTGAACATCAAAATCACAGAGTCCATTCATTTATGATACCACAATATATCGAGATATTTAAATATGTTTGGCCAATTTCCTTTGCTGATGTGGAACCTCTGCTTTCCGCGTGAGACCCTCCCGACCAATTGGACAGACCTGATAGAGACAGCCAGAGGCTCGCGTAGATCACCTAAACCTGGGCAGGTTCAAAATGGTGGCGGCTCCGGAGTGAATCGAACCCCCGACGCCCTCCATAGGACTGACATTTTCTAGGTTCAGCGAGGCTGAGCGTTTGTCCACCGTCGAACCTACGTGACCGACGTTTTGCACCGCGTTGGAGAGACCTGTCTTGGTAAATGAGGCACTATTCTTCTTCATCAGAGTCTAGAGCTTCATCGGCGACATTGCTATTGTCCTCAATCAACAACGGCAACCTCATTAAACCATCTTTGACTTTCAGTACCGTATTGGCGTGAAATCGTGAACGAATGGATTCCGCCTTGTACTGAGCAAGCGCGTCATAGATACACTCGCGCAAATAGTTCGCGATACTCTCAGGTCCCCGAAGCATCTTGATGAAGGGGTGCCTCCAGTTGATTCGTACGATGATGTTTCCATCACTGTCTAGGTCGTTGGCGTAATAGAAATCCTGGGGTGAGGCATTTTCGTCACGAAACACTCGCACTCGACTCTGGTTACCAATCTGGGCAGTTACACTCGGTTTTTCGCCAGGCTTCTCCTTTACAAACTCTTCGACTGTCTCATCAACTACCTCCTCAGAAGGCAGGTCTTCGGTCAGTTCAAGTAGATCAACAAGCTCAGAAGAGTTAAGTTCTTCACCGATTTTGTCAAATGCAACTTCGGTATCGAGCGCGTTAGGTTCTCGCTCATCGCGAATACTGCGGTGGCTCCGATTTGCCTGTTGCCTGAAGTCCCAGCACTCCGCCTTTAGCTTCTTCTCGATCTCATCTTCTTCTTCTCCATGCCAGATAATATCGTCCTTGGTGTGACTCACCTCGAACCCATCTAGGTTAATCACCCCGACAAGTCGCTGGTTCACAAGATCGTTTGAACCTTGGAGTTGACCGTACAAAGACCCAGGCCGCCAAGAATCCGGATGGCCACGAATTTGCCGACGATTCTGCATGATTGAGAAACCAGCTTTAGATCGACTTCCGTTTTGGAGGACTCCTACCCAGCCGGTTACCGGCTTGCCTCCCACCTCAAAACTGAACTCTTTGTACCAACTACCGCCGCCGTCTTTGCTCTGCAAATCGTCAAGAAAGTTCAGTGCATCCAGGTCGGCTTGATCCCATTGGATTGTGATTCCGGACTCAAGGATGTCGTATCTGTACATGGATGTAAGGAACTCTTTGATCTTGCCTTTCGTGCGCCCAGTGAGCTTCATTCGTACACGTTCAATGAGCAGTTCAGTGTAGTGGAGATGCTCTGGGAATCCATCGACTTCTTCTATAGGGATTGATTCCCCAGCAGCTACCTTTGCGACATCGAATGTAGCTGTGTATTCTCTGGGGTCTCCAAGCTTTTTGGTCTTAACCGTCCACAGCTCGCCGAACCAGCATGCAGCCGTCTTTAAACCCATGCCGTATCTGCTCCGACTGCCGTTGCGTGGTGGATTTGGAGCGACATCCAGTGCTACTTCCAACTCAGCCAAAGACATCCCGATAGAGTTATCTCTTACTGAGAGCGTCTGGTGAACCCGGTGATAGGTGACCGAAACAAAGAGCGAGTCCCGATCCTGGTCAAACTGCTGATCCAACACTCCCTTGTGATCGAAGTAGGACTGAGTTGAATTGTCGATGAACTCAGCAATTGCGTGCCACGGTGTATACGAGAGTCGGCTATACGAGTTGATCGTGCTAGCGGGCATCGAAAAAGACTTCTGGTGTATCTGGCTCATTTTCCTAGCTCCCCAATCTCCAGCGTTCCATCAGCCGATCTCGTCAGACGGTACTTTCGATCAAGCGAAAGTGAATACCCATGCGCTGGGCGCAGGAACATGTTACCCTCGGACACTATGACTGACCATGAGGAAAAGTCTCCTCTGAAGCGCACCGACACTGCCTGCTTGGGTTGAAGGTTGAACCCTGCTGGCGAGAACACTCTTAGGAGCATCGGCATGCTTGCCAACACTTGGCACTCAGACTGAAATTCTGGCGGCGGCGATGGGCAGAACCCGTTCACTCGGAACAAGTATCGATGAGTATCCGATCTGAATATCTCTCAGCAATGGCTTCACTCAGCTCTCTTGCTCACCTCTGCAGTTTCAGAAATCATGGACGATCCTACGAGAAGTCAACAACAACGCAGTAGCGGCCATATTCGATACGCTGGACGTTTCCC
>JALOLT010000033.1 GCA_025455775.1 Fimbriimonadaceae bacterium
CCCCATCAGTGGCGCAAACATCGCCCTGGTTTTGCTGAACGAAATGGGGATGCCAGCCGATGAGATTTCTCCCGTCGTGGGGGCCATCGGCAACCATGAAGAGCTCTCCGGACTCCCGATCAGCTTGATGGCAGCTGCGCTCCAGGTGGCAGACAAGAGTGATGTCCACAAGAGCCGAGTTCAAAATCCGATCATGGAGACCTTCGACATCCACGACAGAGTGAACTACGCAGTTCAGAAGTCTAGGGTTGAGATGTTCCCGGAAACCAAGACGATCCAGCTCACGCTGGAGATCGACACGGAGTTCGCCAGTGTCATGGAGTATTTTGAGATCTTCCTCAGCCGTATGGTCATGTGCCGTAAGGCAGCCCAGAGCTTCGGTTATGACTTCAGTCTCACGGTTAACGGCACAAAGTTAGAGTAGCGAACCTGCCCACCTCCCCGAGGCCACGCCCTTCCCTTCGCTTCGCTCAGGGACTGCGCCTCGGTGGGCAGACCCGAGTTGGCAAAGAGATAAGCCAGCCCGTGGCTCTTGCCTAGCGTGAGTCCAATGGGCTCAGATTCTGTGATCAAACGAAGTGGGAAGGGGGTTAGAAGTTTTACAGCTCAGCGTCAGCCTCTTGATAAGGCATCACAGGGTCTCAGCCCCAGCCCTTTCTCCCTCGGAGAGGGGAAGGGAATTCTTGGACTTCTCGGAGCATCCGCGTGAATCGGTTGAACCCACCCTCCCTCACTAAAAATACTGGGGGCAGAGGGGTTTGACCGTTCTAATTCGAAAGGGAGAACTTTGGCCCAGAATCGGCCGATCCGCCATATAAAATCACCCTTCCCTCGCCGTCAAGCCGGGGAAGGGATCCCAAAGTCTCTTTTCTTCCGAATTACCGACCGCCCAATCCGCTCAGCTGTACGCCTTCGATGAAGTAGCGCTGGGCTAGGAAGAAGACGATGATGACTGGCATTACTGCCATTGTCGAAAAGGCCATCATCAATCCCGCATCCCCGCCGCGGTCACCACTGAAGAGCTGGAGGGCATAGGACAGGGGGACGTTCTCGGGAGAGAAGATGAAGAGCAGTGGGCCCATGAAGTCGTTCCAGGCCCCCATGAAGGTCCAGATCGAAATGGCTGCCAGAGCTGGCTTCACCAAAGGCAACATAACAGTCCAGAAGGTCTTGAAGTAACCAGCCCCGTCGATGCGTGCCGCTTCCTCTAGCTCCATCGGAATGGTGCTAAAGAACTGCTTCAGCAGAAAGACGTTAAAGGCTCCTGCAAAGAAGGTCGGAACCCAGAGGGGCAAAAGGGTATCCAGCCACCCAAGCTCCTTGAAAATGAGGAACCGTGGCATGAGGGTGACAGCCCCTGGCAACATCATTGTCGCGAGCATCACGGTAAAGATGAAGTCTCGTCCCGGGAAGCGCAACCTGGAGAACCCGTAGGCGACGATTGCGCAGGAGAGGACTGTCCCGATAATCGACATAATGACGATGACCAGGGTGTTTTGCAAGTAGCGGAGGCCGAAGTTCGTTTCGATCGGCATCCACTCTGCTACCTCCGTATAGTTCTCCCAGCGCAGCCCGACCTTGCGAACAGGAGTCAGGTTTTCGGGAACCTCTTCGATGATCTGACCCTTCAGGCTCGCAGGCTCAAGAATTTCTAGCCGTCGCTTGCCATTTGGCAGTTCGATCTGGGCGAAGGCTTGCACCACTTGCCCCTGGTAGTTTGCCGACCAGATTTGCTGATAGCGAGGCACAGGTTCGAGTCCCGATTCCTGAGCTTCGAAAGTTCTCCCTCTCAGCAAGTACGGACGATCAATCTCGAGCAAAACTTTGCCTTCCCCCAAGGACTGCATCTTGGTTGCTCGAACCCAAAGGCCCTCATACTTTGTTTTGACCAGGGGACGTTTTGGATCATTCCAGGGGTGGGTCAGCTGGACTTGAGGAACCCAGACGATCCCTTCCTTGGCTGCCATATCTCGTTCCTCTTTGAAGCTGGTGAGAACCAGCCATAGGAACGGAATTCCGAACAAGACACAACCAGTGAGGAGGGCAGCCGTAGTGACGAGGTTCTTTGAAAGTCCTCGTCCGTGGGTAAAGCGAGCGGCATAGACCATGGCTGCCATCGTGGCCAGCAGCAGAACCGCAAAGAGAATGATCACCATTGGCTGCACTGGGATCAAGCCGCGAATGATGTCAACTCTCGCGCCTTCCCACGTCCTAAACCAGAGTAAGCCTCCAATGAAGATCAGGAGCCACACCCCGGTTGACTTCCACTTCGCCACTGCATCCTTTGAGTTGAGGGCCGTGATCGCTTGGACACCGCGCGCACCCACCATGAAGAGGGCAACGACTGCGAGCCAGCCAGGAAAAGTCATGTAGACCCAAACGATCGGGATCGTCCACCCGGCCGGAATCTCCCGGCCAGTTGTGCTGGGCAAGAAGAAGGTGATGAGAACCAGAAGGGCACCGACAAGACTGGCAACAGTTGCCCCTTTCTTGGCACGGTCAAGGTTTATACCAGCTGGCTTCCAAAAGAGTTGGAGGCCCAAGAATGCGGCGCGGAAGAGCAAGATGTAGCCGGCCCACTTTCCGACTGTGTCGAGGAGGAATACAAGCTCAGCGGTCACTTTTTATCGACCTCCGTGTGCACCCACCTGGGAGCGAGTTTGAATTGAACGAGTGTCAAAGTGAGAATGATGAGGAAGATGATCCAGGCCAGAGCGCTCGCGTACCCCATTCGGAAGAAGTTGAAGGCGTTCTGGAAGAGGATATAGACAGGCATTGCCAGAGCATCGTTTGGCCCGTAGTTCAAGCCACCTGTGATAATGTAGACACCGTCGAAGGTTTGAACCACGCCGATCAGTCCCATCACCACATTGAAGAAGATCAGAGGGCTGAGCTGAGGCAAAGTAATCGAGAAGAGCTGCTGCTTGGGAGAAGCCCCATCGATTGAGGCAGCTTCGTAGAGAGTCGAGGGGATTCCCTTTAGGCCAGCGAGCCAAAGGATCATTCCTCCTCCGGCTCCCCAGAGACCCATCACAATCAGGGCTGGTTTGGCCCAGGGTTCGACACTGAGCCAACCTGGGGCAGGGACTGCCGTCCAAGCTGTGATGGTGGAGGTCCAGAAGCTGTTGATCAGACCTTTCCCCGAGTCTGGGTTCAGAATCCATTGCCACAGGAACACGCCTGCGACTGCGGGAGTGATCGATGGAAGGTAGAAGGCTGTGCGGTAATACTTCATGCCTCTCACGCCAGAGTTGAGGAGCAAGGCGATCGCCAGGCCAGTGACGATACCCAGGGGGATTCCGATGCCCCCGAGATAGATCACATTCATGAAGCTCTTGACAAGAAGTTTAGAATCCCCTGTAAAGACGCTCTGATAGTTGTAGAAGCCTACCCATCTGGCTTCGTTTATGACGTCATAGAACGTAAAGCTCAGGATGAAGGAGGAGATCATGGGGCCAAGGGTGAAGATGAGGAAACCGATGACCCAGGGACTAATGAAAAGGAAGCCTGCCGCTGCTTCTTGCCCTGCCACCCGCCCGAGCTTGAGTCTTTTGAGCCAGATGAAAAATGCCACGATTCCAACGCCGATGACGGCCAGGGTCACATAGGCAGGCCCGCGGAGGTCAAAGACTGGAAACTTCTCCTTCATCAAGACCTCGTCGATGTGTCTTTGGACAGTGATCTGGCCTTCCGTAAGTGCTTGTTTTGGAGTCAAGATGCCCCTCATCGCCTGGTCTGCCGCACGGACATGTTCGTTCCAGAGCACTTGGCTGGCAAAGGTCGGCGGTCTCATCCTTGCGTTCGGCATGAGGGAAACATGCATTCGGAAGGCTTGTTCAAAGACTGAATCGCCGGAGGCAAAAAGGCGAATCGCTTCTTGGTTGGTCTTAATTTGCGAATCGACACCGGGAATAAACCGCCGTCCTTCGCTCCTTTCATATTCCGCTTGGCCCTTCATCGCGAGCAGTCGACCTTCGGTGGAAGTAACCCACTTGATCCATCGCCAGCCTGCCTCTCGGTTCTTCGCCCCAGAGGGAATCGCCCAACTGTAACCACCAGCCCAGGTGACGAACTGATCAGGCTCGTTGGCAAAGGCGCCTCTTCGGAAATACCGATCGTCCGGAACGGGAGCTGGTGCTGCGCCGAGTTGAAGCTGTGGTGCCCAGCGAGCCATTCCCCGAATCTCCCAGTCGCCGGAGATGAACATGGCGATTTGGCCAGTGAAGAAGGGGTTGAACTCGTTGCCGCGGAAACCAGCCGAGAATTTGTTGGCAGATTCGAGCCCCTTCAAAATGTTGTAGCCGTCCACCATGAATTGAAGGGCCGTTTCCGATTCTGGTGAGTAGAGGGTGCAGGTTTTGCCATCTTCCGACATGAAGGAGGCATTCATCTGGAAGGCGTACATGTAGAGCCAGGAGTTGCCGTAATTCGGCATAAATCCAGCTTGGGTTAACTCCCCGCGATTATTGAATTTCGTCAAAACGCGGCTGTAGGCGAGAGTCTCGCTCCATGTGCGGGGAGCTCGGTTCGGATCCAGACCAGCAGCGATCAGTTCATCTGCATGCTTGGCAAAAACAGTCTTATTCCAATAGAGAATTCGGTTGTCTGCCCCGGTGGGAATCCCATAGACCCTGCCCTGATAGCTTGCTTCTCGCCAAGGGGCCTCGTAGTATTGTTCTGCTTTGGGTGAGAGGGGGTCGTTGATGTCGCGGGCGATGAGCTCGTCGAGAGGCTGAAAGGCTCCACGGCCTGCCCAGTCACTGATTGCGAAACGGTCTTGACGGATCGCGTCAGGTGGCTTTCCGCCAGCGATTGCCGTAAGGAGCTTCTGGGGGTTCATATCTCCTGCCCCCATCTTGAGCAGACGAACCTTCAGGTCTGGGTTTCTCCGTTCGAACTCCCGGACGACAAGGTCTTGTCCCTTTTCACTAGGAGAAATCGTAAGGCCCCAGACCGTAACGATGCGTCGTCCCTGAGCATCCTTTGGCCCAGTGTCTTCGGCGAAGACGGGAAGGGCAGCGAGTGTGATGGCGATCAGCGCGCCAATGCGTTTGATCATTTTGTAGAAAGTCCAAATCGAGAGGAGAAAGGCATCGGCACCAAGAATGGAGCCCTAGCGATATTCACTGTACACGATTCCGCCAGGGAAATTCACGACCAAAATGATCGAAGTGAAGAACATATTGCATTGAAGAATATTCTTGGCGAGCGTCCTTCTGTCGCTCGGCGAAGACCCAGTAAAAGCACCAGCCTTTTCTCCTCAAGAATTCAGGAAAGAAAATGAAGACTGGGAACTATTTTTCGCTCTGGTGCGTGTATACTTTCAGTCGTGGGTGATTTCGGTCACTCATTCCTGGCCTAATGCCTCGAAAGAGGTAACGGGGGACCCAGTCCTTGGGGTGAACTGCCTGCGAAGGCAGAGAGTGGTCTTTGGCTCTAACCCGACAGCTAACCTCGTAAGCCAATAAGCAAAGTCCTGGCCCTCGGGTCAGATGAGGAATCGATGAGGATCTCTTCAGTTCAAAACCTGCGAATGATCTCGGACAATGAAGTCTCGGTTCAATCGTACCAGGACGCTCGTCATTATCTGGGCTTGAGTCGAAAGATCACCCGCCGCCAGCAAGCAATCTTTGCCAACGCCTTGAGCGGAAGGTCGAAGACTGTTCCATTTAACACTGGAATGGTCGTTGTGGCAAAACGTATGCGACAAGCGGCACTCTCGTGGTCATTGCTCCATTCCCACTCGTCCTGAACGTGGTTCTTGCAACTCCTCACTCCGTCAGGTGAAGGAAAGGCGAGGATCCGATCCGTGTAGTCTCTGTGTCATGAGGCGGAACGCTCAAAGATGAGGGTTCCGCCTCGCAAATTTTTCCAGCACCTCAGAAATCACGACACGTCTTCCCTCTCCTCAGATTTCGCCGGGGAAGCAGCTGGCGTCCGGACTTGCCCGGGAACCAACCCGCCACTGGCGTAGAGCTTGATCCCCCGATTCGCCACCATCGATCCGAAGCCAGCCATTACAACCAAAAGCAACAGCCGAACCAGAACTTCAACCAGGGAATTTGCTGCCCGTGACACCTCAATCGGCTTCCCTGGCTCAATCTGCATCGCCACCTGAGGAGGGATCATAAAAAGGTCGTAAGCCAGCTTGAAGGCAAGAGCGATCATGGAAAGACCGATCATAAAGGTCAAGAGACCAACCCAACCAGAACAACCGTCGCGCCGCAAGGGTGCCTGGTTCAAGGGAACACCTTTACAACGGAAAGGGAAAGGAAACGGGCCATGAGGAGTCCACAAAGGATACCGTCCCTTAAGCCTCTTGAGCGATAGAACCCTCGCGCTTTAGGGTCCAGGCTCCCGCGAGAGGGATCAGAAGAAGCACAGCCGCCAGAGTGTAAGGCCAGTGAGGCTGGATTTGAAACAAGAAGTTCGCACTCAGAGGGCCAACCATACGAGCCACTGCCCCCAGAGACTGAGTGACACCAAAAACCGAACCGGTCATATCCGAAGGGGCGGACTTACTTACCAAGCTGCTGAGTGATGGCTGAGACATCCCGCTCCCAATCCCCAAAACCAGGGCACCGGCCAAAATCATCGGCCAGCCTACTGCCCAAGGAATCAAAGCCATCGCTGGGGCCTGGAGTAAGTAACCCCATCGAAGCAGATTCACTTCACCAAAGCGGGGGAGCAAGATGCGAATCAAACCCCCTTGCATCGCAACCGCCACAATGCCGACAAACACAAGAACCAGAGTCGTTTCCCACTCCGCAAACTTGTAACTCTTCTCCCCCAGCAAAAAGAACGTCGTCTCCAGATGGGTAAAGGCAAAATTGGCAGCAAAAAACAGAAGCAGCAACCTTCCTAACCCAGGAGCTTTGAGAGCCTGCAAAACCAGAAGCAACTGAGGGGTAGAAGAACGAGGCTCCTGGGGCCGAGCTGCGCGAGATTCTGGTAAGAAAAAAGCGACGAAGAGAAAATTGATCAGGGCAAAGAAAGCCGAGGCTAAACCAACGTAAAGCGGGCTTCCCTGACCCAGTTGAAGGAGAAATGCTCCGAGGGGTGGCCCAAACATGAACCCAATGCCGAAGGCCATCCCCAGCAAACCCATCGACTTACCCCTCTCTTCATCCGTCGTGATGTCACTGACGTAGGCATAGGCGACGCCAATGTTGGCTCCCGCCATACCCTGCAGAATCCGAGCCAGGAGCAGGATGAGGTAGGTGGTCGCTCCCGTGTAAACCAAAGCCGAGACGAAGGCGAGCGCACAGGTGATGTGGAGCACTGGCCTCCTCCCAGATCGATCACTGATTCTCCCCAGATATGGCGCTACCAAGAATTGGGCAACGGAAAAAGCAGCTATCGCCAGCCCGATCAGAATCCCCACGATCCCTCGGTCTTGACTCAGACCGCTCGTGAGCTTCTCTGCCCGAAGCTGAATATCGGGAATGACGATGCTAAAAGCAAGCAGGTCAAAGAGAACCGTCAGGAAAATCGCAAGGATAGGCTTTGGCTTGGGCAAGTGGCCAGATTATAGCCGCCTGACCCAAACTGGCCATCCTGTGTTGTGTGGTCTCTACTAGGCGTTTGCGACAAAGAACTTCACGCTATCTGTCTCGGGAAAGTCCTCAAGCCCCTCTGCCTCTGCTAAACCCCTCAGGTGTCCGCGATGGTAGGTCGCATGGTTAAGCATGTGGTGAATCAGTTCCCCAGCAGTGAGAGATCGCTCGACTCCTCCCGCCCCAGTGAAGGTGACACGACGCTCCAAATCACCTTCGGCGCTTTCTCGGACTTTTTCGATCAGTCTAGCGTGGAGGGTTTTTGGATCCTCGCTGACTAGGAGTTTGACATCGTGGTTCCAGTCTGAAATCAGAGGGAGCCAGCCAGAGAAGCAGCCCAAGATGTGGGTGATGATCTTCGCTGCCCGGCGTTGATCCTTAAAGTTGGGAAGAGCCTCGATCCAGGCAGTTGTAGCCCAAACTTCATAGTCGATGAATCTTTGAGCGGAGATCATGGTGAGCTACATTATGGCGAAGTCGGCAGGGGGATGGCTTCTGGCTAGGCACTCAGGATCTCTAAGAGTCGCTGGTTGATATAGAGCACTTCTCTTCCATGTTTTAGACTTCGGAGAAGTCCAATTCTTACGAGCTCTTTTAAGTAGTAAGAAGCTGCATCTCGCTTTGCGATGCCTTGCTCTTCCAGGTCTGAAATCCTTGTGTAAACCTGGGAGAAAATGAGCTCAATGAGTTCCTTGCTGTATCCCTTTTGCATCTCTCGCCTGGCATGATCCATGGCTTCCTCGATGAGTCCATGAATCTTCGTGACTCTCTGCCTTGTGTCTTGAGCAGTCGCCTCGATCCCTTCGAGCATCAGGAGGATCCAATCTTCCCAGCCATCCTGTTCCGTGACAGCCAGGAGTCCATCGTAGTATGCAGACTTATTTCGGATAATAAATTGGGACAAGTACAGGATAGGAGTGTCCAGGAGTCCTTTGTCACATAATAATAGGATGTTTAGCACTCGGCCAGCCCGTCCATTTCCATCGGAAAATGGGTGAATTGCCTCAAACTGGTAGTGCATCACTGCCATTTTGATCAGAGGATCCACTCCGTCGTCTTGGTTCCAGTAGTCGCTTAAGTTCTGGAGCAGGTCTAGGAGGAGGCCCTGACCCTCCGGCGGTGAGTAGACGACTTCTCCTGTTCTGTTATTGACGATTTTTGTCCCAGTGTGACTGCGAACTGTCATGGAGGATTGTTTTATAAGATTGACAACATCTAGGAAGAGTTCAACTGTCACTCTCCCCCCGTTCTGTAGGTGTTTGAACCCGTGCCACAGAGCTTCTTGATATCGAAGAACTTCTTTTGTCGCTGGGTCGGTCTTTTCAACATCTTCACCGAGGGCTCGATAGAGCTCGTCATTTGTCGTAAAGACATTTTCGATTTCCGACGAGAGCTTCGCCTCTTGCAGGACGATGGCTCTCAGCAGAACTGATTGGTTCGGAATGAGGTGTCCTGCCATTTTTAGCTCGGCGAGAGCCTTGTTCGCCCCAATGGCCTTCTTGAGGGTTCGTTTTGTCTCAATCTCGATTGCGGGAGGCAAGGGTGGGAGAGAATTGTGGGGGCTCGAACGATCGAGGGGAGTTCTTATGGCTGAATGTGCCTCCATCATCGGCATTTTCCCACAATATGCCGATGAAAAAGACAAATCATCGGCATTTAATGAGATCGGAGGGGTCACAAGTGGTCGGGATGACAGGATTCGAACCTGCGACCTCGTCGTCCCGAACGACGCGCTCTACCAAGCTGAGCCACATCCCGACTCTTCAGACCACCATTTTACCAGATGGCAATCAGACTGGCTTGTTAATCATAGCTCCCGATGAGATCCGCGTGAGCCGAAAGCAAAGCGTCCAAGGCCCGGAGGGCGACCCCTTTGTCTGTCACAGTGGGATCTAGTTCTATGGCCTGTCGCAAAGGCCGCTTCGCTTTGGTCAGAAACCCGAGCGCGATGAGGCGATGGATTTCCGCCGTGCGCTGGGCATCAGGCAGAACCTCTTTGGGAAGATGGAATTCATCAGGCGAGAGATGACCAGACGTGACGACCCCCGAGGTCTCTACGAAAATTCCCTTTGGGAGCTCAGGAATCTGACCTTCGTTCACGAGATTCACCGCCTCGAGGGGAAGGTCGAGCTGGCCAGCCAGAGCCAAGGAAACCTGGGCGATTGGTTCCCACGCTCGGGGCTCAATCAGGGACTCAACCTGCTCCTGCCCGTCAATGACCTCGTGCATCAGGGCGATGCGAAACTCGCGGTCGTCGTCGTTGCCGTGACTGAGATGATCCAAAGATCGCTCGGTGCCGTCCAGAGGAAGAAAGTCCTGGATATGGTCGTCGCCAGCAAGAGGGAGCCAGCCGAGTCGCTCAAGGGTCAGAGCTGTCTTTGTCCCAAGCAGATCCTCGGGCAGCTTTTCTCGAATCGTTGGGTAGAGGTCTTGACCAGTGGTTTTATCCCAGATTTCGCTGGCCCATGTGAGGTGGTTCGTGCCTCCCTTTTTGATTCCGATTCTGGCGCGAGCCTGGGAAAAGGGATACGACTCTCGCGGTTCCCCCAAGACTTGAGCAACCAAGTCAGTGCCAACGAGACTGACGGAGCAAAGCCCAAGGGTTTTGACTCCTGTGGCATAAGCTGCGGCACAAGTTCTTGGGAGGGGATTCGACAGATTCACCAACCAGGCATTTGGTGAATTCTCTCGAATCTCCCGTGCGATCTCCGAAGTCAAGGACATCTGGCGCAATGATGAGCTCAGGCCATGGAGTCCTCCGAACTCGGTGAGGATATGGCCTGGATCGAATCCCGCAACGATCGACTGATCGATCAAGAACCGCTTCTTCATTTCGACTGCTGCCAGATTGATGACAATGTCAGCCCCCTCAAAGGCACGGTCGAAGTGGCGGCGTGGGGTAAAGCTCACGCGAATTCCTCGGAGGTCTGCCATCTTCCTGCCGACTAGCGCCAAGCGGTTCACCGCGTCGTCGTTCGGATCAATCAACACGAAATTGATCCCACCCGCTTTCTCTTCGAGCAGAAATTGAGTCAGAACTGCCGGGCCGAAGACATGACTCCCGGCCCCCACAATTGCGACACGCATGAAAAAAGCTCCGGTTTTGCCTCTCGCGATTAGAAACGGATGATTCCGTAGCTCAGCTGGAGGCTCAGGCCATCAAAATCGAGCCTATCTCTCTTACCCAAGAAATCGTAGCGGGCAGAGATCGCCAGGCGATCCCCGACAAGGACACCGAGCTCCACGTTTCCAGTGACCCCAAGCGCCTTTGCGCTGCGGCGATCCGCAACTGTGACCTGAACACCGTAGTCGAAGTAGCTCAGACCTGCTCTCGCTGCGGCATAAGGTTGAAAAGCTTGGCCGTCTTGTTTCCCCAAGGGCTGGACGTAACCATAAGAGAGGCTGGCGATGAAGACCTTGCTTCTTGTGCTTTCTCCCGAAATGAAGTAGAGATCAGGAGCAAAGCCACCCCGATCTGGCACTTTCGCCGAGCTTGTCAGAGCAAATCCGAAGCTGTACCAGGTCTCTCCCACGAAAGATTTCAAAAGCCCCTGAGAAGGCAAAAAAACCCCAACCGAAGGTCCGAAAAAGGTTGAGCCATCGCTAGCGAACGCGGCGGAACCTACAAGAGCGAAAAGACAGAAAAAGGGAGATCTGAGCCTCATTGAGGCTGGAGTGTACCGAAGGGAAGGAGAAGAGAGACTGGTTAACCTGCTGGATCCTCTCGATCTGACCGAAAGACGAAGCCCTGGCGCATAGTTCGAATGGTTGCTGTGAGATTTTCGACCGCTGCTTGGAAAATCCTTTGGCCCTTTTCTGCTGTGGCCAGATCAGGTCGTCCCAAGGCTCCTCGCTCACTGATCTCGGAAAAACTGGTTGCCAGACCTGGCACGGGGGGAACTGCGTGGAGTCCGTCCTGCTTGGCCTTGTCGAGCTTGACAAGGTGTGGGTAAAGATGCAGCATCAAGCTCGTCTCCGCCTCGCAAGCATGGCGGATAAACTTGAATTCACCGGATAGTACTTCAGCATAAAAATCGGCGGGGAGACTGTAGTAGTCTTGCTGGACGAGCAGCAGTTGGGCGTCCAGCGCCTGGTCTCGCTTGACCTCCCTTAGGGCAAGGCGGTTCAGGTCGCTGTTGCCGCCGTGGCCGTTGACAACCAAGAATTTTCGGAATCCATGGGAGGCTAAGCTGCGGATGACAGATTGCAAGGAGGAGAGATAGCCGGGGAAATCGGAGGTGAGAGTGCCGGCGAAGGCCATGTGATGTTCGGATGCTCCGAGCCATAAGGTTGGGGTTAAGACCACTGTGTCTTGGTGCTCTTCTTCGAGCCTATTAGCGATTGCCGTGACAAGCAGGGTATCAGTGGCGAGGGGCAGGTGCTCTCCATGTTGTTCGAGGGATCCGGTTGGTATGACAACCACACTCTCGAGTGAGCTTGCGACTTCTGGCCAGGTTGCTTCAGCTAATTTCACGGGAAGTTCTCGAGATCAAATGGAAGCTAGGGCGCATCGGGATAGAGGTCTCTCATGAGCATCCGAACCGAGGCGTTGGTCTCGCGGTCGCGGTTCATCAAGTCTCTAATTTTGCGATAACCATGCATCATGGAAGTGTGATCTCGGTTTCCGAATAAAGATCCAATATGTTTCCATGAATCGCCAGTGATTTCTCGTGTCATAAAGACTGCTACATGTCGTGCATGGGCCACGGGAGCCTTGCGCGATGTGCCTCGGATTTCACTGACATCGATTTGGAAGTGCTTGCTGACGGAAACCAAAATCTGGTCGAAGCTCGGCTTACTGGTTCCCACATTGCGATAGTGTTTATCGACAATCTCTTGGGCGAGTTCTCGGTTCACAGGAACCTTTTCGAGGCTGGCTTCGGCGGCAATTTTCGTGAGGGCTCCTTCCAGGATCCTGACGTTCCCCGGAACCGACTCGGCGAGAAGCATGGCAGTTTCGAGGTCGATGACGACGTGATCCTGTTTTGCCTTCTTCAGGACGATGGCACATCTGGTCTCTGTATCTGGCATCTGAACGTCTGCGACAAGGCCGCTTTCAAACCGGCTGCGCAGCCTCTCATCCATCAAGAGGAGGTCGCGGGGGGGCCTATCTGAGCACAAAACGATTTGCTTACCCATTGAATGGAGCGTATTGAAAGTGTGGAAGAGTTCCTCTTGGGTTTTGTCTTTCCCCGCCACGAACTGCACGTCATCCACAAGCCAAACATTCACGTTTCTTTGTTGGCGTCTGAACTGGTCGATCCGGTTGTTTTGGAGGGCGTAGACAAAATCCTCGGCAAACTGCTGGGCTGAGAGGTACACGACAGGGTGATGGGGATCTTGGACGAGGATCTCATTGGCAATGGCGTGCAAAAGGTGGGTCTTGCCGAGGCCGGGAGGGCCATAGATGAAAAGAGGGTTGTAGCGGATGCCTGGGCTCGAGGCAACTGCTTTTGCCCCAGCGACCGCCAGGCGATTGCTTTGGCCCACAACGAATTGCTCAAAGGTGAACCTTTCGTTTGGCCGGAAGGAGTTGGCAAGAGCGGTTGGTTCTGGGATCGAGGCAACAGCCCTGACCTTGCTCGATGTGATCGCTGCGAGGGGTTTTTCTCTAGCTTGGGCTTTCAGTTCGATTCGAATCGGGCGTCCGAGCTCATCAGAGAGTGCATCCCGGAGGTTGTCGATATACTTATCTTTGACCCAATCATGGACAAATCGTCCAGGGGCTTCTACGACTGCCACGTCAGTCGTTAGGGTAGTTGGCTTGAGCGGGCGCAGGAACTTTTCCAGAACGGTGACAGGCACCCTCTGGCCAAGTCTTGCGAGAACCTGCTCCCAAGCCTTGCGGAGAACAATATCGTCTTCGCGGTCATCTAGCGAGTACTGGTTGGACATAGGACAAAAAAAACCCGAAACCGGGTCAACAACGGAGCAATTATACACAGGGAAGATACTTGGGGCCACCCAATAATCAAAGGGTGAAAGACGTGGTTCCCAAGTCAAACACAAAACATCATTTCGCATAATCCACAGCATAATTGCGAGTTGAACCGATAGAGGGGTCTCAAAAAAGAAAGGAAATTTTGCCAATGATGGGAGGGCCCCTAATGCGTCTGACCTTGTGGCCAACAGAGACGATCCCTTCACGCTAAAATCGAAGAGATGAACCGGAGAATCTTGGGTTTGTTGGCAGGGTCTGACCTCCCATTTGAAACGGTTAAGCGTTGGTGTCTTGCCGCCGACACTGTGTACGGTGCAGATTCGGGGGCAGAACTTGCACTAGAGGCAGGTGTGAAACCAGTGGTCGTAGGGGATATGGATAGTTATGCATCCTCACGGGAGGGACTCAGAGTTGTGGAAGATCCAGATCAGGACACGACTGATTGCGACAAGCTCCTGGCTCTTCTTTCTGCAGACGGTCATAAAGTGGTGACCCTTTGCGGGGCAGAAGGGGATCGCCTCGATCACGTCCTTGGCAACCTGGCGAGCTGCGTTAGGGCTGTCCAGAACGGGATGGAAATCCGTCTTGTCTTGAGGGTTGGGTTCGGAGTCTTTGTCACTCCCGGTTGCCCCCTCCGGCGCGAAGGTTTGGCGGGACAGGGAATGAGCTTGATCCCCCTTCTTCCATCAACTGTAACCACCGAGGGGCTCCAGTGGGAACTGAACGCCCAGAGGCTCTCTCTGGAAGGACTTTCCAGCATTAGCAACGTTGGCTTGGGTGATGTCACGGTTTCAGTCACAGAGGGGGCTCTTCTTGTCATCACATCCGAGAATTCGGCAAACCCGTGGTAGAACCTGTTCGAGTGCCTGGTGAACGTGAAACTCAGCTACAATAAGGAAGTCAAATTGCGGAGACTTACCTGAGATCATGCAAGACCAGAACCAATCCCCGATCGAAGTCACTGATCCCCCTGTCGTGAATGTCGAAGATTCTGTGACCCCCTCACCCGGCGAGACCGGCGAGGCGACTCCACCCAATCCCAGACTGATCGTCAAGCGGGCCGGAGTTGAAACAGAAGAGGTCTTTCCTTTCGTCGCCCCTGCCCTCATCGGTCGGTTTGATCCCGAAGTCGGCCCTATCGACATCGACTTGGGCAACATCAGCGAAGGGGGCTATGTGAGCCGAAAACATGCGAAGATTGTTTTGGAGGACGGCATTTACCGGATTCAGGATCTTGGCAGTTCGAATGGCACCTATCTGCTTTGGGAAGGTGATTTCAAAAAGGTTGACGACGCCGAGCTCCAAGATGGCGACGAGATTGCCCTGGGGAATGCGCGCTTTATTTTCCGCCTCACCGAGTCCTCTGTCACCCAGTGAACTGGTGGGACCGGCTCGTTCTTGGTGCTAGGCGCTCCTGGTGTTCAGAACCGAAAGTTGCTCAACCAGGGCTTCGTGGGCTTGGCGCACTTCCTCTGGAACGATAACCCAGGAAATGCTGCCTTTCCCCAGAGGGCCATAGGATTCGAAGCGGGGGACTTCCCCCAAAAGGAGCGAGACAAATCGATCCCACCCCCAAGCCTTTGGGCGGAGCCCATTTGAATCCAAAACGGGAACGAAGGGAGCGTAGCTGGAGAGGGTTACGCTGGGATCATCTTGGAAAACTCGCTCGAAGGATGAATGACTCCTGCGTTGCAGGATGGGATCCTGGATTAGCAGGAGTCTGAGGCCCTCTCCTGGCCGATAGATCCCGGTCTGAGTGAGCGAGACTTTGGTGGCTTCCGCATTCTCGGCGCAGTTGGTGGAATTCGTCTCCCTCACAATGAGGTGGCTGGGAACGGCATGGCGTTCGGTCAAGAGATCTGCGAAGATGTCCGCTTCGCTCATGTCCTCAATCCCGCAAGCTTCCCACAAAAAGTTTGTCGAGTGGCCAATGCCGCCGGAAGTAAGGATCAAGGGAGCGACCCCAGCATGAAAGGCTTTCGCCCCGACTTCTACACAGGCGAGAACCCCGGAGCCAAGGATGACGATGATATCTTTTGAACCAGGGGATAGAGCCCCATCGTCTTGCCGAGCAAGGAAACTGGTGAGGAGATTAACCTGGGATTGCAAATGTGGATCGTGCCAAGAATTCATTCCTTTTTGTGCCTGAATTATATGGACGTCTCCCAGACGATCATTGACTCCTGAATCATTGGCTTTCCAGATCGATTTTACGGAGAAGCCATGTAAAGGAGTTCATGTGAAGCAACCTTGGCCAGAGCTTGCCTGATCTCTGTATGATCTAGGCGCGACGAATCTTCCCAGGCATAATAGTGGGGATGGTGAAAGTTCTCCGAAGTCCGGTGTTTCTCTTGGTCGGGAGTCTCCTGTTTATCGCAGGCTGCGGCGGCGACGGCGTCAACCCCCTGAGCGCGCAACCGAGCACAGGTCGAAGCAACCCTGCCGCGAACCGAACAACAGAGACTCTTGCCCTTACGCTTATCACGCCAACCTTGGCGACCGAACCTGTCACCCATGATTCCGACGATCCTGCCATCTGGGTCAACCCGACCGCGCCGGAAAAGAGCCTGATCATCGGAACGGACAAGCACGAACAAACTGGTGGGCTTTTTGTGTTTAACCTGGAAGGCAAGGTCGTGCAAAAGATCGAAAATTTGGACCGACCCAACAACGTCGATGTCGTCACAGGGTTCCAAATGGGCAGCGAGAAGGTCGATCTGGTCGTGGCAACTGAGAGAAAGAAGAATCGCCTTCTGATTTACCGGATTGACCCCCAAACCTTGCAACTGGTCGATGTCACTGGCCAGACAGCTGTTTTTACCGAAAGAAAGGGAATTGAGGCGGAGGTGATGGGAGTCGCGCTTTACAAGCGACCCAAGGATCAAGCAGTCTTTGCCATCGTGAGCCCCAAGACTGGCCCGAAGGAAGGCTACTTGGGCCAGTTCCGTCTGGTTGCCAACGGGGCGAAGGTTGATGTGAGAACAGTGCGTCGGTTTGGATTGTTCAGCGGGCTAACGCCAACCGAAGAAGGTGAGATCGAAGCGATCACGGTCGATCAGGATCTTGGCCTTGTGTACTTCGCCGACGAGCTCAAAGGGATCCGAAAGGGCTTCGCTGACCCAGATGCCAGGAACACGAATAGCCAGGTTGCGATTTTCGGCGAGCAGGGATACATCGGAGACCGAGAAGGGCTGGCGATTTACCGAAAAGGAGCTGGCGGTTGGCTCCTCTCGACCGACCAAATCGAAGCAGCTTCGGAGATTCGCGTCTACGAGCGAGGCACTGCCGCAACCAAGGCGAACCGCCTGGTGGCAGTATTGAAGACTCAATCCGACACAACGGACGGGATCGAAGTCACGAACCAGCCTCTTGGGGCCAAGTTTCCGAACGGAATCCTCGTGATGATGAACAGCAAGGATCGGAATTTCCACATCTATGACTGGCGAAGGGTGGAGCAAGCGATCACGCAGGCCAGCCAACCTGTCACCCGCACCCCAGCAAATCCCCGGCCCCGCTGAGTTTCCCTCGTTAAGCAGGGCGAAAACGAGGTTCGGCGATAGAATATCCCCCTTTCGGGGTTCTTCCAGTCCCGAGGAACTCGACCAGATCCTCGTTCGCCTGGTCGCAGGCGACCAAATCAGAGTGAGAGGCGTTTTCGATTTCGTGATGGATCAGGTTTGGCAATCCGTCCCCACGTTCCCCCAGGTTCTCGCTCGGTGTAAAACCATCCAGACTCCCTGTGAGGCAGAAGATTGGGTGGTCGGATGCGAGAGGCTCACGGAAACTGTCCGGTAAGGGCATTGACCCATAACTTCCCCCGATCTCCGGAAACGGGAAATTCGCAGAATCTTGAATTAGACGAAACTTTGGATTCTTCGCCTGGCGGCTAATCTCTGCTAGGCGCTCTTTGGTTGCGAAGCTGGCAGAATCCTTGCAGTAGAAAACCGGACGACGTTCTGCGAGCTTCAAAAAACCTTGCTCAAGGAGGGTCGCCTCTCCTCGTCGGATTTCTGCGATCAGCCGCGGAATCATGTTGAATCGATTTGCCAAGCCGCTCCAACTCGCTAAAACAATCTGAAGGACAAAGCCAGTGGCCAAAGACCCAGATGAGAGGGGAAGAGGATTTGTGTTGAGGATGTCGATCGACTCCTCGATCTCAGCGAGAAGGTTGTCGGAAACCCCTTGAGACTGGGCGAGGGTTGCGATTTTGGCAAACTGACTGTGGATCAGGGATGGATACTTAAAGGTCTGATCCGGCCCTTCGAATCCACACAGCACGACATGGTCAATCCAATCGCCAGCGTACCGCAGGATTGCTTGGGAAAGGTGAGTGCCATAACTGTAACCCCACAGATGGGCTTTTGCGAACCCCAAGGCGTGAATCAAAATAGGGATATCCCTCGCACTCTGGACTGGTGTCAAGAGAGGGGCAAGTTCGCGGGGGGCTGCCTCTCCTTGTTCCCGAAAGAGTCTTAAGAGGGTCGGCTGGTCGAGGATCAGACCTGGGGCGAGAGCAAGAGGACTAGACCTTTGGAGGGGCTCTGATTCACCACAGCCCCGTTGATCCAGAAAGATGATCTGAAGGTTCTCCGCTGCTTTGCGAAAGAGCTTTGCAAAAGGCGGATGGTTGAGCCAGGCTATCGAAGAGTCTCCCGGCCCTCCGGCAAGGAAGATCACAGGTGGCGACGAAGGGGAGCCAAGGCGCGCGACCTGCAGTCGAATGGGCGAGGCGATCGGAAACGAATCGACGACCAGAGAGCTCCGCTCGACCGAGAAGCTTTGGCCATCTTTCAGGGTGATTTCTTGGGTCTTCCAATCCATGGTGGCTCATTCTGGCAAGAGGTGTCGGATCATGAACTCAGCTGCTTGTCGTGCGTCCCATTGGCCTCTCATGATCTGGGTTTCTGCCTGGGTGAAAGCTCTTTCGGCGTGGTTTGTCTGAGTCAGCCTCTGCATCAAGCCCTGCACAACCAGATCCTTCATCCAGTCGATCTCCTGGCTCTTTCGCTTTTCCACCACATGATCAGGCCCTAAGTGGGAAAGGAAAGCCAAAACATCCATCCAAATCTCAGGAATCCCCACACCATTTTGGGAGGAGCAGATGCCGACCGGAACTGTCCAACCGTCAGGTCTGGCCCTCATCAGATGAAGGGCATTTCTGATTTGCTGGGCTGCGACTTTGGCCCAGGGTTCGTTCTCGCCATCGGCTTTTGTGACTCTGATAATGTCGCTGAGCTCCAGGACACCCCGTTTGATCCCCTGAAGCTCATCTCCGGAATGAGCCAGAGAGAGGCACAGGAAACAATCGACCATTTGATGGACGTGGGTCTCGGATTGTCCAACCCCCACTGTTTCGACGATGACGACATCAAACTTGGCCGCTTCGCACAGGAGAATCGTCTCGCGAGTTGTTTGCGCAACTCCCCCGAGCGAGCCAGAGGTGGGGGAAGGGCGAATGAAGGCGTTTTGGTTCGCACTCAAATGAGGCATTCGGCTTTTGTCGCCGAGGATGGAACCCTTGGAGGAAAGGCTGCTGGGATCCACCGCGAGGACGGCGATGCGGTGGTGACATTCCGAAATGAGGTGGAGTCCGAGCGTCTCGATGAGGCTACTCTTCCCGACACCGGGAGGCCCAGTGATCCCAAGCCGAACGGAAGATCGCTCAGCTGCCAAGGCCATTGTCACAAGCTCCTTTGCCTGGAGTCGGTGGGCTGGCAAGTGACTTTCGATCAGGGTGATCGCCTGGGCCAGAGCCACAGAATCTCCCTGCCCGAGCCTTCCAAAGAGGTCTGGGACAGAAACGAGAGCCTTTCGACGGTGTTTCCGGTTCGGATTCAGAGTGGGAGGAGCGGCAACTCCTTCCATCGTCGTCAGGCTCTCATATTCTTGTTCCATCGGCTTCCCCGAGGGGCCCAACCTGGCGGTTAGTGTGTGAGACTCTCTTCAGTTGCCATCAGAGCGTTCAAGATTTCTTGGGCGGCGAGGGGTAAGACAGTACCAGGGCCGAAGACGGCGAGGACTCCTTGCTCAAAAAGATAGGCGTAGTCTTGGGCAGGAATGACTCCTCCCGCCACGACCTCGATGTCTTCGCGTCCGCGTTCTTTTAGTTCTGCAATGAGTTGGGGAACGAGGACATTGTGGCCAGCCGCCAGGGAGGAGACTCCCACAACGTGGACGTCGTTTTGCACGGCACTATCGGCTACTTCCTTGGGGGTTTGGAAGAGAGGTCCTACGTCCACATCCCATCCCAGGTCTGCGAAGGCAGTGGCGACCGCTTTCTCGCCTCGGTCGTGACCATCTTGTCCCATCTTGGCGACGAGAATTCTCGGTCGTCGTCCTTCGCTCGCGGCGAATTCGTCAGCGAGTTTTCTCGCGAGGAGGATGTCGTCGGTTTCTCCGGCTTCAGCCAAATAAACTCCTTGGGCAGCGGACGCTGTGGCTTGATAGCGGCCGTAGACCTCTTCCAGCGCGTCGCTGATTTCTCCTAGTGTAGCCCTGAGTCGAGCTGCTTGGACACTGAGTTCTAGCAGATTTCCGTCGCCACCAGCAGCGCAGGCAGTGAGAGCAGCGAGGGCTTCTTTGACTTTTTGATTGTCGCGGCTCGCCTTGATCTCGGCAAGCCTCTGGACTTGCTTTTCGCGAACGACTGTGTTATCGATCGAGAGGATGTCGATAGGAGCTTCCTCTTCGAGTCGGACTTGGTTCACGCCGACAATCACGTCCATACCAGAATCAATTCTGGCTTGCTTGCGGGCGGCAGCTTCTTCGATTCTCGCCTTGGGGAGGCCTGTCTCGATGGCCTTCGCCATCCCACCCAGCTCTTCGATCTCTTGAATGAGCTTCCAGGCTCGATGGACGAGCTGATGGGTCAAAGATTCAACGAGGTAGCTCCCAGCATAGGGGTCTACGAACTTGGTGATACCAGTTTCTTCCTGCAAAACCAGCTGAGTGTTGCGGGCGATCCTGGCACTGAAGGGGGTCGGCAAGGCGATTGCTTCGTCGAGGGCGTTCGTGTGCAGACTTTGGGTGTGGCCCAGGGCTGCCGTCATGGCTTCGATGCAGGTTCGCGTGACGTTGTTGAAGGGGTCTTGTTCGGTGAGGCTCCAGCCACTCGTTTGGCTGTGAGTTCTCAGGGCCATCGACTTTGGGTTTTTGGGGTCGAACTGACCCACGATCTTGGCCCAGAGCAGACGAGCCGCTCTCATCTTGGCCACTTCCATGAAGTGGTTCATCCCAATGTCCCAGAAGAAGCTGATGCGGGGGGCAAAGTCATCAACCGAGAGTCCCGCTTGGATCCCTGTTCGGAGATACTCGAGACCGTCGGCCAGAGTGTAGGCAAGTTCAATATCACTCGTCGCTCCCGCCTCTTGCATGTGGTAGCCGCTGATCGAGATACAGTTGAATTTCGGCATCTTCTCGGCGCAATAGGTGAAGATGTCGGCAATGATCCTCATCGAAGGCAGGGGCGGATAAATATAGGTGTTCCGCACCATAAATTCTTTCAGGATATCGTTTTGGATGGTACCGCTCAGCTTGGTGGTTGGCACACCCTGCTCTTCGGCTGCGACGATGTAGAAAGCCATGACTGGCAGAACCGCTCCGTTCATCGTCATCGAGACTGACATTTGATCCAATGGGATCTGGTCGAAGAGGATCTTCATGTCCTCGACCGAGTCTATGGCAACTCCTGCTTTCCCGACGTCTCCCACGACTCTCTCGTGGTCGCTGTCATAACCCCGGTGGGTTGGCAAGTCAAAGGCGACGGAGAGTCCCTTTTGGCCAGCAGCGAGGTTTGCTCGGTAGAAGGCGTTCGATTCCTCTGCAGTTGAGAATCCAGCGTACTGCCGAATTGTCCAGGGTTGCATCGCGTACATCGTGCTGTAGGGGCCACGAAGGTAGGGAGGCAAGCCAGCGGCATAGTCCAGGTGTTCCATCCCCTCCAGATCTTTTTCAGAGTAAAGGGGCTTTACCGAAATCCGTTCTGGAGTCAACCAAACCGTGCCATCTGGCAAGGCGGGACTGGCTGAAACGGTGGGATGGGGGGCAAATTTGGGTCTCACGATTTCACCTCTGGGAGGGGAGGAATCCCCAGGTCAGCATGGGTTTGGCGAAGGGTTGCCAAGTGGTCGGAACGAAGGTGGATGAATCCAGAGATCCCTGCTGCCTTAAGAGTTTCGATGTGCTCTTGAGGGTAGCCAGCAATGATCACTGGGATATTGCTACTGCTAAAGGTCTCGACGATTTGGGCTTCTTCCGCGTACATCACCATTGCGTCATCGCTGGTGCAGATCACAAGGAGGCTTGCGCCTTCGTGGTCCGCATCGGCGAGGGCTTCCCCAATTTCCTCATAGACTTTTTGGCGGATATCGTAGCCAGCGACGCCATAGAAGCCTTGGGAGAATCCAGCTCTTGCTTGTCTCATCGTCAGGTCACCGATTAGGGCGAGCCGGACGATGGGGCGTTTGCCTCCTTTGGCTATATATTGTTCAACTCTCAGGCGCAGCTCTTCGTAGGGTGCGCTTGGCCGGTAAGAGCTCAGGAGGGTCTTGGGAATTGGCTTGTCGGTGATCCATTCTTGGAACGAAGAGCCTCGTTCAAATCGTTGGGCCAGATCTTCAATTTCTTCTGTCGCAACCTGGGCTTGGTTTGGTGCTGGCTTTCTGACGACATCGTTCAGCCGTTCTTCCTTCAGATTCGGGTAGACGGTGGTGCCGATGATCGTGCGCTTACGGGTCGAGATTTGCTTTTCTCTTGCGTCTCTCGTTTCTTGCAGCAGGCCAGGGATAAATCCTTCTTCCCAGGCTTTGACGAAACCGCCCTTCTCTTCCACTTGCAGGAAGATGTTCCAGGCAGCCATTTTATAGCTTTCGGTGAGGGATTCGACAGTGTAACTGCCTCCGAGAGGGTCAGCCACTTTCTCGAAGTAAGCCTCTTGTCTCAGCAAGGCATCTGTGTTGCGGGCGATGTGAGCGCTGAACTCGTCAGGAACGTGGTAGCCCTGATCATAAGCTGAGATCGAAAGGCTAGAACAGCCACCAATGACCGCTGCCTGGCTCTCGACCGTCGCTCTGAGGATGTTATTGTGGGGGTCGTAGATCGTCTTGTTCGAGCTCGTCGTGACGACATGGATTGGGATTTCGACTCCCTTGATTCCGAATCCGTCGAGGAGGTTCAAGAGCAGACTCTTGATGGCGCGAAGTTTGGCGATTTCGAGGAAGTAGTTGGTTCCGACTCCGAGGCGTACTTCACAGCGGCTGGCGATGTGGGCGAGGGCTTCGGTTGGATCTTGCAGTCCAGGGACTTTGAGGTTGCCTGCCTGGAGTTCATCTTGCACCCCCACCAGATAGTCGGAAAGGAGGGAAAGGGTCAGAGCGAGCTCTTGGGCGAGGGAGGCTCCTGCCTTTTCCATGAGTGAGCCTCTCAGGGTGAAGATTTTGTACTGGGGTAGCTCATTCAGGATGAATTGGAGAGTCGGGCGGACTCGTTCCTTCCAGTTGTTGACTGATTGATCAATCCATCCTGCGCAGGAATCAATGATGGGGTCGAGATCGACGCTTCCTTGCAAGACGCTTAGTTTGATCCCCCGGGATCTGGCTTCGTTCACCATGAGGGCGAGGGTTTGCTGAGACATGGGGCCGCTGATCCAGTGGATGGGGACAGCGTCAATCCAGATGTCTTGGAGGAGCACCCTCATGTCTTCTTGGCTAGAGAGTTGCACTCCGGCAGGATAGGTAAGGATCGCTAGTTCCCAGGCACCTCGTTCGAGTGACCTGAGGGCGTGGGAGTTTCCAGCAAGAGGATCTTCTTGACGAATTTCTTCCCTCAGGATCCACTGATTGCTTTGCCAGCGAGAACCTCGCACAGCCCCGTCGCTTTCGGTTGGGAGGTCGCTCTTGCGGTAGTAGGGTTTGAGTTTGATCCCGTCGAGGGTGGTGGAGACGAGCTTCTTTTCGAAGTCGGCACCTTTCAGATCTTTGGTGACTACTTCGAGCCATTGCTCGTCGGTGATCGGGGCAAAGTTGCTAAAGAGTTTTTCAGGCATGGTGTCCTTTTGCTCCTTCCTGGACAAATTCATACAGGACTCCTAGGGCACCTTCTTCGTGACTCTTGGGGTGCATGAAGAAGACCATCGTGCCTCGCGAGCCTGGCCTGGGGGCAGGGTCGATGAGTTTGTATCCTGCATCTTTGAGAGCGTTATAGGTGGCTTGAATATCTTCGACGCGGAAAGCGACGTGGGCCATGCTGGGTCTGCCCCCTGACTTCTCGATCTGTTTGGCAACGGGTGACTCTTCGCTGAGAGGTTCCAGGAGTTGGAGGAGGTTGTCGCTTTCTCCGATTTGGAGCAGAACTTCGCGCACTTGGTCAGTGCCGTAGACTTCCTCTCGATGGAGGACGCGGAAGCCCATCTTTTCATAGAGGGCCACATGAGCATCCAGCTGCCCCATAGGGACTGAGATAGCGACGTGGTCGATATGCTGGGCGAATGGGGTTGAATTCATGATTTTCAGCCTTGTATCAAACTCTAATTTTCGGGTTTTTATTCATCCCGCAATGAAGCGTTGAAGCGCAGATCTGGACGTCGCTGGCCCGATTTGCGCTGAATATGTCATTCAAATTCAATGAGCAACTGGCCTTGTTTGACGCCGTCGCCCTTGGCTACATCGATAGCCTTTACCTTGCCTTCTTGGTTTGATGTGATGGTGGTAAACATCTTCATCGCTTCCAGCACAAGGAGAGGTTGGTCGACTGTGACCTCTTGTCCAACTTCGACATCGACTTGGCTGACGACTCCGGAGAGGGGGCTTCTCATGCCCTTGTCTTCGTTTTCGAGCGTTCTGTCACCGGCGGCTCCCGAGGAGGCACGAGGGGCGGCAGGCGCACCTCCCCCTCCGCTTCTGGGCGCACTTCGCACCAGGGTTACCGGTGGTTCCGGTTCGGCAACTTCGACATCCACTTCGTAGACTTTGCCGTCGATTGACTCACACTTTCCGAAATCGTTTCCTACCATGCCAGGCTCACTTTAATGCTCCAAAATATCTCGCAGAATTGAAGAATAACACCATGGGACGATTTTCACAAGTAATTGCATGGAGTTTCGGTTCATCGATTGCCTTGTACAGCATTATCACGGCACTGGGTTTCTTGACGTTCGGGGCAGCTTCCAACGGTCTCATTTTGAACAATTACTCCACACAGGATCTGCTCATGAGTTTCTCGCGAATCGCGGTGGCTTTGAGTGTGACTGGATCGTATCCTTTGCTGTTTGATGGTACACGCGACGGTCTTTTGGATCTTTTCAAGGTTCCACAGGAGAAGCGAACAAATGCTCTTTTCAACAAGCTTACTGTGGGGGTTTTGGCACTGACGACAGTAGTAGCAACTAAACTGACGGATTTGGGACTTGTTGCAAGCGTAGGTGGAGCCACCTTTGGAACTGCCTTGGTCTTTATCTACCCGACAATCATGTTTATCAAGAGCCAAAAGGGAAAATCCACCAAGGAAACCACTTTTGCCAAGATTATTGCGGCGTTGGGAGTAGTCATGGGAGCTATTGGTACAGCTCTTGCCTTGAAAGAGTAGACTTATTTCTCTCTATTCAGTTTTAGTTACTGGAAATCCGTTGTAGTTCAGCCCAAACCTATCAGCATAGCATATCTACATATTTTACTAGACCATGAGGGTACTTCCCTGGCACAAATCACAAATCCATCACACTCTCGGCATCTCTCGATGACCGTCCCTCGGCAGCAACTTTCAGATCATCATGATTGTGAATTTTCTACTCCCGATTTTATTGATTTGCATCGTATTCAACACAAGCCACGTTGCAGAGATAGAACCATGGTAGACAAGCAGCATCGACGTACGGAAATGACATCAGCAACAGACAACAGGAGAGACTTCAAAGGAGGATCTAGCTGCCGCGATGCATCTTTGTACCTCGCCAAGTCTACGAACGGTGACGGATGGGGTGTATTCTCTAGGTATCCATTGTACCAAGGGCAATTCATCGAGGTAGCACCACTGTTCTTGAGATTTCCTGAAGACGAC
>JALOLT010000126.1 GCA_025455775.1 Fimbriimonadaceae bacterium
TGGCGTTGCTGCAAACCGCAATTCGTTTATTTGCCATTGCCCCGGTTCCTGGTAAGTCGAAGCAACAACTTCCCAGGTAATTACTGGTAGGTTTACCAGATTATTTAGGCCAATACAGGTGAATGTTGGGAAATAATTGCCTAAATTATGAAACGTTACACATAAAACAAACGATTCAGCCTCCTTTGTTCTGCGGGAGTCGTCCCTTTGGTCCCCACTTTTTGCCCCTTGGCCTGGCACTTTCGTAGTGATGTTTAGGTGAACCCTCTGTCTCAGTTGGACGATATCCTTCGTAATTCTCTTTCGGGAACTGGCCCACTGGCGTATCTTTTGATTGCTCTCTTGGCTTTTAGTCAAACAGGTCTTCTGATCGGACCTCTCATCCCTGGCAACACCTTGCTTTTCATTGCTGGTCTTGTGATCCGAACCAGTGAGGCTCATCCGCTCATCAACTTGATAGGGGCTGGGGCGGCAGCGGCTTTTGTCGGTAATGTGATCAACTTTTGGCTCGGGGCCTGGCTCGGGCCAAAGATCAAGTGGAAGGAAAAAGGGTTGGTTTCTGCGCAAAACCTGAAGCGAACCGAAGCATTCTTCTCGCAACACGGTTCTTTGGCGATCTTCATCGCCCCCTTTGTTCCGATCGTTAGATCTTTTGCTCCTTTCGTCGCAGGAATGGCCAAAATGAAGCCCAGTTTATTCATCATGGCCAGCCTTTTTGGCCCAGCCTTATGGGTCGTTCTCTTTATGGCGTCCGGCTACTTTTTGGGAACAGTGCCGATTGTTCGCGATAACATCACTTTGTTTGCTGGGGGGATTTTTGTCCTTGTCTCAGCAAAGATCTTTTGGACGTTAGCAAAGCAGAAAAAGCGATCAGCTGAGGCGGCGTAACCAAAGACACTTCAGATAGAGGGCTTCGGGAAATGCGATCGGGGCTGGGTGATCAACGTCTTGCAATGTTATTGCATCCAGCGAAAGAGAAATCCCTTGATCGGCAGCAGCAAGACGAACTGTTTCTAATGTCTCTTGGATCGACAACTGATAGGAACAGGTGCAAACGATGACGGTTCCGCCAGGTTTAAGATGGGGCAAGGTGAAATAGGCGAGTTTCCAGATCGCCCATTTGAGGCTATTCTTTTCCCCTCTCTTCTTTGCGATCGCAGGAGGATCCAAGATCACCCAATCAAAGGGTGCGTGGATTTTCGCCTCGTGTTCGAGCCACTCAAAGGCATTCGCTTGAATAAAGGTCGGCTTGAGGCGGTTACGTCTGGCATTCTCCTCCGCGGTTTGAATGGCGACGGGATGGATGTCGATGCCGAGGCAGTCGGCACCTGCCCTTGTTGCATAGAGGGAGAAGGCTCCAGAGTAGCAAAAGGTATCGATGACCTTGTCCCCTGGTTTCACCAACTCTCCAAGCCGTCTTCTTGTTTGGCGCTGATCGAGGTAGTAGCCAGTCTTCAACCCCTCGTGGGTCGGGACGAGCAGATCCAGGCCACTTTCCTGGATCGGAACTTCGGATGGTGGGGATCCATAGAGGGCCCCCACAGTCGGTTCAAGCCCTTCCTCCTCTCGCCCCAACATGTCCGATTTTTCGTAAACTGATTTTGGCTTTCCTTCGGCGATAAGGGCAGGAAGCCACTGTTCGCGCAGCATTTCTGCTCCCTTTTGGCGAACCTGCACAACGAAGTGTCCATCGTAGTCGTCTACGATGAGCCCTGGAAGCCGATCAGCTTCGGCAAAGAGGATGCGGCGAGCATTTGTATCCCTGAGGTGCAGGTTCCTGTGATCCAGTGCAGCCCGAATCCGTTCCTGAAAAAAGGCTTGGTCGAGCGGCTCATCCTTGAGGCTCCAGACACGAACCGGGAACCGACTTCGGTTTGTCGCTGTTCCGATTCCGATGAACTCTCGCTGGTGATCCACGACTCGAACGAGGCATCCTTCGAGCCCTTCTGGCATTGACTTCACTTCGCCCTTTTGAACCCAGGGATAAAAGCTCCGCAACTTCTTTTCTCTCCCCCGATAAATCACGACCTCTGGTAAATCCACAACGGAGGCAAACTACCCTATTTGAGACAGCTTGACCAGTGTATGATCCCAGGTCGTTTTGCCCCAGCTGATCTACCGGGGATCGTACTTTTGGCCAACTATGCTATAATGGACATCTGCGGACAGGTGGCTGAGTGGTCGAAAGCGCTCGCCTGCTAAGTGAGTAAGGGGCTTCCCCTTCGCGGGTTCGAATCCCGCCCTGTCCGCCAGATTTAGTCCATCGATACCGGAGCATTCATGATTGGAAGACTTCTCGCCGCGGTTCTGATGGTAACGTGCGCCCTGCCAGCCTTCGCTGAATCTCTGAATTCGTACATTCAGGCACGACGCGATCATGGTGTGACAGCCCCCCTCACCAGTGAACAACTTGATGCCTTCCTGGGCGATGGTGTAATCGAGATTTCTGGCGTCGTCAAGGGCAATGTCCAGCGCGCCGATGCTTTCCTTCTGATCGTGGATCGCAGTGAGGGTTCCGAAGTCTATGTTTCGACTCCTCAGGTACCTGGCTTTTTGCGATCTGGAAATGTGCCAGCCCGACTCCTGATTCGGGCAAAGCGGGAACGGGCAAATGCTCTCCTTGACGCAGAGCTGATCCTTGCGATTAGTGAGGGGCCTCTTGCCGAATGGGAGGCGAAAAGGGCGGCAGAAGCAGCTGCCAAAGCAACCCCAACTCGCGCCCAAACTTCAACTTCCTTCAGCAGAACTTCAACCACAGCGTCCCGCACCACTTCCCGCGGAGGTGGCCGCCCGAGTCAAACTCTAAGCGACCAACCTAGCCTGGAGGGACAAATTGGGTCGCGTGGCTCGGCCGGAGCTAGAGTGGTGAGCCCCCCTCCTTCCAATTCATCCAGACCAATCCAAGGCTCGGATGTCATGACGGAGCGAGTCAACGGAGCAGACGGTCTCTCGCCAGAAGCTCAAGCAGTGGTTCCCATCTATGCCGACTTCATCGTGAGGACGAATTCCAGGGTCCGGCGAGAGGATGCCGAAAAGATCGCCGAGGCAGTGATTCGCTGGTCCTTGCACTTTGGCCTAGATCCACGGCTCGTGATGGCAGTCGCCCTCACCGAGAGCACTTTTAACCACTCAACTCGCAGTCACGCTGGGGCCATGGGGCTTCTGCAGCTCATGCCTGGTACAGCGCGCTACGTAGGCGTCAACAATGCTTGGGATCTGGAGCAAAACGTCTACGGGGGAGTCAAGTACCTCCGCGAGCAGCTTGACTACTTCATTCCGCGACACGGCCAGGAGAGAGGCTTCATCCTTGCTATTGCAGCCTATAATGCTGGCCCGGGTGCCGTCCGTCGATTCAACGGAGTACCACCCTACAGGGAAACCCAGAACTACGTGGAACGGGTGACTCGTCGCTATCGAATGCTCACCGGCTCCTGAAGAGGTCACTCTCTCGATCTGGTTCAAACAGAGCGAGCTGGCCTCCGGTCCGCTCAATCTCCTGCTCTTCGAAGGTCAGGAGTCCCTGATCAGTCAAGATTTTCACTGTCTGGGAGTTTCTTCTTAGGCAAGCAACAAAGGTGGTCACGGCGTGGTTTCGAAAGAGAGGGGCAGGCAGGATCAGGAGGCAAGCCCCAAGGAGGGGCTCATTGAGCAACTGCTCAGCGAGCTTCTCAAGAGAATCATCGTCTGCCTCGCTACCTTCCCAGTCATCCGCCCAATAGTGGTAGAGACTCCCAGATTCTTCGGTTAAGGCTTGGCTCAAACCATGCGGAAAGTCCGAGCCCTTGAGCCTGTGGCCCAATCGAAAATCCACCACTTGGGTTAAGGCGTGATCTTCAATCGCCTCGGCAAGGTCAATCTTTGCCAAGTCCGAAGGGTCGATGACGATGAACATCTTGCTCCAATGAGGTTACCTGTCGCAATCCCTCATTCTTTCGACAAAAAATCCCCTCAACGAAGGGAGAGTTGAGGGGATAGTTCATTCGTTTTCCCTTATTGCGGGGCTAAAGGCCGGGAAATCGAGTTGCGGACGACTCCGCCATCCTTGTAGCGGGCCCAGTTGACGGTGATCTGATCGTTCCAGTTCAGACTCCCGATAACCGATGTGAGTTGCTCAGGATTTCGAATCGCTGTGCCATTGATCATTTCAACCACATCACCAGGCTGGAGGCCGATGCGAGAAGCGAAGCTCTCTGGGCCAACAGAGACCACGACGACGCCCTGAACATTCTCTGGAAGCGAGAAGGTGCGTCGCGCGTTTGCGTCAATCTCTTGGATCTGCACACCGAGTCTCGGGCGACCTGCCTGAGGGGCTTGCGGCGTGCGAGGTTGCGTGGGGCGATTCGGCTCACCTGGGTTTATGCCACGGTCTTGGTCTGGCATCCCAAAGCGCTCAAAGAGATCTTCCATCGAGTCGCCTTGGCCCTGTCTGGTTCTGGGAGTAGTGAGTCTTTGATCAGCCGGCGTTTCTGCAAGTCGAACCGAAACTTCGCGCCGTTGATTCCCGCTGATGATCGTGAGGGGCAGTTCGTCACCTGGGGAACGTCGGTAGAGCTCAATGCGCAGATCAAGTTGATTTCGGACCTCTCTGCCACCGGCAGAAACAATCACGTCTCCTAGCTTAAGACCGGCATTGGCGGCTGGCGTTCCTGGGGCGACGCCTCTGGTTCCACCGATGAGGGCACCACCAGGGACTCCCAATTCCTTGGCGCGGAACGGTTTCAGATCCTCTAGTTCAGCGCCCAAGAATCCGCGCACGAACTTCTTAGTTTGAATCAGCTCGTCGGCCACAACCTTTGTAACGTTGCTGGGAATCGCAAAGCCTACGCCAGAGTTACTGCCGGTCATTGAAAAGATCGTCGAATTGACTCCGATGACTTGGCCCAAGACGTTTACCAGAGGACCGCCACTATTTCCCGGGTTGATCGATGCGTCGGTCTGGATCATGCCTGTGTAGCCCCGGACTCCGGATCGGGGATCCATCACACCGCCGGTTCTTTCGGTGGCACTAATGGTGCCAATCGTGACAGAGTTTTCGAGTCCAAAGGGGGAGCCAACCGCCATTGCCATCTGCCCTGGCCGGACTGTGTTGCTGTCGGCCAGAGGAAGAGTGGGGAGGTTGTTGGCGTCGATCTTCACAACGGCAAGGTCGATTTGGCCGTCATTCGCCCTGTAAACCGTCCCTGTATACTCTTTCCCATCGGCCAAGGTTACGGTCACTGTGCTGGAATCTCCTACTACGTGATCGTTTGTGATGATCCACCCGTCAGCTCGATAGATGAATCCAGAACCTTGGCCAGACATGCGGGAGGCACTGGCTCGAATGTTGACGACTGCACTGGAAACCCCTTCCGCAAGTTCAGACATACCTTGATCGATGATCTGAAGTTGCTCCAAAGCGGCAGACATCGGGACATTTACAGTTCGTTGCTGAACCGCAGCCATAGGCTGATTGAAGGGCAGCTTGATCTGGGGTGCTGGGCCTCGACCCGAAAACGCAAGCGAGGCAGCAATGATGCCCACGCCGGCTAAGATGATGACGGGGGGCTTAACGAGATTGGCTTTCCGGTTGCTCATTCGACTTTCCTACGATTCTGACGGGGGTGTTGCTGTTAACCTATGTGTTCCGACTTACAGACCCGATAGCGCTACTAACGGATAAGAATCCCACCTTGGTTCCTGGTCCTGGTTCAAGGCCCTGGGTACGAAAGATTGGGCGAGATCGCGAAGCACGCTCCGAGGGACATCTCCGAGTGATGAATAGGCCACGCCCTGGCTATCCGTGGCAAGAGCTGGGCCAAAGACGAGATTCCGACGATATCGTGACATTAGGTATTGGTAAACCGTCACGCTCGCCATGCCGTCTGTGAGACGAAGCCCCAGGGCTGGGTTACTTTCGAAGCCCACCAGGTGTCTGGCTGTCAAGACAAATCCGTGGGGCAAGTTGGTTGCCCCCCTCGGTTCGAAGCCGATGGCGCTCGCGGCCGAGCGATCGTCCGTCACGACAGTCGGTCCCCAGGCCCGTTCTTCTTTGGTGTCCGACGGAACGTCGAGGTTGAGGACTGCCTCCGGGTTTCGAGGCCTAAAGGAGACAGAAATCGTATCGATCAGCCGCCTAGTGCCTGACTTGCTGGTGACTTCGTAGCGCAAGAGGAAGTCTTCCTTGGCATCGATGGAGAGAACTCGGTCAGGAATCTCCTTTCCTTTCGCCCTCAGTTCCACAACTTGGGCAAGACGCCCCGCTATTCTGACAGGATCGAGAAGTCTGAGGTCGTAGTTTTGATCAATCAAGCGGAGGCGGTCTTCGATTGGTTGGCGGAATCGGAGGGGTGAGGTACGAATTTCGAGCTTCCTAGTGTCGGGATGGAAGATCTTGTACTCCACGAGGTTATCAACGACTACCATGCCTTGGTACGTGACTGGTTCGATCAAGGTGATCCGGACGCCTCGCCCCCGCACAAACTCTCCCTTCACAGTGACGGTCGAGTTATCTGGCATGAGTCTGCGTTGAACAGCTTCAGCTGACGCCCCGACCGGATTTCTCAGTACTTTTGCGAGGAGTGAGCGGATCAACACACGATCCTCACGAGAATCTTGACCAGGCTGCGCCACAGCCAGTGAGGCAGCCAAAACCAAGCTCAGGACAAGCCCAAGCCGCTTAGCGACTAAAAGACGCTGGCAGAGGCAAAGCTGCGCCAATGGCTGAATCACCGGTGACATAAATTTCATCTGAAGCAATCTGCTCACTTTTCTCTGCTTGGGTGGTTTGGCGAGAGATGGCTTGGAAGGCGGCAAAAGCGCAAAGAGTTGCGACGACAGAGACGGCAGCGACGAGGCCCCATCTGGTGCGAGTTTCTCGTTCTTTCTGCGGGGCACTGAAGACAGCCTTCTCCAATCGTGCTAGCACTGCCTCGTCTGGTTCCTCAAATCGAACTGAGGATACATCGAGTTTGAGTTGAGTCAACTCCTCAACTTCCGAAAGGCAGTCATCGCAGGTTGCGAGATGGCGGTGGACAATTTTCGTCTCGGCGGCAGACAATTCCCCGTCGACATAAGCTGATAGGAGCTCAGCAAGTTGGTCGCAGGCCATCGTTACCTCTTCACCTCATACTTTTCGGGCCAAGATCTGACCAGGTATTCGCGCAATTGCTTTCTGCCTCGGTGAATGCGAGACCGCACTGTGCCAACCGAAGAATCCATGATTTCTGCGATCTCTTCGTAGGACATCCCTTCGATATCTGCCAAAACGACTGCCATCCGGAAATCGGGGGACATCGCCTTCAGGCCAAGCTGGAATGGCTCTTCCAGAGTGCCCTCCATCAGGCTTAGATCTGCGACGGCCCGCTCGTCGGCAAAGTCCCAGGTTTTTCCTCCCTCGGTGGAGGCTTGATCCATCGAAACGACCTTCAGCTTACTCTTTCGTCTCATGCCGTCAATGTGAATATTCAGCATGATTCGATAGAGCCAGCTCGTGAAGGGCATATTTTCATCGTAGCGATGAAAGAAGCGGAAAGCTCTCACAAAGGTTTCTTGCAGGAGATCCTCAGCTTC
>JALOLT010000127.1 GCA_025455775.1 Fimbriimonadaceae bacterium
CTTCGCACGACGATGTCTGACCGGATCAAGGAGGACTTTTCGAACGACGGCCTGTCTCGCTTGGAAACTCTGAGCCGCGACAAAACCCTTCTTCTGAGTGTCGCAAGACTGCTCCGACGCGAGGAAGATCCGCAACATTATGAAGATCTCTTCAAGACGGTTCTCGTAGGGCGAGAAGCACCCTTCGACGCCTTAGAAACGGCCCAAGAGGTAGCTGGTTGGATTAGTGAACTCGAACAAGCCACTGCCAGAAAGGCACCCTGGGCGGAGATCGAACGCATATTTATGAAACGAGAGAACGCTGTCACCAAAGCTTGGTCGGCCAACCTCTTTACGGTCCCCTTAGACCAGATAAAGGCACCCGATCTGGCAGTTGCAACCAAGGCAACTCCAAGACCTCTCAACAGCATCGTAGCCTACGAACTGGTGGGTACTTATCCGGTTCTTATGGGGTTTGCCACACAGTGTGTCTACCGAAGGGATGCTACGCTCGTCACCCTTGCTCAAGCACGCATGGGTTCTCTCGCCAAGAACCTGAGCGAGCTAGAGGCTTATTTGCCAGGGGTCCTTCAGGATCCCCTTTCGGGGCAGGCCTATGTGTTTGATGCGGAGAATCAGCGGCTTCGAACCAAAGCCAAGTCAGTAGGGACGCAGCATCTCCTGCTCAAGTCGCTCATCCTCGATGGCTTCCCAGTCCACCCCAATCCGAGTCTTGCCAACTAGACCGTGTATGATGTGAACATGGATCGGGCCATGCCAAAGAGGTCAGTCCTTGCCTTTATGGCGGTGGTAACTCAACTATGTCTCGGGGCAGTTTACAGCTGGTCTGTGTTTAGAAAGCCACTAGAAGTGCACTATGGCTGGTCGGCTCAGGAATCATCTCTACCTTTTCAATTCGTATTGCTGTTTTATGCACTCGGGATGCTTCTCGGCGGTATTTGGCAAGACCGCGTTGGTCCCAGAGCAGTCGCCATTACCGGTGGCGTTTTGCTTGGTACAGGTTGCACACTTGCCGGGCTTTTTGGGAGAGAGCCGATTGACTTCATTCTCTTCTACGGACTCCTCGGTGGTTTGGGTATCGGTTTTGCCTATGTCGCTCCTCTCGCCGTCTGCCTAAAGTGGTTCCCCGAGATGAAAGGAAGGATGGTCGGGTTTGCTGTTCTTGGCTTTGGTGCTGGTTCCGCTCTCTTTGCACCGATTTTTTCCTCTTGGCTCGGGCATTCTCCCGAGTCATACGCCGAAACTATTCCGCAAACCTTCTTTAGAATGGCGTTTCTGTTTACCATAGTAGTGATAGTCTGCGGCAGTTTCTTCTGTTTCCCCCCGAGTAACTGGAAGCCAAAAGCTTTCGAGATGCTACCCCCGAAAAGCGAACATCAGCGCGAGTTTTTCCCGGGAGACATAGTTCGTACGGGACAGTTCTATCTTCTTTGGCTTATCTTCTTTTGTGGCGTCGCTTCAGGGTTCGCAGTGATCTCTGAGGTAGTACCCTTCCTTACGGCATTAGGTTCACAAAGAACAGGAGCCATTCCAGTAGTATCTGCCGCAGCAATTTCTTACATCGCTCTCTCGAATGGTGCCGGGCGGCTTGTTTGGGGAACGCTGAGTGATCGTCTGGGAAGAGAATATACACTTGCCATTATTTTTGGAGCAATGTTGCTCGTATCTTTGGCTCTTACTCAGACAACTTCTATTACCCTAGCGATTGTCTTAGTTAGTTGCATTGGCTTTAGCTTCGGAGGGATCCTCGCGACCATGCCTGCTCTTACCTCTGAAACGTTTGGCACGCGATATATCGGCACAAACTATGGACTTCTGTTTACAGCTTTCGGGTTCGGTGGTGTTCTAGTTCCAGGGCTCGCTTCGGCAATAGTAGGTGACGTAAGGAACCCAGTCAATTATCAACCAGTCTTTCTGATGACAGGCATAGTCTCTAGCGTTGGTCTTCTCCTTTCCTTGTTGCTCTCACGGACGAGAACTTCCAGAACTGGCCGGTCTCAGGAAGCCAGTACGAGGTCTGAAAAGAGTTTGTCGTAGCCGTCAATCATCTGCTCGAGACTAAAACGTTGGATGTTTTGGAGCCCTGCTTGAATGAGTTCGTCTCGGCGATGGAGATTCTGGACGATCGTCTCGGCTGAGCCTCTTGCGTCGTGGGGCTCAATAAGGATCGCTGCATCACCAGCTACCTCACTCATTGGAGGTCGACAAGTTGTTGCAACTGGACACCCGACTCTTTGGGCCTCAATAATGGGAAGTCCAAACCCTTCGTCCCACGACGGAAAGATGAGTAAATCTGCGCAAGTGTATGAGGCTTGAACGAGTTCGTCTGAGGGCCGAATCACGAATCTTATCTTGCTCTTTTCCTTGACAAAAGCGAGTCCTTGTTCCTCTTCTTGGGAGAGTTCTGATCCTAAAAGCCAAAGATCTGGCACGGCACTTCCTAACATCTCTTGCAAGTGGCCGTAAATCTCCAAAAGTCCTCTTCGGTTCTTGTTCTTTGGAGGTCCACTTATGTGAACATAATAGGGCCGTTTGGGAAGAAGATCTGCTGTTCTTAGGGTGTCAATTGCTTGGTCTCGGTTGTCGATCAGTGCCTCGCGGTAAAAGCCGTTATAAACGCACAAACTGGCGCCTTTTGCTGGCTGAACGATTCGTTCCACATCTTCGAGAGTTTTTTGGCTTACTGAGACGATACGGTCAGCTTTCCTTAAGTCCCGAACAATGGTGGACTGATAGAATTTTCCCCTAAAACTGACGTAGTTATAGTCTGTTTCGCCGAAGGCAGCTTTTACTGAAACAAGATCATGACATGTGATCGTTTTGGTTGGTGATTTTAGCCATCGGAGGTAGCTTGCGCAGCCATGTTCACAGATGTGAGCGATGGGAAACGACCGAGAGATCTTGCGGAGTGATGCCGGAAAGCGGAAAAACTTCTCGAACCGAGTGGAGAGATAGCTTTGGCCCACTTCTCGTTCCTGCCCAGCATTGCTTGTTGCGACTTCCCAGTTCTTTCGAAGAAGCCCTTCGACTAGAACCTTTTGAAAGGCCAAGATGCTGTATTGTTCCTGATAGAGGGGGTTACCAACCACAAGGATTTTTCGGTGAGGTTTCGGCATCTGAGAGAGGGGGGTAGGTTGTGACCAGCATTGGTCGTTGGGCACTGCTGTCAGGCTAATTGTTCCACACGTAGGCTGAGATCACACCAGCAGTTAGGTCAAGATTCTTCGAAAAGTCTGAGAAAATCTCTGGCCTGGCTCCGAAAGGTACCAATTGGTGTGACCTACTAAATATACCTCCCAAGACCATGTCGCGCGGTCAGGGTTCTTCTCGACATGCCAGTAATACTCCAATAAAGATGCGGCAAAATCGACTTGGCAGACGGCGAGAAGGTGTTCAAGAGCCAAGGATTCCTCAATACTTAACCTTCCGTAGCCAGAGATCAGTCCCTCAATGCCTGCATAATCAATCGCTTCATCGTTGCCGGATAAGATGTCGAGCCAAAGAAGGCAGTTTCGATCCAGAGCAACAGCGAGGTCAAAAAGAGCGGGGGCCCGACCGGCCAGGTGGAAGTCGATCACGGAAACCGCTTGATCTTGCTCGAACAAGAAGTTGTTGGCCTGAAGATCAGAGTGAACCCAAGTATCCGGAACTGTCATGGCCCAAGGTCGAATCTGATCCATGGCAGACTCGATCCCGTTTAGCTCTTCCTTCCACTTTGGACGACCAGACAGAAATTCGCGGAGCCCTTTTCGACTGAATAAGAATTCTTGAATGCTTGGCGCTCTTGCTGCCTGGAATGAGGTGCCAGGCACTCCGGGCGAGCTAGGAAGTGCAACTGCGCTTGCTTCAGAAATGGAGCGGAGTTTCCGTGCCAACTCGCCGACAGACAAAGCATGAAGCGGGTCGAGAAAGGGTTGCCAGGTATGACGTCCTGCATAAAGATCAAGGCCTTCTGCAAGGTGCTGGACTTCCGTAAAGAAGCCTTCGCGGTGCTCGAAGGTTCTTCCAGATTGGGAGTGGCGAAGTTCCGGAGTGGGGAAGCCAGCTGAGATGAGCTCTGACATAAAGGCGTGCTGAGCCGTGAGGGTAGCCTCCGAAACAGTGGCAGTGGCACGCTGTTTCACAAAGAATTCACCTTGATCACATTGGAAAAGTGCAGTCCGGGTCAGGGGTCGGCCGCCTTGGCGGAGGACTCTTGGGTTTCGGAGACTCCATGGCTCTAAGATGTCTTCAAGTTCGGCGGATTCAAGCGGGGGCCAAAAGGTGTCCACAACCCTGAGGGCTTCATTGGGATCACTCATCGTGCAGGCACCTCAGGAAACTGATGAAAAGTTCGATGAATATCCACTGAAGTTGCAATGAGCTGGTGGTCGAGCAGCCAGTCTTGGTATGTCGCCAAAGCGTGATAGTTGAAGTGACCCCAGCGATGAGGGAGGTTCCAGTTCTCAGAGACTCTTGCAAGAGACTGCCGATGCATAGACAGTGGATAAAAAGGAGCGGCTTCGTGCATGACTGATGCGGCAAACTCTAGATCTTCCCGCGCGATGACGGCCCCTTCTGCTAAGCACCGCGTCACAGATGAGACAATCTCATCGGAGACATTTGGTCGCGTCACCAGAACCTGGGCGTTGTAGGGTGGAGCCCCGAAGGAGTTTATTTCGTAGCTCACATATCGCTCTGGATCTAAAGCGCTCGTGATAAGGCCTTCCCAGACCCCGAGCGCGCCAAAGGCAACGTCGATTCGACCTTCATAAATAGTCACCGGCGTCGGTTCTTCTGGGTAGAGTTCGATCGGCTCAACGTGATTGATGTTGAGCCCGGCTTCGCCAAGCATCCATCCTAAGAGGGCAGCGAGTCGGGGAGATCGCCGAAATCCGATTCGTAGACCTTTTAGATCACTCAGGTCTCTGAGCCCCTTCGATTCAGGCAAGACAAAGGACTCCATAGGCTGCTCGTTGAGCGCAGAAATCGCCCACAGGTTAACCCCTTGGGCTCGCCTTGCCATGAGGCGGTTGGGGTAGCTGATTCCAAACTCGCCCTCTTCGCGCGTCAAGTAATCGAGGGCGTCCCCTCGAAAAGGATCAGCGCAGGCGAGTTCCAAGTCGATCCCGACTGCTTCGAAGAGACCCTTGGCCCTGGCCACGAAGAAAGGCGCGTTATTGGGCCAAGGGTGATAAAAATCCAATATGATCCGAACGGTTTTCATCTTCAGCCGGAGATCTTAGTCACAGATGCCGTACCACCGACCGTTCCAGCTTGCTGGATTCGGTTCACCGGATCGGTTTCCTTCAGGCGTGACTCGTCCCTGATCAAAGGCTCCGGCTGACGTAACGACTCGCGCCGATCCATCGGCCTGAACGATCGCCCCTCCCCTGCCGCTCCATTGGCGGTAGTAGTTGAAGGGGGCAGGGCAGTCCCAGCCGTATCGATCACAGGCGTCGGGTGTCATTCGGGTTGCGAAAAAGGGGAAGACTTCGAGCCTGACGACCCTGGTTTCAGACGGGAACTCGATTTGACTTTCGACCACAGTCCTGGCACTTTCCGGCCCAAAAAGGATGTTGTTTTGACTGCTTTCTCCTGGGACGACGCTATACATGCAGCTCAGGAAGCGATAGGAAGAGCCGTAGGTATCCCAGTAGGTTCGGGAGCCAGGCTTTTCGGATTCCTGGAAGGGGCCTCCATTGTCGAATGGTGACCTAAAGATATCCCGATTTTTTGAGTAGGGAAGGAGTTGCACTTCAACGCCTTTGTGGGTTGCGAGACCATGATAGGCTGGTTGCCCGTTTGGGGTTTGGGTGTTGTAAGCGTAGAAGATCGGCATCGTATCGTCGTGGTCTGCCAGATAGAGTTTCACAGAGAGGCCGATTTGTCGGGCATTGCTCAGGTCGTTCGTGAGCTTTGCTGATTCTTTGGCCTGAGCGAAGACCGGAAAGAGGATTGCCGCGAGGATGGCGATGATGGCGATGACGACGAGTAGCTCGATGAGCGTGAAGGCTCGCTTTAGTTTCATGTTCTGGATTCCTTTTGACGAGCGACCACACATGATGTCGGTCGCTGGAAGTCAGTGGAGAATCCCTTGCGCCGCATCCCTCCGCCGGTGCTAACCGGATCAGGTTCTTAGGGTCATCTTGCTTGCCTTATCGCGAACAAGAACTCTCAGCCTTTCGGCTCCCCCGCGGGTGAACTCATCAGTTCTGCTTTTACGATACGCGATTCCTCAGGAGATTCTAAAAAAATCGGGACTTCCGAGATTTTTTGTTGGTTTGGGATTGGTGGTTTTGTTCGCCGCGGCGGCCCAAGGCCGCGCCCTCCTCGGGTCTCGCTTCGCTCGACCCTCGTCTGCCCCGCCGCGGCGAAACAGGCTCCGTGCCTGTCTCACGGCCCCCCTCCCGCCGCCGACCATCAGCGGGTAGTAGAAGGCACGTTTCTACCCTGTGACTTAAATCCTCTTCTTCTCGGACTGCCCGGTCGAGACTGGCAGTATCCCATCTGAGGATCACTGGTTTTCAAGTTCCCTTTCCCGGGCTTCCACGCCAACTCAACTCGGCGAAACTCTAAACTGCTAGCTCAGGACCAGCATTTCTCCGTACCCTTGATCCTGGCTGCCCAGCCGAGGCCCACCACCGCATCGCAACCCACTGTTCACCCACCTTTTCCTGCACCCACCTTCCTTCCCACGCTGCCCGGCCGAGGCGCAGCCCCGGAGCGCAAGCGGAGGGGAGGGCGTGGCCTCGGGGAGGCCGGGCAGCGAATGAATTCTTAACCAGATTCTGAAGCTCTCAGTCCTTGCGCAGCCCAGAAGCTGGGGCGGAGAGACGAAGATCACTTTTTCGTCTGCGCATTCAGGCCCTAAGCCACGCCCGTGCCCCGATGCAATCGGGGCACCGCCCCTCGAATGCGCAGACCACACTTAGCTCGAAACGTGGGAATGCCTCTTTACCGAAGGAAGGGATTCGAACCAGGTGATACTGTCTCAGGGGGCTTGGGGGAACTCTCCATCGACCTCACCGGCTAGGAGCACCGCCTCTGACCGACGAAGCTCGAAACTCAGGGAATGTGCATAGGGCTTCCGCCCCGGCTTTTTCTCACGCGGGCCAGGAAGACATCAATCCCAGGATGATCACTGGGGATCGTCGCTGACGCTACCAGCGTCAGCCGCCTTTCAACGGTGCCATGCAGAGCCACTGCCCAGGCCCGCAAGCCAGTGTCAATCTTCGTTGTCGCGATCGTCTTCCACCCAAGCTCGACTGGGCGAAGCTCCAGACCCCTAGCTCAGGATCAATACTGTTTGCGATCCCAAGCTGCCCCGCCGAGGCGCAGCCCCGGAGCGGAAGCGCAGGGGAGGGCGTGGCCTCGGGGAGGCGGGGCAGGCAAGAAAAGCCTGCTAGTAGGCCCCGTCACCCTTCAGGACAGCAAAGGGAGTCTTGATCAAAATCTTCAAGTCAACCCAGATGCTCATTTCCCGCAGGTACTTGTGATCCAATTCCATCCATTCTTCGAACGTCAGGTTACTGCGTCCCATGATCTGCCAATAGCAG
>JALOLT010000034.1 GCA_025455775.1 Fimbriimonadaceae bacterium
GAAACTCAGGCAACCTGACGCAGAATACGTCGGGAGCGTTTGAGGGGGATTTCGTGTCTGGAACGAAACCTGCGATCATTCCCGGAACGGGCGACGCCCCGATGTCCCTGGCCCAACTGGTTCCTTTGACTGGCGTCGTTTTGGTCACGACTCCCCACAGTGTTGCGGCAAACATCGCCGGAAAAGCTGCTGCCCTCTTCAAGCGACTCAATAGCCCAATTTTGGGTGTGGTCGAGAACATGTCGGAGTTCGTCTGCCCGAACTGTGGTCATGTCACTCGCATCTTCAGTGGTATGACTGGCGCGGAGCTTGCCGAGCAACTCAAGACCCCTTACCTCGGCACAATTCCCCTGGACCCCATGGTGGGTGAAGCAAGCGACTCTGGCTTGCCCAGTGTGATCGCCTATCCCGATCGTCCCCAGGCAGCAGCCTTCAAGGAAGTTGGAGGCAAGCTGGCGGCTCAGGTCTCAGTTCTGAGCCTGGCGAGGCAGCAAGCCCAAGAAAGTACCTTTGCCTAGTTTTTCGTGGCCCAATCGTTAGAGACGGGATGCGACTGCATCACCCATTTCCTTTGTCGAGACAAGTCTCGTTTCTGATTCGAAGATGTCTGCGGTTCTCAGTCGATCTGCCAAAGCCTGGTCTACAGCAGCCTCGATCCGGTTTGCCACCTCTGCTTGGTCAAAACTGTAGCGCAGCATCATTGCAACACTCAAGATCGCTGCCAGGGGGTTTGCTTTGCCCTGACCAGCGATATCGGGAGCAGAGCCATGGACTGGCTCATAAAGTCCGAAGACATACTCCCCCTTGTGATCCCCGAGGCTCGCGCTGGGAAGGAGGCCCAGGGAGCCAGTAACCATACTTGCTTCGTCGCTGAGGATGTCCCCAAACATGTTTTCCGTGAGGATCACGTCGAACTGAGCAGGGTCGCGAAGGAGTTGCATCGCACAGTTGTCCACGAGCATAAAACTCATGCTGACGTCGGCGAAGTCTTTGGCAACTTCTGTCACTACGGTTCTCCACAGGCGGCTTGTGGCAAGCACGTTTGCCTTATCGACACTGATGAGGTTGGCCCGTCTCTGCCGAGCAATCTGAAAGGCTCGGCGAGCGATTCTCTCGATTTCGTCCCACGTGTAGGAGGCAGTATCGACTGCGCTCCTTCCGTCTGGCGAGACTTCACTCGGACGACCAAAGTAAATCCCACCGGTGAGTTCGCGAACGACCATCAGGTCGATCATGCTCCGCCCTTCTTTCAGGGGAGAGGCATGAATGAGGGCACTGATGGTTTTGGCTGGCCTGAGGTTGGCGTAGAGGTTGAGTTCACTCCGCAAGGGGAGCAGAGCCCCGACTTCCGGCCTCAGTTCGGCTGGTTCGATCTTATCCCACTTAGGCCCTCCCACGGCTCCGAGCAGAACTGCGTCGGAGTTTCGGCACAGTTCGAGCGTCTCAGGTGGAAGAGGATGGCCAGTTGCGTCGTAGGCAGTTCCCCCGATCAAGGCAGAGTGAAAGGTGAAGTCAAGTCCGGTTGCCTCCAGAACCTTTACTGCTTCGCCGACAACTTCCGGACCGATGCCGTCTCCCGGGAGCACGGCGATTTGGAAAGACATACCTGGATTCTACTTCTTCCTCTCGCCCAGTGCCACCACTACCCCAATCAGGCAAAGGCCAGTCATCGCAAGGGGAGCCAGAGCCGGGGGCGGCTCGTTCTTCCCTTCCATTTTCCAGGCGAGTACGTCACTTCGCCGTTCGCTCACAACGTTCTTCCGGATCTGTTCCACATCCCCCTTTGTGTGGAAGTAGACCCCCGCCACGCCAGAAACCGAAATCAAGATGAAGATGACTCCGGCAGCGATCCTCGTCCCGCCAAAGAGTCCGAGCAGAGCTGCCAGCACCCCAAGCCCCGCTGAAACGATCGGAGCCCATGCAACTGGGTTCATCTGGACAATTCCGGCATGAAGATAGCGAACCTCGATAAAAAGGACTGCGAAGCCCACCAGCAGGAAGAACATCGCGAACCGGTCTTTTCCGGCGATTTCAGTCGATTTCGAGCGTGCCAAATCTCTTCTCCGTTCTGCTTACTGAGTCGGTCAAAACGCCGTATGCCCATTCAACCTTTTGGGCGATTTCTGCTGCTTGGAGTGACTCTTGGCTCCCTTCGGCAAATCGAGTGGGCTGACTTCGCCGCAGCTTCTTTTCGTAGCTCTTTCGAATGTCTTGAAAAGTCGCAGTCTCCTCGACCCCCAGGATCGTGCGGGCGACCTGTTCCCGGCTCTGACCTTGAGGGATGAAAATCTGTGTTTGCCCCTGTGAAGCGGTCGAGCTGGCTGGTTGGGCCGTAGTATTCAGGGTAGAGCCAAGAACCCAGGACTCGCGGAGCTCCTCTCTCGCTCTTTCTTCATGGTTTCGCTCCGAGATCTTGTTCTCGGCGGTCGCAAGGTAGGAGTTGATCCGATCCCACTCTTGCCCTACGTAGGCACGAGAGAGATCGTAAAGTCGGCGGGCAGGATTCATAGTCGTTCGTTGAGTGTAGCTTCTGCTTCGTCCAAAGAACGGCTCAAAGTCTTGATTCGTTGCACCATTGAGTCAAGTTCTCCAGAGTTTGAGGCAGTTTCGATCTGGCCACCCAGGGTGGAAGCCAGGAGCTTCTCCCTCAATTCGACCAAGGCCCCCTCGGCTTCGGCGAGTGAAGTCTCGAGCAGGGAAAGGGCTTGCTCAGCCTTCACAGACTGGGCTAGCTGGAGTTGTGCCGTCTTGAGTTTGGCTGCTGCCGCCTGACCCTGGGGCGTACCGATTTGGGTGGTTGCGTCCATCTCGAGCCTGGCGAGATCCTGTTCTATTATCGTCCTTCGGTTCGCGATCTGGGAGAGCTTTTCCCGGTCTTGAGCTAAGTGAAAAGCCTTCTCAACGAGCAAGCGTGCCTCTGCGACTGCCTCCATCCCGACGACACTTACCAGGGGGTTGTGGGGGTTCTTGCGCGTAATCTCCTCAATTGATTCCTGGACTTGCCGCAAGGGTCGCAAGGTGTTTCTGGTCTGGGCGGACACTTCGTAGGGCATCGGTAGGCCTTCACCCATCGGCTTTGCCCCCTTGGTGGCAGCACGGATCAGGGCAATGGCAATCCCAATCACTGCCGCGAGGCCAAGGAGAATCACAAAAAGCGGCAAGAGAAAGAACCCTGTCATAACCGAAACCTCGAAGTGATGCCGAAATCTTTAACTTTGCCAGACTCGATTCGGAGATAGGGTGAAAGGGTGGTCTTTGCGTCAAGCTGATAATCGCCTTCCAGTCGGAAGCCGTTTGCTGATTTGTTCCAGTCCCTTGCCCAGGCGAGAGTAAAGCGAAGATCGAGGTCAGAAAAACGGTAGGTTGCGCGAAGGTCGCTGAGGCTGAGGTTGGGGTCACTGTTGTTGCTTGGTTCGGTAAACCTGGCGTACTCAGCTTGAAAAATCCAGTCGCGGCTCTGGATTTCTGCATCTGCTCCGAGTACGAGCTTGTAACCTCGTCCTGGACCTGCTCCTTGTTCAGGAGATCGGAACGGGGTGAGAGAGGTGGCCTGAATTCCAAAATGATCTCCGAAAGCGGCACTCAAGCCGAAAGAGGGCCGGCCGGCCCGAGCCGAAACTCCCCTTGTTCGATTCGTGCCTTGGTCGGCATAGGCTACTTTGATTGGCACATTATCGACGAGCAGAGTGGTATCGAAGCGGATGGCAAGACACGATTCCCGCAACAGAAGGCCTTGACCGAAGGGTAGATACTGTCTCCCGAGCCTCCAATTGCCTCGCGACTCAAGATAGGCTTCGTCGAGGGAGCTTGGGTCGCTATCAATATCGATTCGTTGAATTCTCTGGGCGAGGTAGAGGCGGTTTCCAGACTCGAGAATGACCCGGAACCCCACAAGGCTCATCCTGCCGGAGCGGTCGTACCATCGGAAGACAGCGCGATCAGTTTTCTCCCGACCAAAGGTTGGCCGAAGATCAGCAAAGATTGCCACGTCGGGGGACTGGGCAAGACTCGTTGCAGGGAGAGTCGCCAGGAGGAGACTCAGGGCAATCGTAGCCGTTCTACGAGTCCTAATTGCGAGTAAATATCCCATCTCCATAGTCCAGGCCCTCCCGGTGCGCTTCTTCCATCTCATCAAAATCTTCTTCCATCAGGGTGAAGACATCGACGACTTCATCCAGAGGAACTGTCTGCTGCTCCCCCGTCTGGAGATGCTTGACGATGCAGAAGCTGTCTCTTACTTCTTTTTCGTTGAGGATCACGGCGAAGGCCGCCCCAACCCGATCTGCTTGTTTGAGTTGATGCTTCTGGGTTCTGCCGTCCGCATCAAGGATGATTTCGCCAAAACTCCTGAGCCGCAGAGATTGCGCTAGTTTGTTGGCCAGCCGGCGAGACTCAGCATCGGTCACGATGTAGATAATCGGGGGACCGGATGGTTCAAACGTCTTGGCACTCGCCACAGCAAGGATCAGTCGCTCGATTCCGATCCCTGCCCCCACGCTTGGGGTAGGAGTTCCTCCCAGCAGGGCGATCAAGCCGTCATAGCGTCCCCCACCACAGAGCGATATGTTTTCTCCTAAGTCTGGGCAAGTGACTTCGAAGACCGTGTCGTTGTAGTAGTCCAATCCTCGCACAATGGCTGGGTCGACGATAAAGGGCACTTCGTACTCGTCTAACGTGGCGAGGAGCTGAGTCCACCTTGTGCCAGAAGCCTCGTCGAGATGGTCAAGGATCGAGGGCAAGCCTTCGAGGTTGGCTCGAAGGTCTTTGTCCTTAGTGTCCAGCAGACGAAAAGGATTCTTAGCTGCCTTGGCTTGAGCCTCGGAGTCTTGATCTGCCAGCCAAGACTTCAGGTGGCTGAGGATGATTTCGCCGTAGTTCTGCCTTGTCTCGCTGGATCCGATGGAGTTGATCCTCAGCTCGACCTCCAAGCCAAGACCAATCATCATTGCCAGAACGACCTGCATGATCTCGGCATCGCTGAAGTGACTGGCTGTGCCGACATGCTCGAACCCAAACTGGTGGAGTTGGCGATATCGCCCCTTCCCTGGTCTGCCATAGCGGAAGCATGGGCCATTGTACGCGACTCGATAGGCTGCACCAGTCGCGAGGGCTCCTCCTTCGATCAAGGCTCTCATCACTCCGGCAGTGAATTCCGGACGAAGCGCAAGGTCTCGGTCGCCTTTGTCCCGAAACTCATACATCTCCTTGCTGACGATATCGCTGGTCTCGCCACTGGTGCGCTTAAAGAGTTCAAGATCCTCGAAGACAGGCACCCGAATGTCCTGGTAGCCAAACCGCTCCATGGTCTGGAAAAAGACAGTCTCCACCTGATGCCAGTATTCGCTGGTCGCGACTGGCTCTTTTGCCAAAGCCAAGGGGAGAACGTCGTAGGTTCCTCGTTGGGCTTGAAAGGCTTTCTTCATGATTTGAGGCTTCCATTGAGGGAGACGGTGAGAAGGTGATCAAATGCTGCTTCTGGCATCGGGCGGGGTCCGTTTCCAAGGCTCTTGGAGAACCAGATCACCTTGGCGATTCGTTCGAGAGTTTCCATGCGGTTATAGGCATCGTATACGTCTGCCCCGAGGACGACCGCCCCATGGTGGGAGAGTAAAAACGTCTTGTGGTCGTCCAGGAGGGGCTCGATGTTATCGGGGAGTTCGGACGTGCCAGGCATCGAGAAGGGGACGACTGCCACACTTCCCAAAACCATCGCCGCTTCTGGCAAGAGGTTATCCGGGATCTCTTCTCCCGCCAGGGCGAAACCAGTCGCAACAGGAGGGTGGGCGTGGATGACTGCGACGCAGTCTGGCCTCTTTGCGAAGGCCCGGAGGTGCAGTTTGAGTTCGCTGCTCGGAGTTTGGTCGGTCTGGGGTTGGCCCTGGAGATTCACCGGGACAATATCATCTGGTTTCAGATGGCCCTTGCTGACTCCACTCGGAGTGGTGAGCAGAGTTCGAGTGTTGAGACGCACCGTTATGTTGCCCTCGGCCGCCCCCACGAGGCCATGTTGCCAAAGGCGTCGCCCGACTTCGCAGATAGCCGCCCGAATCTGTAACTCTGTCATGAATGACTTATTATGGCAGTTTCGCCCTGGCAGTCCTGCGGGGGAAAGGAGATCTAAAAATTACGAGAGGGTTATGGGGGATCGTGGTTCGATTCTGGCTGCGCATCCGGGGGCGGAGACCCGACGCAGTCGGGTCGAGGGATTGGCCTCGGGCCTGGATGCGCAGCCAGCCATCCAAGAACCCTTCGCCTAATGAGCACTTCCCTAGCTCTGTCACAATGACTCCAGTGATTACAATTGTTGGCGGAGGTTTTGCCGGGGTCGAAGCCGCCTGGGCTTGCGCTCAGAGAGGGGTCAAAGTCCGGCTTGTCGAGATGAGGCCGGTCAAGATGACCCCTGCCCACAAGACGTCTGACCTGGCGGAACTGGTCTGCAGTAACAGTTTCAAGAGTCAGGATCCCACCTCACCAAGCGGCCAGCTAAAATCAGAAATGAAGGCGCTCGGCTCAATCATCATCCCAACTGGAGAACGAAACAGTGTGCCGGGAGGAGCTGCCCTCGCCGTTGACCGGGAGCTTTTCGCCAAGGAGATCACCAGCCAACTGGAGAAACATCCCCTGATCGAGATCGTGAGGGATGAGTTCCTGCCTTCTGAAGCAGAGGAAAGGCTCGCGAGAGGCGAGAAAGTGGTGGTCGCCACAGGCCCTCTCACCAGCGAACCTCTGGCCCAATGGTTGAGCGACCTGACCGGCCGAGAGCACCTGTATTTTTATGATGCTGTGAGCCCCACAGTCGACGCCTCGACGATAAACCGTGACGTCGTTTTTGCCGAAAGCAGGTACGGCAAAGGCGAAGGCGACGATTACCTCAACTGCCCCTTCGCCCGAGACGAGTATTACTCGTTCATCGACGCACTCCTGGCAGCAGAAAAAGTACCCTTAAAGGCCTTTGAGGAACCACGCTACTTCGAAAGCTGCAAACCGATCGAGGAGATTGCCGTCAAAGGCCGGGACTCGCTCCGCTTCGGTAACTTCAAGCCAGTTGGCCTGAACGACCCCCGGACAGGAAGGCGGCCTTTTGCTGTGTTGCAGCTCAGGCCAGAAAACAAAGAAAAGACTCTCTATTCCCTCGTCGCTTGCCAAACGAGAATGAAGTGGGGAATTCAGACCCAGGTGCTCAAAATGATCCCTGGGCTCGAAAATGCTGACTTTGTCAGGCTGGGGGTTATCCACCGAAACACCTATCTCGAAGCTCCCAAGGTTCTGACTCCGTGGCTGGAGTTCCGCGAGAAGCCAGGGCTCTTCGTCGCAGGACAACTCACAGGGGTCGAGGGCTACGTCGAAAGTGCCGCGATGGGGATCTATGTTGGGTTTAACCTGGCAAGAATGGCAGCTGGCCTCGAGCCCTCTGTGCCACCACGGGCTTCTGCCTATGGCTCACTCGTCAGCCACCTGCAGGATCAGACAGATCGCCACTTTGCCCCGATGAATATCAACTGGGGTCTGTTCCCCGACCCAGAAGATGCTCCCCGAAAGAAGGACGACCGGCGAGCGAAGAAGATTTTTGCGGCCGGCGAGTCCTTCACTGCTTGGTTAAGCGGTGTTGAGAGCGAGCCAACGTCGCCCGTTCACACAGAATTGCGGATGTGAAACTGCTAGGGTTTGGCTCGAACTCGCAATTCTGCATAAATCTCACCTCTTGAAGCCTCGACACAATGATGGTGTCCCGAGTTTTCCGGGACTTCTCGAGAGGAACATCAGATGAAACGAGCACTTCTTGCCACCTTGGCAACCCTTTCCATCGCCGCCATGTCCCATGGCCAAATCGTCTTGTCCAACAGTGCCCTTCCCGGCGATTCCTTCACAAATGCAGGAGGAGTCAATACAGGCCAAGCAGTCGGAACTTCCGGTTGGTACTATAACAACGTTCGCAACTCTGGCGTGGCAGGAATCAACAACACCTACGCCCGCAGTGGGAACGGATCTGCCTACCTTGAGACCCGCGGAGCGAACGTCGGTAACTCAAAGGCTGATATCGAGTATTACCTGTCCCCTTCTACAAACTTTTTTGGAAACTATGGACTCGGCCTTAGCTCGCAGAGCCTTGGGAAATTGAAAGACCTGACGTCATTAAGCTACGACTGGTATCGTGATGGTTCCTCGACGAATGACGCAATTCAGCACCCTGCCTTGCGACTCTACATCGTTGATCCTGCGACATTTGCAATGGGTTACATTGTTTTCGAGCGAGCGTACAATGGGGGTGGCCCTGCTGTTCCAACCAACGCTTGGGTTTCGGAAGACCTCTTCGCCAATAGAGCAACTGTCAACATGTGGGCAACTGGAAGTTCGCTTCCTGGCACTGGGTCAAATCCAAACTACGGAATCACGCTCCAAACCTGGATGGATTCATCTGCAAACTACGACGTCTTTGGAATCAGTGCTGGAGTAGGTTCAGGCTGGGGTGCCTTCAAGGGAGCAGTTGACAACATCGGAATTGGATTCAATGGCAACAATAACGTCAACAACTTTGAAGTCGTGCCAGAGCCCTTCACGATGATTGGTCTGGGACTCGCTGCCCTGGCAGCAAAGCGACGCCGCAAAGCAGGCAAGAAGTAATCGGCCCGGTTGCCGAAAAGGCTCTGTCCCAAAAGTGAAGGAGCTCCTTCTATTCGGAGATGACTGCCCCTCATCTCAACCCTTCTCCTCAGTAAAGATATTGAGGAGAAGAGCTTTCAAAAAGCCCCTTGATTGAAAGGGGCTTGTAGAGTTTCAAAGCGAGGTTGCGACCGTTACGAGCAGGATCTCACTTATCGTGAGCGAAGGCCTTGCCGTCTTTCCACGGGCCGACTGCGACTGGTGTTGGTTTTCCTTTGCCGGTCGTCGCATACTTTTCCGTTGCCTCCTTCAGCTCTGGCAGACATCCTGTGCAGCAGACGTAATATCGAACGCCTTTGAAGTCAACATAGCCGGCTGCGTTGGATGTCCCGTCGATGTCTTCCCCACTGATCGGACAAACGAGACTTTCCTTCTCTGGGGTCTTGGTGAACTTGGCTGGCTCTTTGGCAAAGATCGCCTGGTTTTCCTTTGAGGCAAAGCGGTAGCGAAGTCCCTTGTAGTCGGTTGATGGCAGAGCCGTCTTGCTCCAGTCAAGCCTGGCCCCTGAGACAGGATCAAAGAGGAACTCGCCGACCGTCGCTTTGTCGTTTGTAGCATATTTCTTTGGCTGAGCCTTGAAGGCAGGGGCACAACCACCGCAACAAACTGTGTACTTAGCGCCGCCATATTCAAACGCTTGGCCCGATGTCACTGCCTTGTCGGTCATGACTGGGCAGTAAATGGGTTCTGACTTTTGCGCCAAGAGTGCCACGATAAGGGTGGAAGTAAGCATGATCTCTTTCGTCTCCAACCATTAGTATAGCAAACGATAGGTCTGGAGGATGCTTAAACTGTTGCCCCAAATCTGGCTCTTGAAGAAAGGATCTGAAGATAAGATGCCAGAGCTTCCTGAAACTCCCCTAACCATGACCTTCTTGAACTAACGCCACAATCTCTTTTCGAAACTGCCCCATAATAAAGCGATGCCAATTTGGGGGATCGTGAATCAGAAAGGCGGAGTCGGGAAAACCACAACCGCAGTCAACTTGGCAGCAAGTCTTGCTCTCCAGGGTCAAAAAGTGCTGCTGGTAGACGCGGACCCTCAAGGGAACGCGACCACCGGGTTAGGAATCGAAAAGCAGGATGTGAAAGGCACCCTTTACGACGTCTTCGAGGCAGTTGTGGGAGACCCTGAGGCAGCTGGCAGCCTCTCCAGCGTGATCACCCCCACCCACACCCCGGGGCTCGACTTGGTGCCTGCTTCCTTGGATCTTGCCGGAGCAGAGCCGGTCTTGATGAATGCAGTTGGAAAAGAGATGATCTTGCGAGATGTCCTCGATCCGATCCGCCTCAAGTACGACTGGATTTTGATTGACGCCCCGCCAAGCCTCGGGCTCCTGACGATCAACATCTTGGCTGCGTGTGATGAGGTTCTTGTCCCGATGCAATGCGAGTTCTACGCCCTTGAGGGCTTGAGCCACCTGATGAAGACAATTGAGATCGTTCGCCGCAGGATCAACCCCAAGCTCCAAGTTGGCAAGGTTCTTCTCACGATGTATGATCCTCGAAATCGTCTCACTCAACAGGTGGAGCAAGATGTCAGGGAGTTCTTTGCCGGTAAGGTTGCAACTGTGATGATTCCCCGCAATGTCCGTCTGAGTGAGGCCCCAGGCTTTGGCGAGCCAGCGGTCAGCCTCTACCCGAAGTCGAACGGGGCACTCGCCTACCAAAAGTTGGCCCAGGAGGTTTTGGCTCGATGAGACGCGCACTTGGTAGGGGCTTGTCGCAACTTTTAGGGGATCAGGGAGATGCGGTTGTCTCGCGGGTGGCACTTTCGGCAATTTCAGCCAATACCAGGCAGCCCCGCTTGAATTTCGACGAAGAGGCTCTGGCCGAGCTAGCCCAATCGATCCGCGAGTTTGGCGTTCTGCAACCCCTCATCATTCGGCCGGTTGGCGAAGGCAAGTACGAACTCATCGCAGGTGAACGAAGATTGCGGGCCTGCCACATGGTCGGGCTGGAGGAGGTTCCGGTAGTGGTTCGCTCAGCCAGTGCCCAAGCCTCGCTGGAAATCGCCCTGATCGAAAACGTCCAGCGGGAAGATATCTCTGCCATTGAGTGTGCTTTGGCCTACAAAAAACTTGCTGACGAGTTCAACATGACCCAGGAGCAAGTGGCGGGGCGAGTCGGGAAAAGCAGGGTCGCAGTCGCCAACGCCCTGAGGCTCCTAAAGCTTCCGCAGGAGGTGCAAAGTGCCGTGCTGGAGGGCGAAATCAGCGAAGGCCATGCCAGGGCTCTTCTCTCTCTCGAAAGCCCCTTGCGCCAAGTCGCAGCCCTAGAGCGCATTCGACGGGAAGGCCTGAGCGTTCGAGAAGTCGAGAGGCTCTCTAAGGGTCAAGCAGAACCTGCAAAGGCGGGAAAATCAGGGAGAAAGGAAAGGCCTCTCCCGAAAGCAGACGCAAATTGGGTTAGCTTAGAACAAGGACTCAGTGAATACTTTGGCAGTCCTGTTCGCCTCCAACCAGAAGAAGTCGGAGGCAAAATGACGATCAGTTTCTATTCTGATGACGATCTGCAAAGAATTTTAGACATTTTAGGGATCAATCTCTGAACCGCGATTGCTTTTTAGCCGTCATAAAAGGTGGGTGCAGGCCCAAGACCGATGGAGATGGCCCTTGCGGTCTTTCCACTGGGCGTCCATAATAGAGTTTCTAGGTTGGCGACGTAGCTCAGTTGGTTAGAGCGAACGGTTCATACCCGTTAGGTCCGCGGTTCAAGTCCGCGCGTCGCTACCAAAAAGTTTTTTCCTTCATCATTCCCAAAACATCATCCCAACACCAAGTGCCATTATCTTCCCCCGTTCCACTGGGGGATTTTTTTGTGGTGGGGGCTCTCAATCTTCCCGAAGAAGCAAAAAGTCAAACCCATATTCGTATACTGGGAGCGAACCTTATGGCGACCAAGAAAAAGGCAAGCCAAGACGCTTCGCCATCCTCCCGCAGTCTCGAAGTCAACGACCTGAAGCGCATCCCCTGGCGGAGTATCGGTCCGGCAGTTATGGGGGGGAGGGTCAGCGATATGTGCTTCCAACCTGGCGATCCAAAAACCTACTATGTTGGGTACGCCACTGGCGGGCTGTGGCGAACCAAGAACCTCGGTACCACATTCGAACCGCTCTTCGACAAGGAAGTGACCTCTTCGATTGGTTCAGTGGTCTGCTGCGATGCGCCGGAAGATTGGAAGGGTTGGGAAGAATCCACAGATCTTGAAAAGCGCAAAAAAGAAGGCAAGGGCAAAATCATCTGGGTAGGAACTGGCGAGGGGAATGGCAGAAACTCTAGTAGCTGGGGTCATGGCGTCTACCGCTCAACCGATGGCGGTAAGAAATGGAAGCACCTCGGACTCGCGAATACCCACGACATTCCCCGCCTTGCCGTACACCCAAGCGACCCAGATACCTGCTACGTCGCTGCACTTGGCCACCTGTGGGGTAGCAACGAGGAGAGGGGTCTGTACAAAACGACAGACGGAGGCGAGTCATGGAAAAAAGTGCTCTCGATCGACGAAAAGACTGGCTGTTGCGACGTCATCCTCCACCCCTCCGAACCCAACACGATCTATGCGGCAATGTACATGAGGCTCAGAAAGGGATACAGCTACCAATCAGGCGGACCACAAGGGGGGATTTATCGCAGTAAAGATGGAGGCGAAACCTGGACTAAACTGGGCGGTGGATTACCGAACCAAATCGGGAGGGTTGGGCTGGACATCTTCCCTGCCGATCCCAACAAACTCATCGCAGTGGTCGAAAGCACAGAGGTGGGGGCGAACTCCATTCGAGATGACAGGATGAGGGGAGGGGGAGTCTTTCGGAGCGACGATGGGGGAGAGACCTGGACGCGCCACTCGGTTCGTTCACCCCGGGCCTTTTACTTCAGCAAGATCAAGTTCGATCCCCAAAGCGACCAGAGGGTTTATATGCTGGGCTGGACCACGGAGATCAGCGACGACGGAGGCAAGACGTTCCGAGAGGGGCCAACCAACATCCTCCATGCAGACCACCACGCCATCCTGGTCAATCCGACCGACTCAGCCCACCTGATCGTGGGGACAGATGGCGGGGTCTACCAGTCGTTTGATAAAGGGGAAACCTGGGACTTCTTGAACACGATGGCTACTGGCCAGTTCTATAACATCGCCCTGGACATGAGTGAGCCGTACCGGGTGATGGGGGGACTGCAAGACAACGGATCGTGGATCGGCCCAAGCGCAACCCACAAGAAGTCTCCGAAAGACGACGGGATGAGAATTCCTGAGACCAGCATCACGAACTCTGATTGGTTGGATGTCTTTTGGGGTGATGGCTTCCATGTTGCCTTCGATCCCACTGACCCCGATACTGTCTATGCCGAGTGGCAGGGTGGCCATATCACACGGCTTGGTCTGAAGGACGGCAGCAAGAGATATGTCGCGCCGGAGGCAAGAGAAGGTGAGCCACGCCACCGCTACAACTGGAACTCCCCCTTCTTTGTCAGTCCCCACGACCCAACCGTGATCTACCACGCAGCAAACACTGTCTTTAAGCTCACAGAGCGAGGGGATAAGTGGATGAAGATCAGCGATGACCTGACGACCAGGGATCCCAAGAAGATGGAGACAGTTGGCAGCAATGCGGAAACCTTCTGCACCCTTGTCAGCCTCGCAGAATCGCCCTTGACCCAGGGGGAACTCTGGGCAGGTTCGGATGATGGGTTAATCCACGTGAGCTCCGACGATGGCTCGAACTGGAAGAACGTAACCCCCAATCAGGTCGAGGGGCGCTACATCAGTCGCCTCCATCCGTCGGCCCACGTTCAAGGAAGGTGCTACGCCACGATTGATGGTCGCCGCGATGACGATATGCGTCCTTGTGTCCTCGTGACAGAAAACCACGGGCAGACTTGGAACGAAATCACATCTAATCTGCCAGATGGATGGACAGCAAAGGTGATTCGAGAAGATCTGTTCAACCCAGAAGTTCTCTACGTCGGAGTCGAAAATGGTCTCTACGTGAGCCTGAATCGGGGAGGCGAATGGATAAAACTCCACGGGAAGGGTTTGCCGACTGTGCCGATTGATGACATTCAGCAGCACCCCCGGGAGACCGACTTGGTTCTTGGTACCCACGGTCGATCAATCTATATTCTGGACGGTGCCCATTGGCTGAGCGAACTAAAGCCGGACGTCATGGAGAAGCCTCTCCACTTGTTCGAGCTCTTCCCCGCTAAGCCGCGCTGGTTCCTGGACTATCCTGGACTTTGGACTCATAAGGTCTTCCGAGCCCAAAATCCACCCCTCGGCCTGAGAATTGACTACTGGATTTCTAGCTATACGGGAGATGATGTGGCGATTGTGGTCGAGGATTCTGGCGGGGTGACAGTGAAGAAACTTGCGGGAGGGAATGCGCCAGGATTCAATCGGGTCGTCTGGAACCTCGAACCAGAAGAGTGGCTCAAGGTTGCCGACCAAGGCGAAGATCCATGGGTGCCATTCCATGTGAGACCAGGAACCTATAAGGTCACGATCACGATGGGGGATCACAAGGAATCAAGGTCGGTTGAAGTCAAGCCTCGCGACTAGCAATTAGGGAGCAAGCGGAGCCTCGGTAAGACATCGCCTGGGCTCCGTCTTTGGTTAGACAAGTGCCGGTTCCGCTCCACCCAATCAGCCATAATTCACCCATGGCTTCTGTCCAAGTTGGCAAACATCCCCACCGTCGCCCCTTAAGCGAGGCGGATCCCCAGATCGCGAGTCTCCTGAATCACGAAGAAGAGAGACAAGAGCACAACCTGGAACTCATCGCAAGCGAGAACATTGCGAGCACCGCCGTTCGCGAGGCGATGATGAGCGTTTTGACGGACAAATATGCGGAAGGTTATCCCGGCAAACGGTACTACGGCGGATGCGAGTTTGCAGATGAAGTGGAGACTCTGGCCATCCAGCGAGTTTGCGAACTCTACGGAGCGGAAGCCGCCAACCTGCAACCCCACAGCGGCGCCAGCGCCAATATGGCTGTCTATTTCACATTTCTGAAACCTGGGGACACCCTGATGGCGATGAACTTGGCCCATGGCGGACACCTCACCCATGGTTCCCCGGTCAACTTCAGTGGCCAACTCTACAACATTGTTCCCTACGGCGTTGCTCCTGAAACAGAGATGATCGACTACGACGAAATGGAGCGATTGGCTAAAGAGACGTCGCCGAAGATCATCGTGAGTGGGGCGACGGCTTACTCTCGCGAGTTCGATTTTGCCCGCGTCCGGGAGATTGCCGACTCGGTGGGGGCCCTCCATATGTGCGACATGTCCCACTACAGTGGCCTGATTGCCGGTGGCGTCTACCCAAGCCCGATTCCCCATGCTCAGGTGGTGACCTCTACCACCCACAAGTCGATCCGTGGCCCACGGGGTGGCATGATCCTGGGTGAGGCAGATGCCATCGCCAAAATCAACAAGACCGTTTTTCCTGGTCTGCAAGGCGGACCATTGATGCATGTGATCGCTGGTAAGGCAGTCGCCTTTGGCGAAGCCTTGAAGCCAGAGTTTAAGACTTACGCGAAGCAGATCAAGGAAAACGCCGCGATTTTGTGTCACCAACTGATTCACGAGGGCCTGCGCATCGTCAGCGGAGGAACAGATAGCCACATGATGCTGGTGGATCTTCGCCCCTTCGGCGTGACTGGAAAGCTAGCCCAGGCAGTGCTCGAAGAGGCTAACATCACGACCAATAAGAACGCGATTCCGAACGATCCTGAGTCTCCCTTTGTGACTTCTGGAGTGCGGTTAGGGACTCCTGCCGTGACAACGCGCGGAATGAAGGAACTGGAGATGAAGGAAATTGGAAGGCTGATCGCGACTGTCTTGCGAAGCCCCAAGGACGAGGCGGTAATGGCGAAGGCGAAGGCAGAAGTGATTTCTCTTTGCCGCCAGTTCCCCATTCATCGAGGCGTTTAGTTGACGCCTGGTGCCAACCGTTCCCCGCGTGCCCCGTTTGGCTTGTTGATCCAGTAAGAGAGAATCCTGCAAGATCGGCGGAACTTGGTAGCCTCCTGCCATGACACTGCTGCACGCGTTCAAGACCGCGAAGGGCTTTCGGACGGTAAATTCTACCAATGAACTCAGATGGGCTGTGCTGCAAAAAAGTCCCTTCTCCTCCCCGGGAGGGAAGGGACTTTTTTATCTGATGAGATAGCCCCTCGACGCTGCACCTTGGGGTGGTTTGAGAGCGGAACCAGCCTAGCGGATCCCAGACGGACGGAAGGGAGGGATCGAAGGATAGTCTGGGCGCATCGGCCGACGGAGCGGATTCTTTGCCAAGAGGTTCAGGATCTCGACAATGGCTCGCTCCAATTGAGCATCGCGGCCCTGCCGCCAGAGAGAGGGATCCAACTCAACTTCAATGTCCGGGGGTGTTCCGACGTTCTCAATGATCCACTTTCCGTTCGTATCGTACATGGCGTCGTCTGGTGAGCTGATGAACCCACCGTCAGCGAGTCCAAAACCGAAGTTCGAGATCATAGCTCCCCAGGTTCTCTTACCGATGATCGGGCCGACCTTATGGAAACGGAACAACCAGGGCAGAATGTCGCCACCAGAACCAGCGAGTTCGTTGATCAACATCACCTTCGGGCCATAAATTCCCATCGGGGGAATCGTGTAGCCCTCGCCGTGGCGGGTGCGACTGAATGCGACGATATCCTTGGTCATCTCCCTCACGAGGAAGTCGGCGATTGAGCCTCCCCCATTGAACCGCTCGTCGATGATCACAGCATCCATCCCGGACTGAGAATAGTAGTAGCGCATGAATTCGCGCCATCCTCCGACGCTCGTATCAGGGACGTGAACGTAGGCGACCCTGCCGTTCGTGGCCTCGAGGACGCGACGACGGTTATCCTCAGTCCAGGCCCGGAAGCGCAACTGTGTCTCGCTTGCCACAGGAACCACCACGCCCTCCCTGGCTCCTGCCCCGTCCGGGGTCGGTCCAATCTTTACTCTTACTTGGCGACCGGCCTTGCCTTCCAGGGCCAGATACACATCCATCTCGGAAGTGAGTTCTCTGCCATCGATGGCCAAGAGATATTCGCCAGCTTTGGCCTCAATGCCTGGCTGAGCCAAGGGCCCGAACAAACCTGGGTTCCATCGTTCACCTGTATAGACTCGCGCAAGGCGGTAGCGTCCATTCTCAAAAGTGTAGTCGGCTCCGAGGAGTCCGCCTGGAAGGCTTGCCCGCCCTGGAATGTCGCCGCCCCCGATGAACATGTGCCCAACCGAAAGCTCGCCAAAGAGGTCAGTAAAGACTTCGTTCAGCTGGCTCCTGGTTCGCAAATGAGGAAGGAACCCTTCGTAGCGCTTCGCGAGACTGTCCAGATCGACTCGGTGAAGTCCAGGATCGTAGAAGTTGATCTTCTGAGCGTGAATCGCTTCCTTGAACATGTTTCGCCACTCGACGCGGGGATCAATTCTCAGAGAGAGCCCCGTAACGTTGAGGGAACCTTGACCAGGAGCGAAGGGAGCCATCGTGGGGACGATCTGACTACCACCCATCCCAGAGACAAGCATCTTGGTTCCGTCGGGAGTCGTTTGGAAACCAACGACGCCAGTGCCAAGCGGAGTGGCTCGCCTTTCGCCAAAGGAGTAGCGAGCAAGCGTGCCACCTCCGGGAGCGAAGTCAATGCCACTCGCACGGTTCGGCAAGGACAAGGCCAACAAGTTCCCAGCAGTTCCAACCCCGATCCCGGCATACCTCTGACGGGGGAGCGGAACCGTGAAGGTGCGCAGTTCGAGACCGTCCAGGTCAATCTCCGTCTTGACTGGGGGCCTCGGTGCCCCTGGAGCAGCAGGAGGAGTCACTGCCGGAAGGCCACCTGGCTCTTCATCACTTTCCGGAGCGAGGGGATTCACTCCCCCTTTCTTTAGGACAATTCCGTAAATCGAGTGAGTGATGTTCGCAGAAGCAAAACTTGCGATATCTTGAATATCACCTCCCAAGCCGACGTCGGTACTCGCCATAAAAAAGAGATGCCTTCCGTCTCGGTCAAACACAGGATTCGAGGCGTCAGCGAGGCCATCTGTGACCTGGGTCGCCGTCCCTGTCTCGAGACTATAGAGGAAAATCGCGCCCATGTAGTTCCTGAGATCCCTTTGATAGGCGACCCAACGAGAATCAGGTGACCACGTGCCCTCAATTTGGATTCGTCCTCTGCGAACTGCAGTGTCGATTTTGGTGCTTTGACCAGAGGCGACGTCCATAACCCAGAGGGCGAGGGTGTTGTCGGAATAGAGGATCTTCTTGCTATCCGGCGACCAGCTTTGAGTCGAGAAATTGTGATCCCCAGCCCCAAGCCTCAAAGTCTTCGTCTGGTTGGTTGCCAAATCGAGCAGAGCGAGTTGCTGCTGGGGCCCCTCGTGGGTGATGTAGGCGATCGTTTTCCCATCCGGTGACCAGATGGGATCGCGACGCCAGATCCCCGGCTCGCCAGGCGTCAGGATGCGGGAGTCTCCTTTACTGGCAGGAGCAGTAAAAATGTATCCCCTCGCACTCCCGACCACTCGGTTCGCGCTCGGTGAAAGAGAAAGGCCGCTTAGGTTCCTCGCCAAGTCCTTAAACTGAACCCGAACCTCGGGAAAGTCTCCATCCAGGGTGACAGGAACTTGCTTGGCCTCCCGCGTTGCCGCGTCGTAAAGCCAAAGACTACCCAGCCTCTCGAAGACAACTGCCCCAAATCCGGCACTGGCAGAGCGAATATCTAGCTGGCCTTGCCCCCCACGCACCTCGACCGTCTGTCTTCCTGTTTTTACATCGAAGCGGTAGAGGCCGACGTGGCCATCTGGGTCAGAGAGGTAGAAAATCGAATCGCCGAGCCACATCGGATTGTGATCATGGCTTGTGCGTCTTGGAATCGCTCGATACTTTGAATCAGAGAGATTGGCGATCCAGACGGACGTTGTTTGTCCCCCTCGGTATCGTTTCCATGCTGCCTGGGTTACTGGATTCTGGATATAGGCCAGCTGGGTTCCGTCTGGGCTCATAGAAGCATCTTCGACCGCTGGGAAAGGAAGCATTTTCGGCACACCCCCAGTCGTTGCGACGCTAAAAAGTTGCGTATAGTTGGGGGATGACATCGAGGAGGTGAAAAGAACCGCCTTGCCATCTGGCGTCCAACCTGTGACCCCATCCACCCCAGGATGGGCGGTCAAACGCTTCGGTTCGCCGCCTTCGGCTGGCATGATGTAGACATCGGTATTTCCGTCGTATTGGCCAGAGAAGGCAATCGTCTTCCCATCTGGTGAGAAGCGGGGAAAAGATTCTGTGCCAGGTGAGGTCGTGACCCTGGTAGCGCGCCCGCCGCTCCGGGGAACGGACCAGAGGTCGCCTGCGAACTGAAACACTATCGACGTAGCGTTAACGGTCGGATTGCGGATGATGAGGGGAGGAGAGGCTGACTGGGCCCCCACGAGATGAACTGAGCAAATGCCGAGAGACAGTACGAACCAAAAAGCCTTTGAAGCCATGAAGTTTCCAGTTTGGTCACGCCGCTGCCCGCCTGATGCTGGGAATCACACGACTAGGTCTTTTGAACTATCTCTCAGCCCCCCAGAGCCGAGAGCCTCTTCCCTCTTACTGGTCGTTCACACCTTGATCTCTTCCCCCTGATGGTCTTCGTCAGACTCCTTAGTCGCTTCCGCCGGGAGTCCGTGACCTCCATCCTTGGGTGGAAATAGCCACGAAGCGACCATCGAGATGACGAGGAGACCCAGGATGATTCCGAGCGAGAGAGTGATCGGAAACTTCCACTTCTCATCGACAAAGGTGTGCATGTAGTAGGTAAAGCACATCTTGCCCCCGACAAAGACGAGGATTGCGGCCAAGCCGTAGCCCAAGTAGTGAAACATGCGCATCAGTCCGGCAACAGCAAAGAAGAGGGCCCTTAACCCAAGGATCGCAAAGACGTTCGAGGTAAAGACAATGAAGGGTTCGCGCGTGATCGCAAAAATCGCAGGGATCGAATCGAGGGCGAAAATGATATCTGTGAACTCGATGAAAACGAGACAGATGAAGAGGGGGGTTGCCCACAGGCGACCGTCGATCCTCGTGAAGAACTTTTGACCGACGTAGTCCGGAGTGACGGGAACGATCCGCCGAACCAACTTGACCAAGGGATTCTTATCTGGTTCAAGCTTCTTGTCCTTCATCGAGATCATCTTCACGCCGGTAAAGATGAGGAATCCTCCGAAGATGAGGATCATCCAGGCAAAGTTCTTGAGAAGGGCGTCACCTGTTGCAATGAAGGCGGCCCGGAAAACCAGAGCCCCCAAAATTCCCCAGAAAAGCACCCTGTGCTGGTACTTGTTCGGCACCCCAAAGTAGGTGAAAACCATAAGGAAGACGAAAATATTGTCCACGCTCAGGGCTTTTTCGACCAGGTAGCCAGTGAGAAAGGCGAGGCTAGCCTCAGTTCGAGAGTACTGACTGGCAGGATAGATCACATCCCAAGCGAAGTAGATTCCCAAGTTGAAAAGCAGAGCGAGGCCGATCCAGACCCCACTCCAAATGATAGCTTCCTTGATACTGACTTCGTGGGCCTGTCGATGGAAGACACCAAGATCCAACGCCAACATACCGAGCACAAAACCGAGAAAAGCGAGCCAAACCCAAATCGGAATTCCAGCTAATTCCATACAGAACTCTATATTGGCACGGACTTGGTCAAGATTAAACGGTCTGGGGTCACGAACAGAGCTTCGCGGTTGCGAGTCCAGAGAATCTGAGATCCTCGAATCGTTGCCTTCGGTCGGCGCTTCAGGTGCTGGTGGTTAACCTTTTTGTTCCGTGCGAACTAGTCCCTGCTGCCTTGAGGGTCGTTGCCCTTGACTTTTGGCACTTCGTTTGGGCGGTGTTGAGAAACCCCTCTTCGCTGAGGCAATGGCAGGGCATTGGGGAAGAAACTTTTTTGTGTTACCTATGTTTCCGGTATGGACAGTTCAAACCTGGAGCCGACGACGGGATTCGAACCTGCGACCTGCTGTTTACGAAACAGCTGCTCTACCACTGAGCTACGTCGGCTTAGCACTCCCATTATGGGTTCGAGCGAGCCCCTTCTGCAACCGAGACCCAGAAAGGGAAAGGGTGGAGCAACGCTCCCCTCCTGTATAATCACATCACTGGAGATTTGACGAGGATGTCACACGATACTTTTCCCATTCGCCGGGTGGATCATATCCGCCACTATGTCAACAACGCCCGGGCCTCAGCCTTCTTTTATCAACACACCTTTGGGTTCAGCATTACTGGCTACAATGGCCTCGAAACCGGCAGTCGAGATCAAGTCGATTATGTTCTGAAACAAAACGACCTCACTCTCGTCATGAGCGCGCCTCTTCGCCCTGGCCACCCAATGGCAGACAAAATCGCTCAACACGGCGACTTCGTCCAGGACATTGCCTTCGAAGTCGATGATGTCGAGTGGGCTTACCAGACAGCCCTCGAACGGGGAGCCGAATCTGCGGTCGCCCCCAACTTGCTCGAAGATGAGCTCGGACAAGTGCATCACGCTGCCATCAAGACTTATGGCCACACTGTTCATAGCTTTCTGAATCGAGACTCGTACTCTGGCCCCTTCCTGCCTGGATTTCGGGCGGAAAATCAGCCAGGAGATCCCATCGGAATCATCGAAGTCGATCACTGCGTCGGGAACGTGGAACTCGGCAAAATGAACGAGTGGGTGAAGTGGTACGAGAATGTCCTCGGATTCCACAACCTCATCAGCTTCGACGACAAGGACATCAGTACCGAGTACACGGCCCTCATGTCCAAGGTGATGTCGAGCGGCAACGGACGGGTGAAGTTCCCGATCAACGAACCAGCGGATGGCAAGAAAAAGAGCCAGATCGACGAATATCTGGAGTTCTTTGGCGGGGCTGGTGTCCAGCACGTAGCCCTCCGCACCGATGACATTGTTCACACGGTCAGCCGCCTCATTGCCCGTGGGGTCAACTTTTTGAACGTTCCAAAAACCTACTACGACACCCTCACTGACCGAGTCGGAGAGATCGACGAGGATATCGAGGAATTGGCCCAGCTTGGCATCTTAGTGGATCGAGATGACGAAGGTTATCTCCTTCAGATTTTCACCAAGCCAATCACAGACCGCCCGACCCTCTTTTACGAGATCATCCACCGCAAAGGAGCGAAGAGCTTCGGCAAGGGCAACTTCAAAGCCCTCTTCGAAGCAATTGAGCGGGAACAGGCCCTGCGTGGCACCCTTTAAATCCGGAAGGTACTGATCCCGAAGGGTGTTATGGCGCGATTGTCCGTGAAGCACAAGGACGCGGCCAAAACTACGATCACTGAGAATGTTTTTTGGGAGAGGAGCCACTCGTGACTCCATGAACGCAGACATCCTTCGGGTTGCGCAAGGGGGGCACGATGTTTCCGAGGCATCAGCCAGCCTCTTTGTAGCTGACGTTTGCTCCCTGCTTGCCGCCCACTGCACAGTTTTTGACAACTCAAACGGCAAGGCGCGTACTTGGTTTTAAGGCGAAACAGCCTGTGATAACGACAGGATAGCCTTCTGCAAACTGGCAAGTGGACAAACAGGAGCGAACTCAAGGAAGTCAGCCAGGCAGAAAAACTGGCTCTCGTCGACAAGGGACTTAGGAGGCTGCTGGAGATCCGAGCTGAAAAGCGACTGGAAGAAGAAGATGTTTGAGGCGAATTCTTGGATGAACTTCGTCGCGGACGTGATGCGCAAGCCCGGGGAAAGCCGGAACTCCGAAAACCAGACGAGCAAAGCCGCTATAGATTCCGGAGCCTCCACTCGTCTTTCTTGATCTCAAAGATCAAGTTGTTCGTCGGCTGCGAAGAACCAGAGGATATCATGGCCTCACCCACCACGAGGCCACCAATGCGTTCTACAGCAATCTGTGAACGACGATTCTTCTCCCCAACATGCAATTGGACACGATCAACCGTCTCGAAGGCATAATCCAGCATCAGTTTCTTGACTCGCGTATTCAGCCCCGTCCCCCAGAAGCAAACTGCGAGAAAAGTGAACCCGACAATCACAAGCCTTGCTTCTGGGTCTAACCCATAAAATCTCGTCGCTCCGATCACTGAGCCAGTGGTTTTGTGTACGATCACCAATGCCCCACGACTCTCCATCGCTCCCCGAAAGAACTCTTCAAAAACCTCCCGATGCCATCGGTCAGAATGCGGATGTTGCTCCCATACTTTAGGATCCGAGGCAACCTGGTAGAGAGCTTCGAAGTCCTGCCCCTCTAACGGACGCAACAGAACTTCGCCATCCTCTAAAACAGGCTGAAGATTCATGATCACTTGGCCTGTTTTTGCCCCAGAATCTCCAGCGCTCGATCCAGTTGGTTATCCTTACCTGGGGTTCCGAACTCCCAATTCGCATCCAACTGAGGCGCGACTTCGACGTCCGCCTTGATTCCACCGCTCACATAGGCGCCATCCTCATCAACTTTGCGACTGATATCCTTGCCGCTCGGCAGAAAGTACTTCGCGACAGTAATCTTGAGGAAGCTCCCATCAGCTCCCGCTTGGTGCAGTTGCTGAACAGATCCCTTGCCGTAAGTGTGTTCGCCAACCAGGGTGGCCCGGTTGTACTCGCGCATGACTCCGGCGAAGATCTCACTCGCACTGGCAGAATCCTCGTTAATGAGAATCACAATCGGCATGGTCAAGTCTTTCACCCTTCCGCGAGGAGTAAAGACCTGGGCGTTTTGCCGCCCTCTCATCTCGACTACTTTTTTGTTGTCAAAGAAGTAGCCAAGCATTGCACTCGCCGTTTGCAAAACCCCACCAGGGTTGCTTCGCAGATCAATGATCAGACCCTTTGCCTTCTTTGCCTGAAACTCGTCCAACAAGTCGTGAAATTGATATTGAGTGGTTTCGGCGAACTGAGAGATATTGATGTAGGCCACACCGTCGGGAAGCATCTTCCCTTCCGCCGTCGGGACGGATACTGTTTGGCGCGTGATTGTTAGATTTAGGGGAGTGGCTGTGCCGGGCCGGTTCACTGTTATTGTCACCTTAGTGCCAGCTTCTCCTCGAATCTTGCTCACAACATCGGAAACGGGAAGAGTGTCGGTCTTCTGTCCATCGACAGCAATGATCACGTCACTTGCCCTCAGGCCACCCCGATCTGCCGGTCCATCCTTAAAGACAGACATGATCTTAACGCCGATCGGGTCGTCGCTGAGGCGCGCCCCGATCCCAGAGAGTTGACCCCTCGTTTCACTCGTGAAAGACTCAGCGAGGCGAGGCTCGAAGAAGTTGGTATGGGGGTCACCTAGACTCGCCACTTGACCCTCGAAGGCAGCATATTGGAGCTTTTGCGGATCCAGTTCCCGCGAGTAGCTCGAAAGAATTCTGGTGTAATTTTCCAGGAAAATCTCGTTCGGAGTCTTGGTCTCTTTCCCGCCGATCAAGCTGGCGAAAGCAGCTCCGGAAGGTGGACGACCAGCCCAGAAATCACGGAACGTAAAGCCGATCCCAAAAGAGAACGCAACGACGAGGACGACGGCAACAGCCTTTCCGATAATCTTCATTGAGCACCTCCCTTCGAGTCTGTGTTGTTTTGGGCTGTGATGGGGGCAGCAGCTGGACGCTTCGCCGAGAAGGCTCCCGTACGGAGGGTGTAGCCAGATTCATCGGGGAGAGAATAGACACTGATCCAGGGGGCAGTCTCACTGGCCAGTTTCCCTTGGAGTGGGGTCAGCGGCGAGTTCGACAAAGCGAGGGCAATCGCCAGACTTGCCCCAGTGGTCGATTCATCAATGAGGATCCTCGTCTCTCTCTGGCGATTCACTCCTTTGGCCACCCGAACCTCCTCGGATCCACTTCCCGATCTTTGCTGGCGGAAGCCGACCAAGCCGGGAGATGCTATCAGTTCGAGGAGAGGCAAGATCACGCTGGAATCTCCACTTGTGCTATCACGAAGGTCGATAGCCTGCACTTTGTTCCAATCGACATTAAGGCTACGAAGCCGATCTGGGGCAGAGGAAAAGGCCCTCAGACTCAGAATTCCATCGGGAGACAGGCTCACAGGCTCGACCTTTGTCTCGGATGTTTTCAGTGAGAACGAAAGGGTCGCGCCGCCACGCCTTACCCGAAGCTGAATCTCTTCTCCAGAACCAACCGTCAGGGTGTCCCGAGCCTTGTTCGCGACCATATTGTTGCGCACCTTCTCATTCATCTCGGTGCGGGCTCTCTCCAGGGCTTCCGGAGGGAGTTTCTTGGCGGCTACCTGGGCCCCGACTTCCCTGACTCTGCGCACTTCATCTGACGAGATCACCCATTTTCCATTCACCCAAACAACCTCGTCGCCAGCCATCAGACCAGCTTTCTTGGCGGGAGAGCCAGGAAGGATCGCGCTCAAGATAACGGTCGGCAAGAGCAGGAGGGCATCCACATTCCTCTCCTCGTTTTGAAGCTTTTTGAGTTCGTTTTGGTCAAAAATGAAGCTGACTTCCGCGCCGATACCTTCAAACACTCCTGCCATCCTCTTTTGATGGGCTCGAAAGGCCTCGGGATTCATGAAGGTGCGCTTCAGGTGCTGATCGAAGCGTCGCTGGCCGAAGTTA
>JALOLT010000128.1 GCA_025455775.1 Fimbriimonadaceae bacterium
GACTTCTGCATGAAGTCGCCCACCGCGAAGAGTGCGGCTGTGACGGCGGGAAGTTCGACATCCATTCCCTCGAAGATCTCCTTGAACTTCGGCAAGACGAAGCTGAACAGCACAAACAGCATCACCTGGCTAAAGCAGAGGACGAGCACGGGGTACATCATCGCGCTCTTGATCTTGCTCTTGACTTCGGATTCGTACTCAAGGAATCCGGAGAGACGGTCGAGGATGATATCCAAGATACCGCCGATCTCAGCGGCTCGGATCATGTTCACATACAGCTTACTGAAGACGCTTGGGTGCTTCGCCATCGCTTCATTTAGGGTGGTTCCCCCTTTGACATCGCTGGCGACTTGGTCGAGAGCTGGCTTGAGCACAGGATCCTTGCATTGACCACAGAGGATCTCAAGGCACCTGAGGATCGGAATACCAGCATCGATCATCGTGGCGAACTGCCGAGAAAAGACGACGAGAGCCTTGGGCTTCATCTTGCCCTTGCCAACCGTTATCTTGGTTTTTTTGAGCTCTTTAATGTCAACAATCTGGAGGGATTGCTCGCGAAGTCGGTTCAGAACCAGTGCTTCGTTATCTGCCTCCATGATCGACTTGATTTGTCGCCCAGTGTTATCTATCGCCGTGTATGAGAAAAATGGCATCGACCAGTCTCCGAAAGTGCCTATTCCCGATTGGGAATGTGGCTTACCCAAGAAAGATTGTCGGAATCTGGTTTGAGCTTTCCTCACTGTTACGCGGGAAATTCTGAAAACCTAGTGAATCGCCTAGGCGTGAGGTCACAGAAAAAGGGCTGTCTCAAAAGGGACGGAGTCCGATCGCGTCCTGGTGATCTCACCACCTGCCCTGCCGAGGCGCAGCCCCGAAGCGTAAGCGGAGGGGAGGGCGTGGCCTCGGGGAGGCGGGGCAGGCATCTCCCAAAAGCAGGGGGCTGCCTCTTTTGAGACAGCCCCCTGGTGGCACCCCTTCGCGCTTAGCTTAGCTTATGGAAGTTCGATGCCTGTATTTCCTGCCAAGGTACCGACATTTGTCCGCAGGGTGAAGGCAAGCGGATCCGCGCCACCCCTTCGGACTTGCTTCAGGGCCTGCACCCTCACCCGAACCTCACCGGTTGAGCTCACGTACTCACCGAGGATCGGTCGGACAGAGGCAGTCGTGGTGGACTCAGTTGTCCTTGTTTGAACGGTTCGTGCCGTCACCCACTGACCAAGCCTAATGTTCCAGAAGCTAATGGTGAGGTTCGCAGGGTCGCCGGAGGCAACGGACGAAGTCAAGGTGAAGGTCATTGCCGTAGCAGATGTCAAGGAAGCAGCATCATTGAAGAGAAGGTCGTAGGCTACGAATTCGCCGCGACGATCCACGGCTGTGGAATTCATGACGTACTGGTTCCCGTCCGCCGAAACGAAGCTCCCAATGTCCCCAGAAACGTATTGCCCGATGATTGGAGTAACGGATGCTGGGAATCCTGACCCTCCGGCTGCGCCTGTCACGTTGAATTGAACGATCTCGGTGCGCCAGTTGAAGAGGTTTGTCGAGGTCAAGTGAGCTGTCGCCCAGAAGGTTCGATCGTTTGATGGATCAACGGCAACCGCAGAATAGTCTCCCCAGCGGGTGAATCCGCCGGAGGTGGGTCTGCCGGAGGTTCCGACGACAACGGGCGTTGCCATGAAACCGCGGGTGTCGCTCGCCTTTCGGCCAGTAACCATCATGTCGAGGTTAACGGCTGTTCCGCCTCGGGAGAAGGCGAGGGCCACGTCACCATCGGCGTTTGCATTGATCGATGGCATAAAAGCCCATCCTCCGCCAGGGAGTTGAACTCGTCCCGCCTGAAAGAGCGCTGGCGATCCGGAGACTGGCCAGTTACCCATTCGAATTTCGTACCAATCAACGGCAGATCTGCCACCTGCAGCAGTCGTGTGAGCTGCGTAGACACTGCCACCTCGTGCAGCGGCATCCATCATACGATCGCCAATCGCATCTGCTTCGACCCCGCCGGCAGCAGGAACATCCGAGAAGGCTGGGCTAAAACTCGGGACGGCAACGACGGCAGAATTTGCCACGATTGTTGTCGGGTCAGTGCGACGGAAGGAAAAGAGTCTTACAGAAGTATTGGTTCTGCGTGAGAGGCCAAAGAGCGGCCTTGTACCAGTGCGGTCATTTGGCCTCGCCAATTGGAGAGCAAAGGCTGCGTCTTGAACAGCTGGGTCGGCAGCAGGCACGTAGGAGACCGTGCCAGTGCTCGCTCCTGTGAGCATGTTCGCCTTCTCAAGGAAGATCACTTGGGTAAAGCTCCCTGCCGGTGCGCTGAAGGGGAACATGTTGCCTTGCAGAGCGACTGTATCGTGATTGAGGGTGATACTTGGATAGTCGAGCCAGAAGTCGGCACTGTTCACCGTGAGCTTATTATTAATCACGTAGTGGTTCCAGCCACCCAGGGGATTCCCAGACTGGGAAATCGATACGATCATGCTGCTATTGCCAGCGTTGAAGTCGACATCAAGGCAAACAACAACAAAACGATCGGTTCTGGGGTCGTAAACAACTTTGGGGTCGAAGGTGAAACTGCCTACCTGTTGACTTCCGTAAAAGCCACCAGTCGCAAGAGGTTGGAAGTAGACAAACTGACCGTTGGACTTATTGAAGAAGGCGATGTTGACGTTCACCACTTGGACGATGTGGGTCGTGCCAACAGCGATGTGAGGGTCGGGAGGAATCGCGCCAGTGAAGCCAATGCCTGGGAACCTCGCCCCGGTCACAATGTTCTGCAAATTTGAAATTCCGCCTGGCACCAGTGAATTCGGCTGGCCCTGAGGAAGAGGGATAGGCATCTTCGGGTTTTCCGGCCGAACCCCCCGTTGGCTGAGAGTCGTCGCGATGGGTGGAAACGCAGTGCGTGCGTCCGTTACAAAAGGCTTCACTCTGGGAGCTTTTGAATCAGACCGGACGATCGTACTGGTTGTAGCCTGCGCCAGAGCCAGGCTGCTGATCAATGCCAGATTGGCAACCAGCAAGCCCTTGGTAATCACATTAGATTTGAAAGACAGGAAAGGCATGGAAAGTGTGCACCTCTTACTCAGCTAGTTTACTCTCAACCCTCACCCAGAAAGATGCCTCGTTTCCATCTCCCAGATTTGTTTTCCTGGTTGGGGGTAGATTAGGAAACATGTTGTCAATGGAGCAGCAGGAAGCGCTGTCTGGAGCGAGAAGTCGCCTGGACGCTATCAGGGGGCATCTTTGACCTCCCTCGCCTGCAATCGAAACTGAGCGTTTTGGACGAGGAGTCGGCTCAACCAGATTTTTGGAATGAACCTTCTCTTGCCAATAAGAAGCTCCAGGAAGCCTCGCGACTGCGAGATATCATCAACCCCTTCGCGCAACTTGACCGACGCGTGAACGATGTTTTGGAATTTTATGAGCTGCTTGCTCTTGAGCCCGACGATGAGCTTGAACGAGAGGCGGACAAAACTGCGATCCAACTTTTGAAGGATCTGGATAACTATGAACTCCAGACCCTCCTTTCGGGAGAACACGACTCAAGGGCGGCTCTTGTTGAGATCAGTGCTGGCGCAGGCGGAAGTGAGGCATGTGACTGGGCCTCGATGGTCTTTAGGATGTACACCAGATGGTGTCAGCTGAGAGGCTTCAAATACGAGATTATCAGCGAGACGCCGGGAGACGTGACGGGATACCGAAACGTCTCGATGGAAATCACCGGCACGAACGCCTACGGATATTTGAAGTGCGAGAATGGTGTTCACAGACTTGTACGGATTAGCCCATTCGATGCAGCAGCGAGGAGACATACCTCCTTTGTGAGAGTTGAAGTCTTGCCAGAAATGGATGAAGAAGAAATCGAAATCAACCCAGATGATCTGAAGGTGGAAACCCTCCGCGCAGGGGGTGCCGGAGGACAGCACGTGAACAAGACGGAATCTGCTGTCCGCATCACACACATCCCAACGGGAATCGTGGTGGCTTGCCAAAATGAGCGAAGCCAACACAAAAACCGGGCGAGCGCGATGAAGGTTCTAGCAGCAAGACTCAGCGAACTCCAGCGGGTTGCGGATCAAAGCAAGGTGAACGCCCTGAAGGGCGACATCGGCCCGGCGGAATGGGGTCGCCAGATTCGAAGCTATGTCATGCAACCCTACACGATGGTCAAAGATCATCGGACTGGCTACCAAACAGGGAACGTCTTAGCTGTGATGGATGGCGAGGTAGACCCATTCATCGAGGCATTTTTGAAAAAACCTCCCACCAGCGACGAAGACTACATCGAATAGGGCTGTAACCGAACGAGCCAACTTGGCGTCATAATGAAAGCAGCTATCTTGAATTACAGGGTGCAACATTGAAGAACCAGAACGACATCATCCTTTGCATTGTGGCTTTCGTATTTGCAGTCGGCCTCTCTGCCGTTTTCTTTTTCAACAAAAAGCAGCCGCAACAGTTGCCAGAGCCAGCTAAGGTCATTACCACTCCTGCCACCGTTTCGGCTGGAGCAGTTGTCTTTGCCAATAGCCTACCGAACGCTGGTTCCGCCGCCGGCGGTGCTGGCCCGAGCAGCGGCGCAACAGGCCGCGGCGGTTTTGCAGGTGCTCCGAGTGGACCTCCTGCTGGTGCTGGTGCCCCAGGTGGAAGGGGTGGACGCCCAAGCGCTGCACAAGTCGGCATGTAGTGTCGGAGTAGCAATGGCCCTCGTGGAGTTCCCACGGGGGCCATTTTTTGTTCAGCCGTTCCTCGGCCCTGGTATATTCGAACTACACATGCTTGGCAATTCCCCCGGAAGGGCGGAAGCGCTAGCACTCTTTTCTCAAAGAATTCAGTCATGACGGAAAGTGGCGGCTCTTGGTTCTGGCGTTTGATCGGTCGCCATTTCTCTCGCGATATTGGAATCGATCTTGGAACCGCCAATACCCTTGTCCACTTGGCTGGTCGTGGTGTCGTGATTCGAGAGCCAAGCGTCGTGGCAGTTGAAAAGAATTCCGGCAAAGTGATGGCAGTGGGCGAAGAGGCCAAGCGGATGCTCGGCCGTACACCGGCCAACATCGTCGCGACTAGGCCCCTCCGCGATGGCGTTATTGCCGACTATAACCAAACCCTTTCCATGATCCGGAGCTTCATTGCAAGGGCCAAAAAAGGAATGACGGTCTACACAACGGTCGTTGTGGGAATCCCGAGCGGAGTCACAGAGGTCGAGCGAGACGCGGTTCTTGACGCATGCCGGAAGGCAGGAGCGGCAAGAGCCTATGTCATCGAGGAACCAATGGCAGCTGCAATTGGAGCAGGTCTCCCAGTCGAAGAACCAATTGGCTCCATGATCGTGGATATTGGGGGAGGAACCACGGAAGTCGCGGTTATTTCCCTGGCAGGCATTGTCCACTGTCGATCCATCCGGATCGCAGGCGACGAAATCGACGAGGCGATCGGTGCCTATGTCCGGCGGGCGTACAACCTCTTCATCGGAGATCGCTCAGCAGAGATTTGTAAGATGGAAATCGGCTCTGCCTATCCTCTTGAACCAGAGCTCTCGATGGTTGTTAAGGGGCGAGACCTGATCACGGGTCTTCCCAGAAGTGCAGAGATCACCAGTGAAGAAGTTCGCGACGCGATCAAGGAGCCTCTGATGGCGATCGTGGAGGCAGTGAAACTCACCCTGGAAGCAACTCCCCCGGAACTAGCGGCGGACTGCATGAATAACGGGATTGTAGTCGCTGGCGGAGGCGCCTTGATCAGAGGGATTGATCGCTTGATATCCCGCGAAACAGGAATGCCCGTTCGAATTGCGGAAGACCCCCTGAGTTGCGTCGCTATCGGCACTGGCCGCATGCTGGATGAATTGAATGAAAATCCGGCCATTCGCCGGATGCTGGAGCGAGCATCGAAAAGCTAGACGAATCCCGACGCCCTGACTGGATCCTTCTACTCCTCCTTCTCATTGCAGGAGTAGTGCTCGGACGCATACAAGAAGGGGCGAAAGCCCAAGGCAGAATGGATGTCACGGCTCAGATCGTTCAGACGACCGTGATGATTCCGGCATCGAACGTCAACCGCTGGCTCCTGAGCTTGCGTCAAGCCAGCATCAGTCCCGCAGAAATGGCCAAACTTCGCCAGGAGAACGAATTTTTACGCAATCAGATCTCCGCTGCACAACTCTACTTGGAAACGGATGACGATCTCAGGCGCCAAATCGGTGAGCTCCGAGCCCTCGTTGGACTGCCAAATTACGGCAAGCAAAAGATCCCAGCGGAGATCATTGCCTATTTCCCATTCAACAACCGTGTGACGATCAGTGTTGGCCAGAAAGAGGGGATCGAACCGCGGCTGCCAGTCTTAACCGGCAACGGACTCTTGGGGATCGTGAATACGGTCGGTGAGCGCACCTCCCAAGTCACTCTCATCGCTGCCCCAACATTGCGCCTTGGCGCAATAATATCGGGTCAAGATGCAATTGCCGGCATCCTTCGCGGAGAGACACCAACCCGCCTGGCGATGGATGTCGTTTCAGAACTTGACGTAAAGGCGGGGGACGTGGTCGTCACATCAGGGGTCACAGAGCGCATCCCTCGCGGCATCGTGATCGGGACGATCAACCGAGTCGAAATCGACCGCGACTTTGGCTCTCGCCGAGCCTTCATCTTGCCAGCGGCAGATGTCAGTGATGGCCCGGAGGTCGTTGTTCTCAAATGAAACTCCTAGGGATCGGAGTCTGTGTCATCGGCTTCTGGATTGCGGCCCTGCTAGATGCAGCGGGATCACAGGGTGCGGGCTTTGCTGGCTCACGCCCCCAGCTCGTTTTAATGGTGGCCTTAGCGGTGGCTCTTTGCTCTCGCCCAGGAGTCGGAGCCTTAGCCGGGTTTGTCGGTCCCCTCGTGGTTGCGGGAATGGTAGGTTCGAACCTCCTCTCGCTGGGAGTTGTGATGACCTTGGTAGGGTTTGGCTTTGGCTGGGTTGGCCGCTCAGACCTTGAAGTATCCCTTCCGATCGGGGCTGGCGTCATCGCCCTCGGAACCCTCGCCATTGGACTGGCAGTCACGTTTCTCTCGCCCCCCTCTGACATTGCAGGGGCCCTTAGGGCTACAATTCTATCGGCAGTGTACAACGGCGTGCTGGCTGTCCCTTTTTATGCCCTTCTTCGCCGCTTGTTCCTCGATAAGGAAATCTAGTTCAGAATGAGTGAGATTAATGTTCTTGAAATGGCAAGACAGCAGCTGCGAACCGCAGCCAGCTACCTTGACTTAGATGAAGGTCTCGTGGAGGTTCTTTCAAAGCCGAAGCGGGCAGTCGTGGTTAATTTTCCCGTTGTAATGGACAACGGCGAAGTGCATGTTTATGAAGGTTATCGCGTTCAGCATAACGCAGGACGCGGGCCCACCAAGGGTGGATTGAGGTTCCATCCCGACGTTGACCTCGACGAGACCACTGCCTTGGCCATGTGGATGACCTGGAAGTGTGCTGTGGTCAATAT
>JALOLT010000129.1 GCA_025455775.1 Fimbriimonadaceae bacterium
ATCGAGTGTTAAGACTCCCGCTTCGGACAAGAAGTAAGTACTCGGATCCTGGCAAGACTCGCGCCGGCCGGGGGCGGGCCCGGAGACCAAGTGGGGAACCTGCCACCCAAGGTTGGCTCCGGGCGGGCGTGGCTGCGGGCCAGGGCGGCGCGAGCTCCGCTTCCTCTCCCTCCGCAGTGGGCGAGTGGAGTCACGGCACCAGTTCTTCGGGATTCTGGGGCTGCTTATACGCCAGGAATCTTCGAAGAAGAAGCGACCAGCACCACGGACTGAAGTCCGTGGAGGCGATGTCTGATTTTGCCCAGCAGATGGTGGCGAAGAGGGACTATGACGCTTTCGGAAACCTCATCTCTTCCACCGGAACTTGGGATTCAGCCTTCGGTTACGCAGGGGGATTTGGCTACCAAGAAGACGCCACTGGCCTCAAACTCCTCGGCCATCGCTATTACGACTCCTCCACCGGCCGCTTCCTCACCAGAGATCCGATAAAGGATGGCAGGAATTGATACTCCTACGGAGCAGGAGAGGCGAATCCTGTTACGGGGGTAGATCCGACTGGGCTCGCCTACCACGATCCCGTTCAAGTTCAGGTAGACCCTGGGTTTAGCGGATCGGTTATAGCCTTCGGGGATCTTCCCGGGCGTATGGATGGTGGCAAGTGGCGTCCTTGGAAAGATAGTGATGGTTGGAGAAAAACAAGTGTCGGTGCTGGTCAACAGACACATCCTAGGTTCGACTTGGATCTTATCGTAGTGATACACAACGGGGTAACAAGTATGTACTTCATTCCCGGTATCTTGGGAGGATCGGCTCAGTACTACGTAAATCAGCAGGGGCAAGTTGTGAGTAAAACATTTGGTGCTATTGTGATTCCAGTAGATGAAATGACAGCCTTTTGGTTAACCGTTGCAGGCGCAGCTTCCGGAGCTGCAATCGGAGGGGTTATTGGAAGTGGCGTCGGATTGGTTGGTGGCCCCTTTGGTGCTGGAGCTGGAGCAGTTGGTGGAGTTGCGATCGGTGCTTGGGGAGGCCTCAGTGGAGCAGGCCGCATGGGTCAAATGTGGCCAACGTGGATGGGTCAAGCCAATCAGACCGGCTTCCCGTCGCAGTATGGCAATATCCCCTACCCTTGAGAAGCAACATGGTTGTGTATTTATCACTTCAAGCCTTTTTGCTGATCGGGCACCTTTCGTTATTCGTCTTCGCAGCACTTCCAGGGCTGCCGTTAATTCCATGGATGCTTATTTGCTCGTCCAAAATGAGAGTGCCAAAGGGGTTATTCTACTTCTGGTTCATGATGGCGTTTATCATGATGTTGCCCTACGGCTTGATTAAACACATAGACGAAGTATTCATGCGTCCTTTTAGCATCTTCTTTCTTATTCTATTTGGAGTTGGCATCGTCATGACAAGAATCGCAGGTAAATCTGCAGCTGAATCAGGTGCAACGAATGATTTGCGCGATTTATGGGTCTATAACTTACTCCTCTTTGGCGCAATAGCTGTCACTTGGCTCGTTTATGGATATGATATCGATCCATTTATTAATTATTTTGCGGGTTAAAGTCTTCCTGAAAAGCGATTCGACGAGAAGAGGTAAGGATCAGATGTGGCTCGGTTTGAATTGGTCTGTCTATCACAAATACAGACATTGGACTCATTGTCTTTCTGACCATGATGGTAGGCTACAATCGTCCCAAGCGGGCCAATCCCCCGCACCCTAAAAAGGAATGACTACAATACAAAAGGGGTCTGGAACTCTACCATCCTAGGTGAGCTAATTCTTAGGGACTGGTCACGGGAGGTAATCTCAAATATGGAAGACAAGCGAGGACAGCGATTCGACTGGTTTTACAAGTTGTCAACGTGGCTTTGTTGGGATACGGGCTTCTGCAGATGTACATGATGATTGGGAGTTTCGAGTTAATTAGTGGTTTTCGGGATCGGATCATTAACCTGGAACAGAGGTTGAGCGTTATCGAAAGGCAAGAAAGCGTCGCGGATACCCCTTGATACTGTCTAGGGCAGGGGTGAATCATGAGAGGACTACAGGTCATGGTAACGAAGAGGGACTATGACGCTTTCGGAAACGTCATCTCTTCCACCGGAGCGTGGGATTCAGCCTTCGGTTACGCAGGGGGATTTGGCTACGAGGAAGACGCCACTGGCCTCAAACTCCTCGGCCATCGCTACTACGACTCCTCCACCGGCCGCTTCCTGACCAGAGATCCGATAAAGGATGGCAGAAATTGGTACTCCTACGGAGCAGGGGAAGCGAATCCTGTTACGGGGGTTGACCCGGATGGGCTTATGTTGATGGCCCTTCTAACGCTTGAGATCAACAAGCCATCTGGGCCATCTCCATTTGGGGGCGGAAATGGGTCACAATCTGATGATCCTTGGGAAATAGAATGGCTGAAGTATGTTGGAAAGTTACCGGTGGATGCTCTTGCCCCAACCCATCCTGGTGACGTCTTGGAGCCGTTAGTTGGAATACCATATGTCCGTTTGGACGCTAGAAACCAGATGGCGAATGAACTCCCAAAAGATCCACTTGACGAAGATAACTCTAGCTCATTGACATGGTATCAGGATTCACAGCACTGGCAGAAACCATACGTGCCTTCGTGGGGTAGATAATGCAGTGGCGAACAGTAGGTTGGTTCTTAATCGTGATGTCCATCTTTAATGGAACATTTTTCACACTTGACTTAACTCACGGCTACGAAAAGGGCTCGTTTCGTAGGGTTAGGCACCTTAGCGTGGAGCAACCTCTCGGGGGCCTCATTCTCTGTGGTGGTCTGCTAGTGGTTGGTATCTGGTTGGTGAAGAAAGATGAGTACTAGATTATTCATAGTTCTCCCGGTCTGTCTGATGCTAGGAGGTTGTTCGAATCAAGGAGAACAAAGAAAGCAGGACGCTGAATTAGTGAGGATCTGGAACGACTTTGCGAGGATGTCTGATCAGCACGGTCATAGATTAAAGGCCACACCAAGGGATTTGGAAAAAGTGGAGAGGGTACGTCTTCTTATCCGAGAAGGGGATCGTCATAAGAGGGAGTTGGAATCCCTCATTCCAAGACTGCGAGCCGCGCAACTCTCAGACACTGGACAGAAACTCCGGGACGAGATGATTCTCTTTGTCAGAGAAGAAATCAGAGCCACAGAAAGATCTACCGGCATCTTTATAAATACTACCGGAAAGTTGACTCGCGAGGAACGTGCCCAGCTCCGCAAAGAATCTGACGAAGAGTGGTCTGAGGGTTATCGGCGCCTAACTGAAATGGCCAGGCGGCTTGGTGCCCATTTTGGCTACCAGCCTCCTTCCGCTCCCCCCAGATCCCAAAGGGCGAGAAGCTGATGGTTGAAGCGATCCGCTTCAACCATCAGATCGCTGGTGATTTGTCTTAGAGGTGGGCATCCGGAGTCACGATGCAGCCGTTAGTCCACAAGCCAAGAGCTTCTAGAACCGGAAAGACAAGGAGTAGGGCTGGGGAAGGTCGGGGGCGTAGGCGAAATTGATCCCGAAGACACCGAACCCGAGGGTGTAGCCAGAATTGCTCGCATAGCCAGCTCGCAAGGCGAATCCAGAGCCTGCCATGTACTCCAGACCAACCCGAAGCTCTGCCCCATCACCGCCATTGAACATGTCCACCCAGTCGGCAGCGATGATAAAGTTCTCCTTTGTCTTGAACCCAGCACCCACGTTAAAGGTGCGGTTGTAGGGTCGGACACCCACCACGCCTGGTACGCCATTGGGGAGGGTCGCCCCAAAACTTGCGTCTGGCTTGATGAGGTTTTCGATCGTGGCCCCGAAGAAGAGGCCCTCTTGTCGCGAGCTGCTGTAAATTGCTCCTACGTCGAGGCCAAAGCCGTTCTCGGAAAGAGTGTCGTTCCCATTCATCTCCGGAGCGAGGGTCGCGCTTCCATTCGCGGCGATGCCTGGCCCGTCGATGAACTGGTGAGTGTAGTAGGTGCGCACAAATTTGGCGCGAGCTCCGACTGCAATCCCGCTCTCATCGCCAGTATTCAACCTGGTTCCGTAGGCAAAACCGATTTCATAGCCGCCAATTCCGTAGCCGTCCATGCGAGCAGAGATGGGGATCGTTCCAGATCCGCCAGAGTTCACCCATTGTCGAAGAGGATCGTTCGGCCTGGCAGTGACGATGGCTTCCCCGCGAAAGTCCACGATGAGCCCGGCAAAGGATAGACCGAACTCCCCGTTTGCGCCAAAGTCAATCGGACGCCCGCCAAAGTTGCGGGCGATGTTTGCGAGGTCGTCGCGGTTCAATCCTCCGCTGTTGGCATTTCCGAGAACATCATTCAGGTCGCCAAAACTCACTCCCTGGAGCCTAACCCCGATGTTTGGGAAGGTGGCCCTGAGGCCGCGGGGGGCAAAGGCATAGATGGCAGGGTTTTTGCGCCCAGAGTGGATCCAATCGTAGGGAACAGCGAGACCAGCATTCGCCATTCCGTAGGCTCTGCCTTGGCCAAACTGAAAGTCTGCGTGGCTGATGGTCACGAAGGGCAGAAGTACAACAAGGGCGGAAAGCTTTTTGATGAGATTCAAGGGTTCCTCCGATTGCATATAATGGCAAATTCCCTTGCATTTTTACGGGGAAAGTTGAAAAACTCTTTAAGTTAAAAGAAAAAGAGAAGGTTGGTGGAGGCGCCGGGAATTGAACCCGGTTCCAAAGTCGTCGTCCTCAAAGTATCCACGAGCGTCTCCCTCGTATTTATCTCGACGGCTGGCAATCCCGAGGGCAGGAAACCAGACGCCCAGCCTGATTAATTTAGTCGACTTTACTCCAGGCGTAAGTTGATCGACGATCCAACATTTGCGACGCCCGAATCTGGGCGAGGTTGGCACCCTCCCAGGTGGACGTGTTGCCTAATTAGGCAGCATATGCGAAGTTATTGTCCGCAGTTACTTTTTTGCCGCTTTTTAGGAGGCCAGCGGCGCCTCCGCTCGCAACTCTGAAGCGATCCGACCCTGTCGAAGCCTGACGCCCCCAAGTAGGTTAGTGAGTATGACACCTTCTTGGCTGCCGTAGGTTCCATGACCCTGCACCAGACTCAACATTAGTCCCGTAGTAAAGGATAGGATGTTTACTCGTGTGTATGAAACAACCGTTGAGGCCCCTGTTGAGAAGGTGTGGGAGCTCCATAGCCGTGTCGATGCTCTCAAGGTCTTGACGCCCCCTGACACTCAGCTCCATGTGGTTTCCAAGGATCTTTCGGTGCGCGACGGGGTTCTCCACGAGATGGTCTTCAAAAAGATGGGGATGAAGATGACCTGGAAGGCGCGGATCAGTGATGTAAGGGCTCCCTATGGCTTTACAGATACGGCGGAAAGGGCTCCCTTTGCCTATTGGCAGCACAAGCATGAGTTCATCCCTTCGGAAAATGGAACGATCGTTCGCGATACCATCACCTACAAGCCTCTCGGTTGGTTCTTGGCTGGATTGGTGAACGAGGTTTTGATTAAAGAGGACTTGGACAAGCTCTTTGCCTATCGTCAAAGAACCATGCATGAGCTGCTGGAGTCCGAACCGGTCGTGATCAACGAAGACTTGATTCACTAGGACTGCTTTTGTTTTACAAGTTTGCGCGCTCGGGCCCGTGGCCAAACCCGCCCGGTTCCGCACTTGGGAGGCAGATTCCCAACTTGGTCTCCGGGCTCGCCCCCTTCGCGCGCAAACTTTCTGGAAAGGCTTGGTCACGTGCCACTGTGACCCTGAAGAGGTGCTTTTCCCTCAGAATCTCTTCATCATTCGCCGAAGACTTGAAGCGGTCGGTCCATCCATGCCCTAATCTCCGGGGGGAAGCTCACGGCTTTATGACTGTCGTTGATCGCGACGTGCCAGGTATATCCTTCGGTTGTGATTTGGCCTGACGTTTGGTTGAGAACTTCGTAGTCGAATCGCACTGCTGCCCGCTTGATCTCACTCACCCAAACTCTGACAACAAGGATGTCGTCGTACTTTACTTCGCCTCTGTACTTGGTCCAGACTTCGACGACAGGAAGTTTGATCCCTGCCTCTTCCATCTGGAGATAGGTAAATCCCCTGGCTCGGCACCAAGCGCCTCTGGCTTGCTCAAACCAAAAGAGGTAGTTGGCGTAGTAGGCATGTCCCATCCGGTCGGTTTCGCCATACCGAACCTGAATTTGTTCCTCAACGACTCCCTGTCTTTCGGTCTGGCTAACTTTCTTCATCCGGTTCGACTGTGGCTTAACCCAGCATCGACTCATAGACAGAGTCCATCATCTTTTTGGTGTCCAGCTTTCCGTCCATCATGTGGCTCGCCATCGCGACTCCCAGGAAGGTGCAGACGAGAAGCTCCGCATCTTGATAGGGAGATGATTTTCTGATTTTGAGCCCCTCGAGTTCTTTTAAGAAAGTCATCCATTCGCGGAAGAGCTCTTGAAGCTTTTTACGCAGCACCAGATTGTTGACTGACGCAACGTAGAGTCCAGCGAGGACTTTTACAAAGCGGCTCGTTTTCTTGCAATAGGCTTCAGCGAGGGCGATTTCTGCTTCTGCCTTGTCTTTTGGCGTTTTGCTCTCTTCCTGGAACTTGGCTCGGTCGGCGCGAAACTGGGCAAGGGCATAGTCGGCAACTCCAACCAAAAGGTCAGTTCGGCTGGGGAAATAATAGTGAACAGTCGCATGGTTAATTCCAAGCTCCGTAGCAACTGTTCTTGCGTGTAAAGATTCAAGGCCCTGAATGCCAGTCAGATCGTAAGCTGCCTTTAATATTTCTGGGCGTCGAGACTTCATGTTCTGATTTTACAGGAACTGCCTCTGGTCTAGCAAGGAGTCACCCGCCAAAAGGTTAAGGAACCTTCTGCCCCTCCTTGCCGCGAGTCGTTCGGATGGGTCACAATCGAAGCTGTGAGGGCTTATCCTCGAACCTGGGCCGAGATTAACCTAGCGGCAGTCGCCCACAACATCGCTTGTGTGCGTCACAAGATGGGAACTGCGAAGGTCGAGATCGCCCTCGTTGCAAAAGCCGACGCTTACGGTCACGGCCTTGTCCCGATCTCCCGGTTTGCCTGCCAGCATGGGGTTGATTGGGTCGCAGTTGCGACAGTACAAGAGGGAATCGCCCTCAGAGATGCGGGAATCGAAAAGCCGATCATGGTCTTGTCACCGATCCTGCCGATTGAGTGTGATCAGGCGGTTTTCTACAATCTGGATGTCCTGATTGAGAATATCGTCATGGCACGACATCTGGATGCCGCGGCAAACAAGATTGGGACAGTGGCGCGAGTCCACCTAGAGGTTGACACTGGAATCCACCGGTTTGGCTGTGATCCAAGAGAAGCGGCAAAACTGGCGCGAGAGATTGCTGGCCAAAAAAACATCCATTTGGTTGGTATTGCCCAGCACTTTGCTGACAGCAGCACAGACCCTGCCTTTACACAGAACCAGATGGAGGACTTCCGCAAGGT